>JAKZTB010000001.1:0-38109 GCA_047517345.1 Alphaproteobacteria bacterium
TCCGGGGCTTGCGCGTCGCTTCTATCATCGGTATGATCATCAAGCATTTGGCACCTATCCTTATGCTGCTGCTGCCGTCCCAACCTCTGCGGGCTGGTGGCGGTCGAACTCCTTTATGACATCCAATCTCTGCCGCCGGCCGGTGCAATCCCGTGCCGGCGGTTTTTTTAATTTGTCGTCATGATCCAACCGGGATGCGCTTTTGTTGAAGCCATTCCAACAAGTCGGCGCCGGAATACAGGACTCTCGATCCGCGACCTTGGTTCAGCTTGTGATAGGCGGGACCGTTCCCGAAATGTCTCCACTGGGCCAGCGTTCCGGGGCTCGCGATCGTCCGCAAAGCGTCATCATTTGGTCGGTAATAGCGGTCGGGCTGAAATTCCGCACTCATGGTCTGGGCCTCGCTCTGAATGATTTACGGTGCGAGCAAGGTTGCCTCTTTTATCTGATATTCCAAAGGGCATTTCCGGAATTATTTTTGCCCCCTGGTTGTCCCCCTGGACTCTCGGCAAAAGCGTTGGTCCGCCTCCAAGATTGAGGTGGCGATCATCTTTAGGTGGTCGGCGCGGGTCAGATAAGGCGCGTCTGCCCAGCGTTTTCCAGGCGCGGCCCAGCGTTTTCCAGGCGGCGTCCAAGCGTTTTGTTTGAATCCGCTGTCTCGGCGTTTCCAAATCCGAAGGAGAGTGTCCTCACCGCGTTGTTTTTTCCCGGTCAGGAGGTCGTGCCACAATCCCACGGCCTTAGCGTCCGTCAACGGCCTGTGCCCGTCCTTGCCGTCGAATGCCATCGTCGCCAAGAGGACCGCGGCCTTGAAGTAAAAATCCTCGCGTGCGTTTTTTCGCCAGTTGTGCCGCGGGAAGTCCCACGGCTTTAGCTGCGGTTTGAACGGGTCAGCTTTCTGGATGAACGCCTTCATTAACAGATTTGGAGAACGGGGCGGGTGCGCGAGAATTTCCCCGTGAACCTCCATGTCCTCGCTGAGAATTTTCGCGGGTGCGTCAAATTCTCTCATGACCGCGCCCTCCCAAACTGTAGGGCATGAACATCGGCGCCGCGCTTCGCCTTGCGGGCAGCGGCCAGTTGCTCGGCTGCGGCCTTGACTTGGCTAGTCTCGTGCGCCGCGTATCTGCTAGTCATTGCGATTGTGCTATGGCCCGCCATGCGGGCAACCAGTGTGATCGGTATACCGGCTTCCAGTGCATCAACAATCATAGTCCGCCGAAAATCATGTGGCCGGATGCCCTCAATCCCGGCCAACTGTGCCGCCTTATGGAACCGAGATCGGATCGTGCGTTCCCCGATAGGGCTCCCTGCCCGCGACGAAAAGACAAACCGATTCCCGCTGATTTCAGGACAGCTCGCGATAACGGCCCTTGCTTTATCTGTCAGCACCCTGGTCTGGGGTCCCGTTTTGGTCGCAGGCAAATGAAGCTCGCTGGCGTCCACATCAACGTGCTTCCACTCTAGCAAACGAATCTCATTCAAACGTGCGCCTGTCTCGAATAGCAAAACCAGCGCTCGCCCTGGGGCGTCGTCGCCAAGCCTCGCAAGTGCGGCCAGGATTCCCGCTTGTTCGCCGTCGGTCAAAACCCGCTGTGACGGGCGTTCCGTCGGCGTGGCGATCCTCGCGGCGGGGTTTGCCCCTTCGACGCGCCATCCCTCGGTCATAAAGATGTTGAACATGGCGCGGATCAAAGCGCGGACGCGGCTAAATTGGGCTGGCTTGTCCCATCCGATTTTGTCCAGCAAAGTCTCTATATCCTTGCGCTCGACCGCCGCTATTTTAAGGTGGCCGATTCCGGGCAAAACATAACGGGCAATCTGGCGCCGGTATTCAGTCGCCGTCCGGGGCGCCATTTTTCCGAGACCTTGACGGCGCGGAATGTGCGTCTCTAGGTACCACGCGCACCCGGCGGCCATGGTCATCGTTTCCCGACGTGCGGCACGGCGCGTGAGCAAGTCGTCTTTGCCTGCGTCGATGACATCAAGCTCATGCGCCGCCGCCGTCCGGGCACGGTCCAGACTCAAAACCGGCCAACGGCCCAAGGTGAGCAACCTCGGCTTGCCTCCTACTCTCGTCCATAAGACGAAGGACCGTACGCCTGTTTTTGAGAGCCTCACGCCAAAACCTGGTCGTCCGGCGTCCCAAACGAAGGAGCTTTTTGCTGGGTCATACCGCACGTCGCGTATCCGCTTTTCCGTTAGTCGATTAGCCATGATCAAACCCTCCGAGTTGGCAGTGAGTTTGCAGTCGCCAAAAAATAGGCTAAAATGCCGTAAACCACAAGGGCTAGATCGTGGGCCTAAGTAACGGATTATAAAGCGATATTACAATAGACTAATTTACCTAGAACGTCTGGGCTACATTCTCTTAATCAGCGGGTCCGGGGTTCGAGTCCCCGTGCGCCTACCAAATTACGCAACTTACCGGTGGTCGCGTGCCGGCGGATCGTCTGAACGCGTGTTTCCGGGGATGCAGGTTACCGCGCCGCCCCTGAGAATTCGGCCTCGGGCTTGTACCCCTGCCACGCGAACCAGTAGGCGATGTGGCCGGACAGGCGGCCGAGGGCCCGGCCATTGGGACCGGTTAGCGCCTGTTCCGTGATTTTCCAAATTTTGCCGTCCGCGTGAATAAGGTCCCGTTTCTCCTTGTCTGCGGTGAACGTCAGGTCGCCCGCCTCGTAGGCGCGGACCGTACGGCTTGCGGCGTCGCCGATCAGCACGACCCGCTTGTCGCCGATACGGTCGTTCTTGACTTTGTATCCATTGAAATCGGTCAACGGCCAGGCCTTCTCCACCCAATTGCCGCCGGCGCCCAGCACCCGCACCGCGTAGACATAGTCTTTCGGCGCCAGGCGCTTGTCGCGGACCAGGGCCGGGAACATCAGGTCCGGGCTGTTGAAATATTCGGCGTAGGGCCGGCCCGGGCGGTAGTCGCGGTAGAAGCCGGTTTCCTCCGACAGCACCTTGCTGTCGGGATGCGCCTTGTACCACTTGTCCCAACGCGTGATGACGACGGGCAGGATCTTGAGCTCGATGCCGGAGCCGGTCAGCGGGCCGACCACGGGACGGCCGGTGAACTGGTTCCACAGCGAGTTGGTTTCCTTGTCGTACATCAGCTTGTTCGACCGGTAGAGGAAGCCGGACGATCCGAATATGAACGGTTTGTCACGGCCCTTGACGGTGGTTTCGAACAGGATGCCGGAGCCGCACAGGGTGCAATAGGCGAGCGAGACCGGCTTGCCGCCGATCACGTCGTTGAACATCTCGTGCCAGTCGAGGAAGCGCAGCGGATAGGCGCGCGTGTCGCCGTCGATCGAGACGCCGAAGACCAGCTCGTCCGGTTTCAGATAGCCGGCTTGCTTGGGGTCGATCAGTTTCGGGTCGGTCAGGGCCGGGATGCCGTCCTTGACGACGCCGCCCCAGACGATCTCTTCCAGCCGGATGTCATGCTTCATGCCGCGCCGCAGGAACAACCGGAAATTGTCGTCGATGCGCGCCATTTGGTCGGCGACGAAGCCGTCATGGCCCTCGAACGGCTTTATCTCCGGATGCGCCTCCTGCCACAGCATCCAGTCTGGCCAATTCGATCCGGGGTCGGCCCCGGTGAGCTTCTTGAGGGTTTGCAGAACGCCTTCCGTGTCGTAGCCGTAGCGCAGGAAGCGGATCAGCCCGGGTACCATGTCGGTTTTGCCACGCGCTTCAATGGCTCGAAGAGCGGTGCCGCGCAGGGACGCGTTCTGGGTGAAGACCGAGCGTATAAGAACTTCGGCGTCGGATGCGGTATATGGCGCGTCGCCGCTCGCGGACGCCGGCGCGGCCGCCAAGATTAGGATCAGCGAGCAGAGGGACGGGAGGAATCTAAGCGGCATCGGTCGGTTCCGGTCCAAATGTCAGGATTGCTTACCCCGGTAAGGTGGCGCGGAATCCTACCCGGGCAAAGTCACGCCTGTTCACGAAGCCGCCACTCAAATTCGGGGCCCTTGCCGCGCATCTCGGCACCTGTTGGAATACTTTACAATTCGGGGATATCGAAGAAAGTATTTGGAAGTCATTGAAATATTTAAGGTTCAAGCGCCTGCGACCGGTGGTTGGCCGGATCGGTGTCGGAATTCTTTACAGATCCGACCGTAAGCGAACCGGCGTTCGATCGTAAGCCTTTGAAAATTATGTATTCTGGTGGCTGGCAAAGATATTGCATGAAACACTTGAAATTCAGGCTACAGGACACGGGTCATGCGAATATTTTGTAATAATATTACGGGCGGCAACGCAATTGCGACCGCAATCCTTGCCGTAGGGCTTACCCTGGCATCCGGGACGGCATTCGCCGTACCCGATTCGGAAGTCAACGAAACCTTTGCCACAAGGAACATATTCGGCGCCGGAACGACGAGTGTCGAGGGGTCCTTGTCACAAACTATCGTTGGGACCTTGATTTTTTCGACCGACGATGCGTTGGTTGCTGGAGAGGTCGACCAGTTCACGATCACCGGACAGGCCGTGGGCGCCAGTTTCATCGCCGAGACGAGCGACGGTTCAGGGAGCCCTCCCGGCGTCGATACGGTACTCGGCGTGTTTTCCGATAACACCTTCACGACACTGCTTCTTACGGACGACGATAGCGGGCCGGGTTTGGGCTCGCGCATTGAGGGGGTAGCCAACGGAGCCGGCGAAATCAATGTCGCCGTGTCCGCGTTCTCGGATTTCAGTTTTGACGGGTCCCATTCCAGCAGTGGAACCTATAGTTTGGCTATATTCGATAGGGCGGCCTTCGACCTCGTCGATTTCCTGAGCTTTACAGGGCTGCAGCCCGGCGCCAGTTTCGAGGCGGAAACCACAAGCGCCGGTTTCGACACGATCCTGGGACTTTTCGACGATGCGGGCGCTTTGATCGGCACAAACGATGACGGTGGCGCGGGCCTGCTGTCGCTGTTGACGGGGACGGTTGGCGCGAGCGGTACGGTCAATCTCGCGGTTTCCGCCTTTTCGGACTTCGGTTTTACCGGCGACCACGGCAGAGAAGGCGACTACGTGCTTGCGTTCTCGGCTACGGCAAGTTCTTCGGTGCCGGAACCCGGTGCGCTCGCCCTATTCGGCATTGGGCTCGCGGGGCTGGGCTATATGAGACGGTGTCGGAAGGCGGCCTGACACCAATTAGAGGCCATACCGATATTGCTCAGGGGCCGGTCGAAACGACCGGCCCTTTTCCTTTGCCCTATACGGAACGCACGCTCGTGTGGCCGACGGTCAGCTTAAACTGCCCGGATAATCCTTCCACACGCTGGGTTCGAGTTTCAGCGCGGTCTGCTGCGGATAGGCGTCCGCCCAGTATCGCGCGACCGCGCCGGCGGTGGCGTTCCAGACGCTGGGCCGGCCGTCGATGCGGGCGAGGAAATCCTCCAGCAGTTTAAGACGGTTGCACCAGCCGATCGCGTGCGGGTGCAGGGTCATGTTGAAGTAGCGGCCGCGCCGGTACTGCGCGTCGAACTCCGCGTTCCAGTTGGCGAACAGCGTGTCGGCGTGCTCCAGTCCGGTGCCTTTCCTGGGGAACATCAGGAAGAACTGATCGTCGAAGTGATAGAAGTAGGGCAGGGTCAGGATCGCCCGCTTCCTGTCGAAGTCGGTCACCCAGTAATGCGGAATGTCGTCCGACAGCCCGTTGCCCATATAGCGGTAACCGGCCTCGATCAGCAGGTCCATCGTGTTGGCGCTGACCGTGCCGACGGCGAACGGGTCGTTCGGCCGCGGCAGGGAAAACCAGCCCTCGGGCCGCTGTCCCGTCAGTTTTTCCAATATCTTCGTCGTCATGTCGAGCCGCGCCCGCTCATCCTCGCGGCTTAGCTGGCTGACGTCCTCGTGCTTGAGGCCTTGCGCCGCGATCTCGTGCCCGTCGTCGCGCAAGGCGAGGATCGAGTCCGTCATGATATTGGCCATCGCCGCCGGGACGGTAATTGTCGCCTTGATGCCGAAGCGATTGAGGATCGCGCGGACCTGCGCCAGCCCCTCGTTCAGCCCGAAGGCGGCGCTGGAATTGCGCAGATCGGCCGCCGTCAACCCCTGCGGTCCGCTGGCCAGGCTGAGGTCGAGCATGACGGTCATGCACATCCTCTTGCCGCCGGGCCAGCGGATGTCGTCGTCGAATAAGGTCTTCTCGTCGGAAATCGTGTAGCCGTCTTTCCAAGGCATAATTTAGATTCCCTTCGCTGGAAATTTGTCGAGGCAGTAGCGCGCCATCTCTTCGCAGCTCGGGAACCAGACACCGGGCAGGGTCTTCATGCGCGCGATGAGCCGGTCGAGCATCTCGATCCGCATGGCGCGCCCGGACACGAACGGGTGCAGGCAGATGTTGAGGTAGCCGCCCTGCCGGTATTGCTGTTCGAACGCCGCCCACCACAGATCGAATACCCGGTTCGGATCGGTGATGCGCTGCGCCGCGTTCTCGCTGCTCAACCAGGCGAAGCTGAAGAACATGGCGTCGTCGATGGCGTAGTGGAAGGGCAGGTTGATCAGGCAGTTCTCACCGTCCGCGTCGCGCTCGTAGTAGGGCAGATGCGCGGCCGATCCATGCGAGTTGTAAATGTAACCTTCCTCGATCATCAGCGACTGGGTGTGCCGGCTGCGCGTGCCGACCGGACGCCTGCCGACGATCTTCTCCAGCGCCGCGGTCGATTTCTGGATGTGGTCGTGTTCGAGCTGCATGTCCTTCGGGACATGGTGCTCCCACATATGGTCGGCGATCTCGTGTCCGCTCTTGTGCGCGGCGACCAGCGCCTGCGGATACAGCTCGCAGATCCGGCCGGGGGTAAAGATCGTCGCCTTCACGTCATGCGAATCGAACAGTTCGATCAGGCGCCAGATGCCGACCCGGCCGCCGAACTCGCCCTGCGCCAGCTGCATCGGCGTTTCCTCGAGAAAGCGGCGGAACAGCATCGCGTCGAAATCTGCCGTGAAGTTGACGGCGATCTGTGTGCCTTCCGGATAGGAGAAATCTTCGATGAACTCGTGCTGCGCGTCGTAGGACTTCGCGGCGTTTTCGAGTTCAGCGATTTCGCGCGCCAATTGTTCGGTGTCGGGCATGCAATATCTCCCAAGTGCTTGCCGAATCTTAGGCGCTCGCCTCAGAACGGACAACTCGCATTGGGATCGTGCCGTGGGCTAGGATCGGCGGGTACGCAAAATTTTGGGAGACCATCATGCAATTCGGTGTCAGCGCGCCGTTCCGCGGCCCTTTGGCCAAGCCCGATATCCTCCGCCGGATCGCGGAGAAGGCGGAGGCATGGGGCTTCGGCTACCTCACCGTCTCCGACCACATCGTCATCCCCAAGACGGTCGACGCGAAATATCCCTATAGTGAGACTGGCGAGTTTGTCTGGAAGACGTCGGGCGGCGCCGACTGCATGGAGCAGTTCACCCTGATGGCCTGGCTCGCCGCCGTGACAAGCGAGATCCGTCTGCTCAGCTCGGTCATCGTCGTGCCCCACCGCAACCCGCTGTTCATGGCCAAGTCGATCGCGACGATGGACGTGCTGTCCGGCGGCCGCATCACGGTCGGCGTCGGCGCCGGCTGGATGCGTGAGGAATTCGAGGCGCTCGGCTTGACGCCCTTCGACGCCCGCGGCCGGGTCACCAACGAATATCTCGACGCCATGAAGGCGGCCTGGACCGAGGCCGCGCCTTCCTATGACGGCGAATTCGTGCAATTCGACAACATCGACACCGACCCCCGACCGGTGCAATCGCCGCATCCGCCGGTCTGGATCGGCGGCGAAAGCCTGCCGGCCCTGCGCCGCGTGGTCTCGCACGGCGACGGCTGGTACCCCTTCGGCAGCAACCCGAAATTCCGCATGGACACGGTGGAAGCCTTCGAGAAACGCCGCGACCGGCTGTTCGGCTTGGCGGAGGCGGCGGGCCGCGATCCGGCATCGATCGCGCTCACCTACAATTGCGCCTTCCACAGCGAGACCGCACAGATGCGCCCGGACGGCAGCCGGCTCAGCTTCACCGGCACGGCCGAACAACGCGTCGCAGACATCGAGGCGTTCGGCGATGCCGGGGTCAGTGCGATGGTGCTGAACCTCACCGCCAACGAAGAGGCGGCGATGCTCGACCGCATGGAGGCGTTCTCGAAAGAGGTGATGCCGCTGGTGGGTTAGGTGATGGTTTGCACATCGGCAATGAAGATATAGCGGCTGGCCCCTCACCCTGCTCTCACCCCTAGGGAGAGGGTTAAATAAAGGGCGAGACCTAAACTCCCTCTCCCACGTGGAGAGGGCAGGGGTGAGGGGAATTTTCGCGCGGCTTGGCGTTGTCATACAGCTTGCGGACTTTGTCGCCGACGAAGACCCAGATGAGCAAGGCGGGGAGTCTCGACAGCGTGTAATAGTTACGAAATTTCCAGTCGAGGGAAAATCCGGATGCGATATCGAGTATCCCCCATTGGCTATCGACAACGCCCATGAAGAGCGCATAGCCGATCACGAAGCATGTAATCGTGAGATAACCCAATTTTCCATAGACCAATCCGGCCAGAAACGCGGCGATCACAAGGGCGAAGAATCCCCCGGTTAGGAAAACCTCCAAGTGCCCAATGGGGTGGAATCCCCCGGGCTCTTTAAAGAAGGCTCCGGGATCGTAATCCTTATGAAACGAAAATTCGAAGTAGGAGAATACGACGAGCGCGGCGAGTAGGACGGGCAGGCCGTATCGATATCGCTCGAACGGTTTCGTGCGCGAAGAGAGGTAAATGGAGGTCCAGGTGCCGGCCAGAAAGCAGAGTATCGACTCGGGAATGTTGTTCGAGAACAGGTATCTAAATCCGAGGATCGATTGGTGCGCCGTAGATAGCTCGTAATAAAATTCCCGTAGGTGATCGTTTATGATTTTGGCGGCAATGCTAAGTGCCAGCATGACCAAAAGCGGCAACAATAGCTGTCGAATCCGCCCTCCCAGGAAACCCAATACGAACATGGCGGTATAGGCCAAGAAACCATCGCTGATTTCGAAAGCGAAACTCTCGAAGCCAAAGGAATGGTTCGTCCACGGGAACGACAAATATACAGCGGTTGGCAACAGGGGCAGCATCCATATTGCTCGCGGGTTGGCCGTTAGAACGCGTCCGACGCGCTGCCAATTTTTGGGCGACGCGCAGAGCCAAGCCAAGCCGATTCCAGCCAAAGGGACGCCGAGCTGGTACCCAAGCAGCAAGTTTCCGAATTTGCTAGAAATCAATGTGTACTGGAATACCAAAACGCTGCAGGCGATGGCGACGGCGACGAGGCCTTTGGTTCCGTAGCGAAAGCCGAGCCAGGCCGCCATTGGCAGAAACAGGGTATCGAAATGAAATCCCCAGATTATTCCCGCGTCGAATAATCTTACCGACGTCAGCAGCAGGACGGGTATGAACAGCCAAGGCATGAACACTGGCAGGTGGGGTGCGTATGCGCGAGGCGCAAGTAAGTTTATCGCGGATTGCGCCGCCGACGGGTATTGGGCCGGCGCGCGAAATGATGGCTTTCGCGAATTGTGCGAGAGCTGTCATCCCGGCCAAGGCGCAAAGCGACGCAGAGCCGGGAACCAGGATGCGGTGGCGTCGGCTTCTGGACTGGACCCCGGCTCGGGGGCCGGGGTGACGAAGGTGTGGTGGTAGGCTGGCCCGGTCAATTCACTCAATTCGCCCGCACCTGCGCCCACAGTTCCGGACCCTCGTGAAGCCGCAGATTGCGGTGACCCTTGCCGGTCGTGTCCTCGACCAGGAAGACGTCGCCGGATTTGAACAGGCGCTTCTCGCCGTCGCTGACCTCGATCTCGGTTTCGCCGTGCAAGAACAGGATGTATTGCCGCTGCGGTGCGGTGTGCCAGTCGCCCCACGCCGGCTCTCCGCCCATCGCCTCCGTTGCCCGGAACGCGACGCCGTACGTGTCGATTTGGCGCGTGTAGGCACCGCCGCTGCGGAACTCGACGTCCGGCTCGTCGATCTCGTCGAAATGGGTCTCGCCGTCGCCGTCGGTGTAGATGCGGGTGATTTTCATAGCTTTAGCCTTCTCGTTGTTGTGGTAGCTTTTCGGCCAGAGACGGTTGCGGAAAGGGAAAAGCGTGGAGCTGCCGAAGGCGGAGCCTTTCGACCCGCGGGAGGCGTTGCCGTCCACCGTTACGTTTATAGGCTATCACGCCGTCCAGCGTCCCGACGATGTGGCGCTGATCGCCAACGACCGGACAACGACCTACAACACGTTCTACCGCGACATCGGCAGGATGGTCGCGGCCTTGCGCGGTCTCGGGCTGCAGCAAGGCAACGCGGTGGCGATCGAGATTCCGCAACGCTACCTGCATTTGGTTATGGCCCTTTCCTGCGAGGCTATCGGCGCCGCGACCTTTTCCTACGAAGAAAGCGAGAGAACCGTCGTTGCAGACCTTCTGGCTACGGTCGACCTGGTCATTTGCATGACGGGGAACGAGCCGCAGGACGCCAGGCGGCTGCAACTGTTCGACCAGGCCTGGCTGGATACCGTCTTGGCCCACGAGCCGGAACAACCCGTGCAGGTCGCGCCGATCGGTCCGACGACGCCGCTGCGTATCGTCAAGAGTTCCGGCACCACGGGCAGCGTCAAGGTGATGATCCATACCGGCCGGGTTCACCAGCATTGGATCCAGCAGTTTCAATTTCGCACGGGTCTGAACCGGGCGTCGCGCTATTTGCTGGCCGCGAACTTCGTCGTCCAGGCATTTCACGCGCACACCGTCACCTGCTTCCGGATGGGCGGTACGGTCGTCTATAACGACCGGTACGATCCGGCCGGTTTGCTGGCGTCGTCCAACGCGACCCATACGACGCTTTTCCCCTACGCCCTCATCCATGTCATGGACAATTTGCCGGACGGTTACGTCAAGGCCGGGAATTTGACCATCGTCACGATCGGCGCGCCGGTTTCCGCCGAACTCCGGCGCCGGGTGAAACAACGGCTCGCGAACGACCTGATGGAGGCCTACGGCACGAACGAGGTTTGCGCTTTGTGCACGATGGATGGGGAGGGTAACGGCGTTGTGCTCCCCGGCGTCCGGGTGGAAACCGTTGACGAGGCGGGTAATGCGGTTTTCGGGGAACCGGGGTCGGTCCGTATCACCTCCGCCGGCGTCGTCGACGGCTATCTCGACAATCCCGAGGCGACGCGCGCGATGTTCCGCGACGGTTGGTTCTATCCCGGCGACATGGCGATCATGGAAGACAGGTCCTCCCTGAAATTGCTTGGCCGGGCCGACGACCTGCTGAACATCCGCGGCGTCAAGTTTCCCCTGGTGGCATTGGAAGCGAAATTAATCGCGCAATTGCCGGTGGGCGATCTCTGTCTCGCCTCCGTAAACGACGCGGCGGGCGTGTCCCAGGTTTGGGCAGTCGTGACTCTCGAAAGCAACGTGCAGCTCCCGGAGATCGAGGCGAAAGCCGCGACGTTGTTGCCCCCCGCCTTCGGCAAAATAAACGTGATCGTCGTGCCGGAAATACCGCGCACCGCGAACGGCAAGCTGCAACGCGAGCAAGTGAAATTGCTGTTGCAACAAAAATTGCAGCCTAGCGCCGCGTCACCCTGATCTGCCGCCCGTTCGCCCATTCCAGCAACACGTCCGCGTGGCACGGGCCGTCGAGCGGGCACCAGCAGGCGAGGTCCTTACCCTTCAACGGCGGCAGCAGGTCCGGGTGTTCGGCGAGTTGTTTCGGCAGCCAGGCGCGGTAAAGCGCGACGGCGTGGGCGCGATCGCGGACGAGAACGCGTTCGTTGCTGTCCGGATCGATAGCGGATTTACCGACAGCGAACGGGTTGCCCCAGCGGGTCGGGCGGCCGACATAGACGGCGCTCGCCGGCATGCGCCAGCCTTTGCGGCGGCTGCGCTGCAGGCGGTCCGGCATCGCGTTCAGGCCGGGACCTTCATCACCTTGCCGAGCCCTTTCGGCGTTCCCAGCACGGCGTGCGCATCGCGGACCTGTTCGATCCACGCGACGATCTCCGGCGCCATCGGCGAGACCCTGCGCACCGACATGTCGACGTGCAGGATCATGTATTCGGCCGTCGCCGCCAGATATCCCTCCGTGCCGTGAAACATTTCGAGCCAGTAATGCACGCGTTTTTCGTCGCACGCGACGACCCGGCCGGTCATTCGCAAGGGATCGCCCTCTTTGCATTCCTGTAGATAGGCGACGTGAATATTGCCGGCAAATGTTCCATTTTCCGTCTTTTCCCGATATTCCGGCGACAGGCCGAGAAAGGCATCGAGCGTCTCCGATGCCTCGTCGAAGGCCAGCACGTAATAGGCCACGTTCATATGCCCGTTGAAGTCGATCCATTCCGGCTTGACGGTTGCCGGCGGCAGTTCGAGGGGCGTGGGAATGCTATCCATCGCGGGGGCTCTTATCGGTGACAGGGAAGGGCGCGCGCCGGAACCTATCAATCCGCCGCCGCGCAGGAAAGGGGCGCCATATGTTAAATTGTGTCCACTAAGATTGCGCTGATCCCGGTCGCCTGACTAATATTCGCCTTCATAGCGAAACGAGAACGTCCGCATAAGGAGACACTCTGTGGCCGACGATATCAAGATGCCCGTTGAGGCGTCGCACATCATGATGTTCGCCCGTTCGGTGGGCGACGAAAATCCGATCTATCACGACGAGGAATATGCCAAGACGACGGAGGTCGGGCATATTATCGCGCCGCCCACTTTCCCGCGTTCGGTCGCCCAGTTCGACCCGGACTATTTCCTGCGTTGGCGGCCGAGCCAGGAATGGTTCGGTTCGGGCAAGAACCCGACCAGCATCAGCGAGAAGCCCAAAAGCAGCGGCGGTCTGCATGCCGAACAGCATTTCGAATATCACCGCCAGCTCAAGCCGGGCGACAAGCTGACCGTCAGCGTCGTGCCGGGCAAGACCTGGGAGAAGGAAAGCAAGCGCGCCGGCAAGCTGACCTTTACCGAGACGATCCAGGAATACCGCGACCAGAACGGTGAGTTGGTCATCACCTCGCGCGGCGTCGGCGTCAAGACCGAACGCCCGGTCGATCAGAGCTGAGGGAGGAGAGATAAGATGGCGTTGAACGCAAGCCAATTGAACGAAGGCGACGTCCATGAAGAAGTGGTCGTCGACGACCTGACCCGGACCCAACTCGTGATGTATTCGGGTGCGTCTGGCGACTACAACCCGTTGCATTCCGACGACCTCTATTGCAAGGAAGTCGCCGGCTATCCGGGCGTGTTCGCGCACGGCATGCTGTCAATGGGGCTGACCGGCAAGATGCTGACGAACTATGTCGGCGACGGCCGCCTGAAGAAGTACGGTGTCCGTTTTACCAACCAGGTCTGGCCGGGCGACACGCTGACGGCCAAGGCGACGGTTGTCGAAGTTCGCGACGAGGACGGCGAGAAGGTCGTGGATCTGGCCTTGGAGACGACCAATCAGGACGGCAAAACCGTCGTCACCGGGTCGGCCACCGCGCGGATCGATCCTTAACAAGACGCCCGCCGCCACAAAAAAAGGCCGCCCAAACAGCGGCCTTTTCCTTTGCGCAAGCGGCTTCGCTACGAGCTTTCCGCCCGCACGATTTCGCCGAACCGCTTGAACTTATCACCCTCGAACTTCTGCATCTGCATCGCTTCGATGGGATAGAAGTCGTTCGGCGAGGTGTTGATCGTGATTCCCGGCAGCAGCATCTTGGCGCGGAAATCCCGCATATTGGCCGCCTGTTTCATCAGGTTCTCGCGGGTCAGCTTGTCGCCGCACATCTCAAGCGCCTTGTGCATCGTTTGGGCGACGGCGTAGGCGTATACGCTGAAAACGTTGGATTTATCGCCCGTCGGGTACCATTTGTTCATGAAGGCAAGCCACGTTTTGTACTCCGCGTCGTCCTTCCAGGTCGGATCCGTCGGGTCCTTCATATAGGTCGTCGTCAGGATGCCCTGCGATTTCTCGTAGCCTGCGGTTTTCAGGGTCCTGTTGTTCGCCGAGACCTGATTCAACAGGTGCAACGGCTTCCAGCCGATATCGAACGCCTTGCGGATCGCCTGCGCCGCGAATTTCGGGATCGTCACGTTGAAAAACGTATCTGCGCCCGAGGCCTTGAGGTTGACGATCTGCGAGTCGATTGTCGCGTCGGTGACTTCATAGGATTGTTCCGAGATGATCATCGATTTGGCTTTGTCGCCTAAGGCGTCCTTGAACCCGTTCACATAGTCTTTTCCGTAATCGTCGTTCTGGAACAGGATCGCGATCTTGGCGTTGGGTTTGTTTTGCAGCAGGTAGTTCGCGTAGATGCGGCCTTCGGTCTGGTAGTTCGGCTGCCAGCCCATGGTCCAGGGGAACTTCTTCGGCTGGCCCCATTTCGCCGCGCCGGTGGCGACGAACAGATGCGGCACTTTCTTCTTGTTGACGTATTTGTGGATCGCCGAATTCGTCGGCGTCCCCAGTGTTTGGAACAAGGCGAACACCTTCTCCTTTTCCACCAGCTTGCGGACCTGTTCCTTGGTTTTCGGCGGGCTGTATCCGTCATCCAGCGAGACGAAGCGGACCTTGCGGCCGTTGATACCGCCGGCCGCATTGATCATCTCGAAATAGGCATTAATGCCCTTGCCGATCGTCCCGTAAACCGACGCGGGACCGGAATAGGGGTTGGTATTGCCCAGTACGATCTCCTTGTCGGTTACGCCGGGACCGTATTCGCCCGCCGCGGCCGGCCCGGCCGCGAAGGCAACCATTGCCGATGCGGCGGCGGTAAGTAGCGTTCGATGAAATTTCGTCATTACTAGCCTCCTCTGTGTCTGTTTGCTTTTCATGGCATATTGCAAAACCGAAATGCGCTTAACACCCACTTTAATCCGGTGCGCTGGCTGCATTCAACGCCGCGGGTTGGTGAATTTACGGTCCCCTCATCTCGAAAGCTTCCTGACAATCAGCCGGATCAGTCCGGCGAACCCCGTCGGCATGACGTAAACGGTGAGAATGAGGAAACTGCCGTAGACGGCCCATGACAACCCCTTCGCGTCGGTTCGCCCGCTCAAATCGGCGACCCACTCGGAAATATTGGGGATCAGCAGGATAAAGGCGCCGCCGAATATGGCGCCGGGAATCGACGCGACCCCGCCGACCACCAGCCCGACGAGGAGTGTGACCGCCAGGACGAAGGTGAAACTGTCCGGCGCGACGAACTCGATGACGATGGCGGAAAGCGCGCCCGCAAGCCCGGTATAAAGCCCGCTGACCCCGAAGGTCAGCGACTTGTACAAGGCGGTGTTGATACCCATGGTTTTGGCCGCGATGGGATTGTCGCGAATGGCGATCATCGCGCGGCCGGTGCGTCCGCGGACCAGGTTCCAGGCGCAAACGAACGCCAGGATCATCAATATCAGGGTGAAGTAGTAGTACCATTGATCGTCGCTCAACCAGGCGACGGGCGAGCCCGGTTTGAAGACGTCGATGCCTTGAACGCCGCCGGTGAAGTGTTCGAACTTGCTGAATTTGAGAATTTGCGGCATCGCGATCGCCAAGGCGAATGTCGCGAGCGCCAGATAAAGGCCGTCCAAGCGCAAGGCCGGCAGACCGAACAGGAAACCCGCGGCGAGACAGATCAGGCCGGCTGGAATGAGGGTCCAGTAATAGGGGATCTCCCAGCGGTCAATCAGGATTGCCGCCGTATACGCGCCGATGGCGAAAAACGCGCTGTGGCCGAGGGAGAACTGGCCGTTGAAACCGGTGAGGAGATTGAGGCCAAGGATCGCGATCGCGTAGATCAGCGCCAAGGTCAATTGAAATACGTCGAAGCCCTCCAGCAGCAAAGGGGCGATCAGGGCGGCGATCAGGCCGGCGACGAGGCTGACCCGTTTGAGCACGGGCAGCCGCATACCCAGCACTTGCAGTTTGCTGGATGGGTCCTTTGGCCGTGTGGCTGGCGCGAATTGGGTTTCCGCAACCATCCACTACACCCTATTCACGACGACGCGGCCGAAGATGCCGGCGGGACGGATCAGCAGCACGGTGATGATCAGCACGAGCGCGAAGCTGAGCTTGAGTTCGGTGCCGATCAGGTAGGTGCCGGCCAGGTTCTCCGAAACGCCGACGAGGAAGCCGCCGACCACCGCGCCGCCCGGGCTGGTCAATCCACCGACCACCGCACCTGCAAAGCCGTAGATCAAAATGCCGAGCATCATGTTCGGTTCCAGAAAGACGACCGGCGCGATCATCATGCCGGCTACCGCGCCGATCGCCGCGGCGAGACCCCAGCCGAGCGACAGCATCCAGTTGACGCTGATGCCGACCAGCCGCGCGGACTCAGGATTTGCCGCCGCCGCCCGCATCGCCAGACCGACCGGCGTGAACCGGAAAAACAGATAGATCAAACCGAGCATCGCCAGGGTGATCATGATCATGCCCAGCTCATGCATGCCGATCAGAGTGGTTTCGAACGGCGTCTTCGACGGGAAGGGGCTGGGGAACGGTTTGATGGTGAATTCCCATATAAAACCGGCCAGGCTGTTGAAGATCGAGTACAAGGCGATGAAAACGATGACATGGCTCAGAACCGGTGCGTTGCGGATCGGCCCGAAAATGAGGCGTTCGATGGCGATGCCGCCGGCAAAGGAGATCGCGACGCAGAAGACGAAGGCGAGCCAGAAGGGCAGGCCCCACTCCAGCATCTGCCAGGCGATGAAGGTCGAGAACATCGCCATCTCGCCTTGCGCGAAATTGAAATGGTCGATGGCCTGATAGATCATCACCACGGCGAGCGCGACGCAGGCGTAGATCGCGCCGGTGGCGAGGCCGCTTAGGGTCTGTTGCAGAAAAAGGTCCATCGACGCTCCTTGGATTTGTCCTCAATAGCCGAGATAGGATTGCCGAACAGACTCGTCGGCCGATATTTTGTCCGCCGTGCCGGAGATCACGACCCGCCCGGTTTCCAGAAGATAAGCGTGATCCGCCAGCTGCAGCGCGAGATTGGCGTTTTGCTCGACCAGCAGCATGCTGACGCCCTCGTCCTTGTTGATGGATTTCAGGATTTCGAACAACTCCTGCACGATCAGCGGCGCCAGGCCGAAGGACGGTTCGTCGAGCAGCATCAGCCGCGGCCGCAGCATCATGGCGCGGCCGACCGCCAGCATCTGCTGCTCGCCGCCGGACAGAGTGCCGGCCTGCTGGCCGTGCCGTTCCTTGAGCCGTGGAAAATAGTGATAGACCCGCTCAAGATCTTCCTGGATACCCTGCCGGTCGCGCCGCGAATAGGCGCCGAGCCGCAGATTTTCTTCCGTCGTGACGCGGACGAAGGTGCCACGCCCCTCGGGAACATGGGCAATCCCATGGCGAACGATCGCCTCGGTCGACTTGCCACTGATCGGCTGGCCGTCGAAACTGATGTCGCCGGTCGTCCGCACCACCGCGCAGATCGCGCGCAGCGTCGTTGTCTTGCCGGCGCCGTTCGCGCCCAGGATCGTCGTGATACCGCCTTCGTCCAGTTCGAAATCGACGCCGTGCAGGGCCTTGATCTGGCCGTAATACGCTTCGACGTTGCGGGCTTCCAGAAACGCCATTGTCAGCAGCCGGTCCCCAGATAGGCGCGGATCACCTCGGGGTTCTGTTGGACCTCCGCTGGCGTGCCTTCGCCGATCTTGCGTCCGAAATCGATGGCGACGACCTTGTCGGAAACGGTCATCACCAGGCTCATATGGTGTTCGACGAGGAGAATGGTGATGTCGCGGTCGTCGCGGATCTGCCGGATCAAACCGCCGAGATCCGCCACTTCGTCGTGATTCAGCCCCCCCGCCGGTTCGTCCATCAGCAGCAGTTTCGGTTCGCTTGCCAGCGCGCGGGCCAGTTCCACGCGTTTTTGCGTACCGAACGGCAAGCCGCCGGCTGGCTGATAGGCGTGTTCCGTCAGGTCCAGATAATCGATTAACGCCCAGGCGCGGTCGCGCAACGACGCCTCTTCCCGCCGCACCCAGGGCAGACGCAGGGCGTTGGATAAAAAGTCGCTGCGCGTGCGGGCGTGGCCGCCGACCAGGACATTGTCCAACACCGACATGGTTCCGAACAGGGCCAGATTTTGGAAAGTCCGGCCGATTCCCCTGCCCACGATCGCGTGCGCGGATAAATTCAGGATCGACTCGCCTTCGAAAAGAATGTCGCCGACGCTCGGGATGTACAGCCGGCTGAGGCAGTTGAACAACGTGGTCTTGCCGGCGCCGTTGGGCCCGATCAGGCCCAGGATCGCGCCCCGCGGCACGTCGAAGCTGACCCCGTCGAGGGCCACGATGCCGCCGAAATTCACGGCGATATCGCGGACGTCCAGAATTGCGTGCGCCGTTGCTGCGGCGACGCTGGGTGAAGAGTTGTTCATCGGAATTCGGAAATTTTCAAGCGCACCGGAAAACGCGCTTGATGTTAGGTATATGAAGGTGTGCCGATCCGGCTGCGAGCATTTTCCTGTGCTTCCCTGTCCTGCATATTCTGCGCGCCGCTACGGCATCGTCGTTCGCGCCATAATGCGTATATCGAAATGCCAGCGCAACGAATTTGCCGCATCATTCCACCTCTTTTAAGTGTTTCATGCGGATTGACTTTCTTCCCGCGGTCCGGTCAGGGCGAGCGTCCGCGCCAGCGCTCCCGGCTGTTCGAACGACCGAAGCGTTTCGTAGAGCGTGTCGCTATCGTCGCCTAGCACCGGCAGGACCAAGCCGTCGAACTTCGCCTTGAGGTCGTCCCAGGAAAGCGGGTTTTCCGGGTTGCCGCGCGAGATTTCGACAGTCGCGTTCAGGACCGTGCCGTCTTCCAGGGCGATGTCCATGATCGCGCCGTAGCGGCCGATGTCCGGATTGACCGACAGGGTCACACGCGGCATGAGGTCCTGTACCCGCGGATCGCCAAGCCGCTCGGCGGAGAAGTCGGCCAGCTGCGCCGGATAGCCGAGCAAAGCGACGGCCGTGCAGAAGGCGATGCTGAACTTGCCCTGCAGCGGTTCGGTCGGCATCGGATGGGCGACCAGCTTGCTGCTGATCGCGGCGACCTGGCAGTGGATGGATTCGACCTTGCGTCCGTCGAGCTGGGGCCGCAGATCGCGCGCCGCGTCGATATGGCCGTGGATCAGCTTGCCACAGGCGTAGGGCTTGAAGGAATTGTCGAACAGGCTTTGCCCATCGGTGAATGGGGCGTCGCCCAGTCCCGGCCCGTCCTGCTGGACCAGCGTGTCCGCGAAGCCGCCATCGGCGTCGAAGATGTGGCGGGCGCCCTCGAACCCGTTCGCCGCCAGCTCCGCCGCCAAGACGCCTTCCATGGCGCCGTTGCCGGAATGGAAGGGCTTGCCCATCGTGCCGAAGGAGGTTGTCATGCCGCCCGCCGTCGTCGCCGCCGCGCCGAGCGCGTTCAGGGTTCGGTGGCGGTCGAGGCCGAGCAGGACCGCCGCCGCTGCAGCGGCCGCCAAACGTCCGAAGATCGGCGTCGGGTGGAAGCCGGCGGCCTGCATCCGGTTGCCGATCCCGCCGTCGCCCAGCACGGCCGCCACCTCGTAGCCGGTGATGAAGGCGCTGAGCGCCACGGCCTCGTTCGCGCCCCTGGCTTCCGTCAGCGCCAGCACGGCGGACCAAGTCGGCGAACTGAGGTGGCTCGGCGCATGGCCGCGCGTGTCGTCGAAATCGAGCGCGTGGCCCATCGTGGCGTTGACCAGGGCGGCCAGTGCGGGTGCCGTCTTCGGCCCGCACAGCATGCGCGACACGCCGCCGGCGCCCCACGCCGCCACGGTTCCCCGCACGGCCCGCGACACTGGCTGGTCGACCGCGCCGACCGCGACGCCCATCCAGTCGACTAGGCAGCGCTTCGCCATGTCGATCACGTCTGGCGAATAGGGTCTCGTGCCGGCATCGGCGATGAAGGCTGCGGCGGCGTCGCCTATCGGGTTGCGCATGGCCGGCCTATTCGATTTCGACGATCATCTCGACTTCGACGGGGATTTGGAACGGCAGCGACGCCATGCCGACCGCCGAACGCGCGCCGCGGCCTTTGTCGCCGAAGATTTCGACCATCAGGTCCGAGAACCCGTTGATGACCGCCGGGTGCTGTTTGAAGTCGTCCGCGGCGTTGACCATGCCGAGCACTTTGACGATCTGCTTCACCCGGTCGAGGCTGCCGATCTCGCCGCGCAAGGTCGTCAGCATGTTGAGCCCGACCAGGCGCGCCGCATCCTGCGCTTCCTCGATGCTCAGATCTTTGCCGACCTTTCCGGAGATAACACCGTCCGGCCGGCGCGGTCCTTCGCCCGACAGATAGACCAAATTGCCCACGGTCGTCGCCCCGACATAGTTCCCCGCCGGCGCCAGCGGGTCCGGCAGGTCGATCCCCAGC
The DNA here is from genome assembly GCA_047517345.1 of Alphaproteobacteria bacterium. Classification (GTDB taxonomy): domain Bacteria; phylum Pseudomonadota; class Alphaproteobacteria; order UBA8366. Next base: position 20,360 of record JAKZTB010000001.1, read on the forward strand.
TCTTTCAGTTTCGCCTCGGCGCTCATGTCATCCTCCCAATTCATCTCGGTGAATTCTGCCCCGTCCGCGCTGGCACGCCAAGCTGTCGTGTGCTTGACTTCGGTCCGGTCAAGTTGGACGAGGGAATCGATGGAAGAACTGGCGACGGGGTATGGGCTGATCGAGGGCCCGGTCTGGGACGACGTGCGCGGCCTGATCTTCAGCGATGTGTTGAACGGCGGCGTCCGGACATTGAACGCGGACGGCGAGATCGGCATCGTCGTGCCGAAGCGGCGCGGCGTCGGCGGGATGGCGCCGCACGCGGCGGGCGGCCTGGTGATCGGCGGGCGCGAGATCATCTATGAGAGTTTCGACGGCGCAACCTCGGCGACCCTGCTGACCCCGGACGTGACCGAGATGGCGATCGGCTTCAACGATTTCACGACCGACGCAGCCGGCCGCGTCTGGGTCGGCTCGCTTGGCTTCCGCGTCTTGGCCGGCGAGGCGATGCGTCCCGGCCATCTGCACGTCATCGATCTGGATGGGTCGGTGCGTACCGTCTCCGACGGCATCGTCCTGACCAACGGCATGGGATTTTCGCCCGACGGCAGGACGCTCTACCACTGCGATGCGCGCGCCGACCTGATCCGCGCCTACGACGTCACGGACGATGCGGACGTGTCCGGCTGGCGCACGTTTGCGACGATTTCTGGCAGCAGCACGCCGGACGGTATGGCGGTCGCCGAGGACGGTTCGGTCTGGGTTGCGCTGGCCGAAGGCGGCAAGGTGCTGGTGTTCGAGCCCGATGGGTCGCTGCGGACCGAAATACCGGTGCCGTTGCCGATGGTGACCAGCGTCTGCTTCGGCGGCGCGGATCTGCGCGACCTCTACGTCGTCACCGGTTCGCGCAATGGCCCGCGCGAGAATTGCGGCACCATCTACCGCACGAGGGTGGACGTGCCCGGCCTGCCGATCGCGTCGGCGAAGGTCGCGCTGGGAAGCTAAGGGGACGCTGAAGCGAGAGAGGATTGATATCATGAAGTACGGGTTCTCCATCATTGTCCGCGGCAGTTCGGCTTCGCCCGCCACCTTCGACGCCATGGCTGAGCGGGCGGAGGCGCTCAAATTCGATGCGCTGTGGGCGAGCGACCATCTGGTGTTTCCACCCTTCATCACGTCCTCCTATCCGGGCCGGGCCGACGGCCAGCTGCCGGACGACTGGAAACGGAACTACTACCAGCCTTTCAGCGTGCTGAACTATCTCGCCGCGCGCACCAGCACGGTGCGCCTCGGCACCAGCGTGTTGATCCTGCCGATGCGCAACCCGTTGGAGGTCGCGGCGCAACTGGCCGAGATGGACCAGTTGTGCGGCGGGCGGGTCAATTTCGGCGTCGGTGTCGGCTGGTACAGCGAGGAGTTCGCCGCGCTCGGCTACCCCTTCAAGGACCGCGGCAAGCGGACCGACGATGGTTTGGCGATCATCAAAAAGCTGTGGAGCGAGGCGAATCCGAGTCATCGGAGCGCCTATTTCAGCTTCGAGAACGCCGAGAAGGGGCCGAAGCCGGTGCAAAACCCGCATCCGCCGATTTATATCGGCGGCAACTCGCCGGCCGCGCTGCGCCGGACGGCCAAAATGGCCGACGCCTGGCATCCCTTCAAGATCACGCCGGAGATGCTGGCGGAATCGCGTCCGCTGCTTGACGCGGCGCTCGAAGAGGCGGGTCGGCCGGCGGACGGCTTCCCCATCGCGCCCAAGATCGCGCTGACCTTCCAGGACGGTCCCGCCGGCGCGGGTCAGGCGCCCAGCGAAGGAAGGCCGCAGGACATCGTCGACACGCTGCGCCGCTTCCGCGACGCGGGCGCGACCGAGTTCTGCTTCGACATCATGACCGAGACGCTTCCCGTCGCACTCGATACGATGGAGCGTTTCGCCCAGGAGGTGCGCGACAAGGTGTGAGCGCAGTTCAGTTCGGCGCCGTCACGCTGTACTGCGCAAGCTTCTCCTCATCGAGTTCGATTCCGAGTCCCGGTCCAGACGGCAGAGCAATACTGCCAGCGCCGATATCAAGCCGGGAGGTGGCCACGGTATCGACCACCTTGAGCGGCCCCACGCACTCCAATCCGGGCACGATGTTGCGCGAGGTCGCACCGAGCATGATCTCCGCCATCGTGCTGAGATCCAGCCCGAACCCGTGTCCCAGAACAACCGGGAGACCTGCCGCCTCCGCGGTTGCCAACATGCGCGCGGACGGCAACAGACCACCGGCTTGCTTGATACCGAACTTCACGAAGTCGGCACAATCTGCCCTGATAACCCGAATCAAGCTTTGGTGATCGCTGATCGATTCATCGGCCATGATGGGAATCCCGCCTTCCCTTCGGACCCGCGCCAAACCTTCCAGGTCGTCTTTTGGCGTCGGCTGCTCGAACAATTGCATGTCGCAGGATTTAACGGCGCGGCACAATTCCAGCGCCTGGCCCACATCGCATTGCTGGTTGGCGTCCATGCGCAGGTTCATATCCGTGCCGACCGCATCCCGCACCGCCGCGACCCGATCGCTGTCTTTGGCGATCCCGCTGCCGACCTTGATTTTCAACGACTTGAAACCGGCGTCCTGCCAGCGCTTCGCGTCGGCCGCCGCTTCGTCGGCCGGCAACTCGCCGACCCAGCCGTTGAACAGCACCCGGTCTAGGACGGCACCGCCGACGTAATCGTGGAGTGCGATCCCCATCCGCCGGCAGACAAGCTCAATACAAGCGAGCTCCACGCCGGCTGTGGCGCCGGGTTGCGCCGGTGTCAGTTTGGACGCGCGTTCAAAAATCCGGTTAACGTTGCCCGGGTCTTCCCCGATCAGCGCCGGGCCAACAACGTCCCGAATGGCGACGGCCAGTTCCGGCGCGGTATTCGGCGACGCGGCCTTGTTGGAGGGGTCGATGCTACTGATGCCGACCGCGCCGTCTGTAGCCGTAACCCGCACCACAACGCACCGGGTGATATTGTTGGACACACCGCCGCTGGTAAACGTGCCGACCAGAGGCATGCCTACGCTGAATACATCGACCTGACTGATTGTTGCCGTCATTCTGGCTCCCTCATCCGTCGTCTGTAGCGCGCCGTACGCTCAAGTTCAGCATAAACCCGGTTGTGAGGGAGCGCACCCGTGCACGTCCGGTATGCCGCCGACTTCCATTGACCGCTGTTGTCCGGACGTGGAAGACGGCGCGTCTTCAAGACCGAGTCTAGCCAACAGCCGTCATTCGGCATCTGCGCAGATAATTCCAATTTAGAACTTCTGCGGTGCTCCGGCACGATTTGCCCAGTCAGCGTCGCGTCGGTTTTGCCCGCGCACTCGATAGGAGCACTGTAACCATCCTTACGAAACGCAACGGGATGTCGCTAACCTCCACTACCGATGACTGCGATTGCTTCTACTTCGACCAAAAGCTCAGGTTTAATTAGCGCTGAAGTCTCATATGCCGCGCTGGCAGGAACGCCTTTTGGAAAGGCTTCTGTTCGAGCTCTGCCAAACTCTCCATATCCAGAAATATCAGTTAGGAAAGTGGATATTTTTATGACATCGGCCATCGACGCCCCTGTGCTCGCGAGAGCCTCTTCGATGTTGATGAACACCTGTTTGGATTGTTCGTACACACTTCCAGCACCAACAACATTGCCGGCACTGTCAAAAGCCACAGTGCCGGATAGATAAACTGTATCCCCTACCTTCACGCCTGCGGAAATGTTCAGCTTTTTTGTCCAAGCCCAGCCTGGATCAACGCGTTGTTGTTTCATATTTTCCTCCCCAATGTGACCTTGCGACCGGACCGGAATTGAGCCTAGCAGCTTCGTAAACTGGGTGATAGTTCAGAACATTGGGACAGTTTAATTCCAACATCGGGTTGGCCGTATCACAGCGGCTTTGGGTCAATTATGACAAAATACGCGGTATCGTTCGCCATGGCCCATATCGGGAAATAGCAGCCGTAATCTCACATAAATCGGACCCGCGGGACCTCTGCATCGTCACCGGTTCGCGCTACGGCCCACGCGAGATTCGCGGCATGATCTACCGCACAAGCGAGGACGTACCGTGTGCTAATCGCCCCGGCCAAACTAGCGTTGGTGGACAAGCTCTCGCGTCGATTACGGCGTGATGATCGTCGATCCCGATGCCCGGCCGGCTTCGAGGTCGGTGTGGGCCTGGACGATGTCGGCCAGCTTGTAGCGCTGGTTGATCTCGATCTTGACCGCGCCTTTCTCGATTATCGCGAAGATAGCGGCGGTGCCGAGCCGCCCGGACGCAACGATGAGGGTTAGTTCACCCCCCGTAGAGGGTCGCAATCCGGAGAAAAGATCACTTTGCCTATCCGACGCCTGACTCGAATCGATCAGCGTTATCACCGCACTGCGCATTGCGTTTGCACACAGTCCAATACCGGACCGCCCGGCGCGACAAGGTCAACCGTCGGCGGCGTCGACGGCGCGGCGTAGGGCGGCGGCGTAGCGTTCGGCGAGCTTTGGGTCCTGGAACGGCAGCTGTTTACCCTCGAGATACTGCAGGAAGTAACTTTTGGTGATGCGGCGCTGCGCGCGGATCGCCGCGCCGGCGCCGTCGAGATCGCCGCTTCCCGCCAGACAGGCCGCCAAGATGACGTGGTTGGCCGGCGCTTGGGGTTCCCGTTCAATGGCCCGGCGCATCGATTCTATACCTTCCTCGAACTTCTCCAGCGCAAAGCAGGCAAATGCCTGCGCCCCGAACATGAAGCCGAGCCAAAGGTCGCGCGGGCTCAATCGAATCGCCCGGCTAACGTGCGCGTAGCCGGTTTCTGCTTTGCCGAGAGACGTTAGGACAACGGCCAACTGCATCAGGGTCATGGTACAATTTGGATTGAGCTCGTACGCATGGTTCAGATTGGTCAGCGCGCGTTCGAAATCCCGCTCGATAAAGCTAATCCAGCCCAGCGCCATATAGGCGCTGTGATCGTTGCGATCGAGGGTACGCAGTTTTTCCGCCGCTACCCGCGCCCGCACGAGATGGGCATTCGTATTCCCGTGCTGACGGCCAAAGGCGAGGTTGTAGCTGGCAACGCTAATCGTCCACCAGGCCTGGCGGCATCGTGGATCTTGGGCCGCGGCCGCCTCGGCCAGTTCGATGCACTGATCGTAGAGCGTAAAATCGGCCTCCAAACGCGCCCTGTCCATCAAGGCGCGGGCCCGCCACGCCATTTCCTGCGCGCGCAAATCGCCACCGCGCGGAACTGAAGCCTGCTGGATTTCTGCCGAATCGATTTCCGGTTTGATTTTGGTGGCGATCTTTTTGCGTAATGCCGTCCCGCAACGCGAACAGCTCGTCAATTCGGCCGTCGAAATTTTCGGCCCAAAGGTGCCTGGTCGTCGGCGCGTGAGTCAGTTGCGCGGTCGCGTGAAAGACATCTGCGTCGCAACGCACCCGGCCTTCCAGTATATAATCGACCTGCAGAATGGCGCCGATCTGCCCGATGTCGTTGACAGGTCCGCGGAATTGAAAGCTTGTCCTCTGCGAAATCACCGTGAACGCCTTGAAGCGCACTAACGCCGTGGTGATGTCATCCGCCAGGCCGTCGGCCAGATAGTCCAGAGTCGGATCGTTGTTGAGATTGGTGAACGGTAGGACCGCAATGGAAAGGGTGTCATCGCGCGCATGCGCCGCCGTCGTGCCGCCCGAAATCTCCCGGCCCGAGGCATCCTGGCGCGTCACTTCGGCGACGAAACGAAAGCCCTTGCCGCGTAGGGTCTTGATCAAACGCGGGTCGCTTCCATCGTCGCCGATGGCCAGCCTTACGCTCCGTATGGTGGCGCTCAAGTTACCATCGCTGACGTTCAGGCCGGGCCAGACTTGGGTCAGCAGTTCGTCCCGGCTCAAGACCCGATCGCGGTTGGCGATCAAGTAGTCCAGGACATCGAAGACCTTGGTTCGCACGTGCACGAGGGCGCCGTTCCGGTGCAACTCCCTGCGATCCACATCCAACACACACTCATCGAATGCCAACAGCATTTACGACCACCCATTTCACGGCATGCGCACAAAATTTCCGGTTCCTAATTCTTCAGGCATCTCCCCAATGCCAAACACTCGCACAGGTCCGGCGAAATTGTCATTAGCGCGACAAATAAACCTACCGCAGCGGAATTTAACGAAAATTTAACGAAAATTTCAAGCACGCCCCCCTGATTTCTGACACCATTATTGGAAGGAGATTGCGACGTTCGTCGTTACGGCTGGCGGCGCAATCGAAATATAAAGGGGTACAGCGCGTAAAAAAAGGGGTTAACCCAAAGGAGAGGTGCACAAAAATGCGCATACTCAAAGCATTGGCGACGTCGAAGCTTAGGTTTTTTGCTAACGTCGACACCCCCCTTCAAGGACAGATTATGAAACGATGGCGCGGTTGGGTGCTGTTGGCCGGGATACTGATGGTGCTGCCTTCGTGGGCGCCGCCGGCCGGAGCGACGATTCTCAATGTGGATAACGGGCAGTCTGGCGCGAACCTGTTGGTTATCAACGTAGACGCTAATAAGGCTGGCTTTCCCCGTATCCTTGGACCCTGCCCGTGCCAGGGCGGCGGCATCGGAATTGTGGACGTGCAATTCACACCCGGCCTCTATACCAGCACCCTGATAATCGCTGAATTTTCCGATTACTTTGCCGGCTCCGGGACCGGTGACAATCGCACCCAATATACCGCTGCTATCGGCATTAACCCATTATTGGGAACCTTCGGCCAATCTTTCTCCTCCACCTTCTTTGGGGGCGGCGAGACTGTTAATTTCAACGCTACGTTAGACAAAGTGGAATCTTTCACAATTTCCAACCTGACTGTCCTTTCTTTCGGCGTCAACGACCTTCAAATAAACGACAACAGCGGCGGCGTCAGCTTGCGCCTGGAGCAGACCGGCAATGTCACAACGGCGCCCGAACCCGGCACCCTCGCCCTCTTCGGCATCGGCCTCGCGGGTCTGGGCGCCATGAGGCGGCGGCGCAAGGCAGTCTGAGCGCGAAAGGTTGGGGCGTTTGATGTAAAGCAGAGGAAACGAAGAGGAACATAGAAATGCGCACGCTCAAATCATTAGCAAAGTCGACGCTTACAATTCTCGCTCGCGGGGGTGACGGTCGCGGAAGCGAACGCCGTCGTATTTGCGGAGCACATTGGAAACAATGACCCGACAACCGAGAGCTTCTTCTTGAATGAAAACACAGCCATCATCGGCAACGCTACCGTTGGCCCTGTCACCAATGACCAAGGATTGGATGCGTGGTCTGTAATTGATTCGGACACGAGCGCACCCGGCGGCGGGATCGCGTTGTACCAACAGGAATTATCCGTGCAGGATGAAAATCAACTCACTGCGGAGGGATGGCGCTTTAGCGTAAATCTTCGCGTGCTTAATTCCTCACCTTCGCCTTCATCGTCGATCTTCGCGGCCTATTTTGAAGATACGCGCCAATTCGGTTTGAGGTTCGGCGTCAATGAAGGGGTATTAACGGTCCAAACGTTTTTCGATGCTGATTCGTTTGAAAATCAGAACATCCTCGCCTTGGGTAATTTAGGAGAATACAATTTATTCGAAATAATTTTCGATCCCGTCGCCGCCTCCGCAGATTTGTTCGTCAACGGCGTCGAGGAGGTTAGTAATTTTACCGGCCAAACAGATACGAATAACTTCCCGACGAACCGCAAGGTTATTTTCGGCGCCGGAGACTCGCCAAATACCGGAAACGCGAACTACAATCTGGTTCGCCTCGAAACCTTTACACAGTCTTCCGGCAATGAAGTCCCCGAACCCGGCACCCTCGCTCTCTTCGGCATCGGCCTCGCAGGGTTGGGCTTCATGAGGCGGCGGCGCAAGGCGGCTTAACCGCATACCGTTCATCCAAACATAAGAAGAGGGTGAGCTAGCCCGGAATTGACGGACACCTTTGAAAGGGGACAATTACCCATGGAGAGGTGCCGTTGCGTCGGCTACGGCGTGATGATCGTCGAGCCCGATGTCCGGCCGGCTTCGAGGTCGGTGTGGGCCTGGACGATATCGGCCAGCTTGTAGCGCTGGTTGATCTCGATCTTGGCCGCGCCTTTCTCGATCATGGCGAAGACTGCTGTCCGCGTTCGCCCGATTATGTCGGATCATGTTCTGGTACCGGATATGAACCGCTACGTTAATGACGTCCGGGTCGAGCGGGCCTTTCCGTCCCCCATAACAAGGATGACTGCCGGTGTGCTATGCTCGCATTTCGATAGCGGGAAGACGTTCACAGTTGGGATCGGCACGATCTCTTGCCGGGCGTGCCGCGCTCACCTGAGGGGATAGTCCGGCCATGGGTTTAGAGGCAGACGCCGCGCGTGAATCGGTCCGGACCGGATCGTTCAACTATTTGGCGCCGTCAGTGCAGCCCTCGCTTTATCGCAACGGGAAGGTCCTCACGCGCCGCGACCAAAGTGGCAGTGACGCCGGCTGGGTGGGTGTCGATCTTGAAGCTAGGCACAAGCCGGTACACGACGCCCGGCGAATCGCGGCGACGGCGCGCCGTACACTCGTTCGCAATGGTTTCGAGCTGCGCGCACGTCCCCTGGAAAATCCCGGCCTCGACTTCTTCGATCACGATCAGGTGGTGCGCAGCTACTATCCGCTATGCGCGGAGATTGTCCGGGAGGCGAGTGGTGCACGCAATGTCTTCGCGTTCGATCACAACATACGCTCGGCGGTTGGCAAGCAAGACAATCAACAAATCAAGGGCGGTCAGCAGGTGCAGGGACCGGCGCATCTCGTGCATGGCGACTACACGCTGACAAGCGCGCCGCAGCGGCTGCGCGATCTCGCAAAACCGCCGGGCGCGAACGATACGCTGCGCACCCTGCTGCCCGACGGCGAAGCGTTGCTCGACCCGGCCGAGGTCGAGCGCGTCCTGGACGGCGGCCGTTTCGCGATCGTCAATCTATGGCGGAACATCGCCCAAGGGCCGGTCGAGTCCCACCCGCTGGCGCTCTGCGATGCCGCCACCGTGCGGCCAGAGCATCTGGTCGTCTTCGAGATTCACTATCACGACAGGATCGGCGAGAACTACTTCGCGAAGCATTCGGACGGCCATCGATGGTATTTCTATCCGGCGCTGACCCGCGACGAGGCCTTGCTGATAAAGCAGTGGGATTCCGACGGCGCGCTTGCCCGCTCGAATGGCGCCGACCCGGACGCGGCTGACCCGGACGCGCCCTGCACGTTCAGTTTTCACAGCGCCTTCGAGGATCCGGCCACAGCGCCGGATGCGCCCGAGCGCTGGAGCATCGAGGTGCGCTGCGTGGCGCTCTACGACTGACCCGTCCTCACCACAGTGAAAGGACCCTGCGCATGTTAACGCCCGACGGCCGCGTCATCATGATCTCCGGCGCCAATCGCGGGATCGGCCGTGCCGTCGCGGCGGCGCTCTACGGTGCCGGTTACAACCTGAGCCTGGGCGCGCGCAACCCGGAGTCGTTGGCGCAGGTCACCGGCGATTGGGCGCCGGACCGCGTGCTGACCGGACGTTACGATGCGGAGGATAAGGATACCCACCGCCAATGGGTCGCTTCGACGGTGGAACGGTTCGGCCGCCTGGACGGTCTGGTGAACAATGCCGGCATCGTGGGCAACGTGTCCGTCGAAGATGACAAAGACGATGAGTTGGACCGCATGTGGGCGGTCAACGTGAAGGGACCCTTGTCGATGACCCGAACCGCGCTGCCGCATCTGCGCAGCTGCGGTGCGGGACGCATCGTCAACGTATGTTCGCTCGCCGGGAAAGCGGTGTACGACAGCGGCATCGGCTACTCGATGACCAAATTCGCCGCCGTGGCCCTGTCGCACGCGACCCGCCATGCGGGCTGGGACGACGGCGTGCGCTGTACCGCGCTGTGCCCCGGCTATGTCGCCACCGATATGACGGCAACCGTGGAGAGCGTCCCGCAAGACCGGATGATCGAGCCGGACGACATCGCGGAAGTCGTGCTGACCCTGCTCGCCCTGTCCAACAAGGCGTCGATCGCCGAACTGGTGATCAACTGCCGCGACGACGTGACGGCGTAGCCGGGATGCGCGCGTCATACGAAGAACGAGACCCGGCCTCTAGACACTTGTACTTCCGGGCCGTTGCACCGTTAGTAAAGTGTACTGCCGCCGTAACGCCTCAAAATAAACCCGTTGTCCTACTGGAGAAGATCAAACACCGATATCTTTGTTCCGAATAATGTAGCTTCGAGCAGGTATATCCAGGATACCTTCAATTTCCCGCGCAGCGGCCAACACCAAATCTGTATCCAAGCCGGTTTGGATGCCAGATCGATTTAGCATGTTGACGATATCTTCTGTTGGCAGGTTTCCAATATCGCCCATACCTCCTGGCATTACGATGCCACCGCCAATACCGCAGATCGACCCTTCTACCGCAACCGCCCCGGCATCCAATGCCGCAAACATATTGGCGGAAGCCATCCCTATGCGCTCATGCATATGAAACCCAGCTTCGATATCCGGCCAACGATGTCGAACGGCATTAAAAATCCGACTAATATGAGCGGGATCTTCCATACCCGTGCTGGCGGCCAAATATAACCGGCGAATACCCTTCTCATATAATCGATCAACGACAGACAAAGTCGCTTCATCCGGGATTCTGCCTTGATAGGGACAAAAGAACGATACCCCCATAGCCATGACAAATTTAACGCCTGCCTGTTCCGACAATCTGAAACAGTGACCCGCAGCTTCAATGGCTTGATCAAGCGTCATGTTTTGGTTTTTTGCGAGATATACCTCACTGACAGTCAAAAGCCCCAATATTTCATCTACCATGCCAGACTCGATGGCACGAATGGCACCCCTGGCATTAGGAGCGAGCGCTCTATAGACTGTGCCCGCCCGGCGATTTATACGCGCCAATACCTGTTCCGCATCGGTGAGCATCGGGACTACCTTTCGATGCGCAAAACTCGTAACTTCGATTACCGGCAATCCCGCATCGGAAAGCAGATTTACGATCGCAATTTTGTCTTCCGTTGAAATCCAGCGGGCAAAGGATTGCAGCCCATCCCTTGGTCCTACTTCGGCAACGACGACCCGCTCCGGCATTTTCAGCATAACAGATTCCTATTTATTGTCGTCTAGTTCGTACCCTTCTTGCGTCAACCGCTTTGGATCGAATCCAAGCATATCGACCAGTATTTCAACGTTGTGCTCTCCCAAGACGGGACCCGCATGGCGAATTTCCCCAGGCGTACGAGAAAATTTACCAACGACATTTTGCATCCGTAGCGGTCCTGCCAATTCCTCATCGTCAATAGCAACAATATTTTCCCGGGCCGCGAAATGTGGATCCTCAAAAATTTCAGCAATATTGTTGCAAGCTGCAACAGCCGCGCCGAATTCGTCAAATAGTTTGATCAAGGGTTCTCGGTCAAATTTCAAAATCGCCACCTGCAACGCCTCATCCAGCGCTTCCGCATTCTGAATACGCAACCTATTATCCAAGAACCGCGGATCACCGATTAACCCTGGAACGCCTAAAGCCTCGCACATTCGTTCAAAAGTCGACTGTGCACTTCCCGATATCGATACCCATTTGTTGTCGCGGGTACGATATGTATTCCTCGGCGCTGTAAAAGGAAGCCTACTTCCATCTCGCTCTTGAACGATGCCAAGTTGATCATAGTCGACAACCTGAGGGCCCAGCAAAGTAAACAATGGTTCGTAAATTGCAAACTCAACGATCTGGCCTTTACCACTATTTTGATCCCGCTCACGTAATGCGGCGAGCGCCAAATACGCCCCCATCAATCCAGCGGTTTCATCGGCAAGGCCAAAACCAGGCAACAAAGGTGGCCTGTCTGCATATCCCGTAATCGATGCAAAACCTGCATAACCTTCTGCCAGAGTGCCAAATCCTGGCCGGTGACTGTTCGGCCCGGTTTGACCAAAACCGGTAATGCGAACCATAATTAGCCTTGGGTTAATTTTACTGAGAATGTCATAGTCAAGGCCCCATTTCTCCAATGTACCCTTGCGATAATTCTCGATTAGGATGTCAGCATTCTCGACCAGCCTCTTGACTATTTCAACACCAAGCGGTGTTCTCAAGTCCGCTGTAACTGAACGTTTGTTGCGGTTAATCAATTTATACATTAACCCAACGCCGTCCTTATTGTTTCCCCAGTAACGAATTTCATCGCCCGTTTCAGGCCTTTCGACCTTGATTACATCAGCGCCCGAATCTCCAAGGAACATTGAGGATACGGGTCCCGCGAGAAAATTAGATATGTCAATGACTCGAACACCCCTCAGAGCGCCGCTCATCTGTGTCGTTTTTACGCCATCAGTCATCATGCCGACCCATCATTCATAGTTTTCTTTAACTCCAAACTCCAAACGTCTCTTCCGAATTAGATATTAATTGTTGGTCAATATATCCAATTACCTGTACCAACCTTCGGGACGGGTTGAGCTAACCTGAAACCTAGGGGTTAGGACTTTCTATCATATAGTTCGGGCGTCTGCGCCCACCTCAAAGGCGCGCTCGGCGCGGCTGACGGCGGCGTATCCGTCAGGCGAGTTTCGCCAGAAGTTCCGGCGGAATGTGCGGGACCGGGTCGGACTTCTGCCAGCAGGGCAGCGCTTCGACCCTTTCCATCCAGCCCCGGATGTTCGGGTAGTCCTCGAGCGGCAGTTTCTGCACGGCGTGCAGATGCATGGGCGCCGCCACGGCGATGTCGGCGATGGTCGCATGGTCGTCCGAGATCCATTCGCGGCCCTCGAGACGGGCCTCCAGGATCGCCGCCCGCTTATGGAACGTCGGCGCGTGGCCGGCGAGGATGGCGTCGTCGGGTTTGTCGTCGAGCAGCGGCTTGACCACGTTCTCCACCAGATAGACGTAACAGGCCTCGAACCATTTGCCCGATTCCCACAACAGCCAGCGCGTGATGTCGGCGCGGATCTTGGGGTCGTCCGGGTATGCGGTTTTGTTGCCGGTTTTTTCGCACGCATAGACGAGAATGGCATTCGATTCCCACAGCATCAGATCGCCGTCGACAAGCGCCGGCATCTCGGCGTTCGGGTTGATCTTCGTGAATTCCGGCAGTTTGTGGTCGCCGGCGAAATAGTCGAGCCGCTCCTCGTCGTAGCTGGCGCCGATCAGGTCGAGGCCGGCAACCACCTTGCGGCAGTTCACGGTGATTGGATCGTAGTAAAGTTTCATAACTGTCCCCTTGTGTGACTGTTCTGAGGGGCGCGGTCTCAGATTTTTTCGGCAGCCTCGCGTACCCGCCCCGCCGTTGGCTTGCCCATCAATTATCGATGGTCCGCGCACAATCGCAGCGCAAGCCGATCGATCAGATCAAGCGAGTCGAATTGTGCCACCGAACCTAGAGGGGGGCAAGGAAGCGACGGTTGCGTTGCGCCCTTTTAGAACTGGTTCACAACGCCGCCGTTCACCTGCAGCATCTGGCCGTTGATGAAGCCGCCTTCATCCGAAACCAGCAGGTCGACCGCCGCGGCGATGTCGTCACCCGTGCCCAGCCGTCCGGCCGGATTGGCCTGACGCAGAGATTCGAAATTCGGCGTCGCGGTATCGACGCTGACGTCGGGGATCGTGCCCGGCGAGATGATGTTGCTGGTGACGCCCTTGGGCCCGTAATCGCGCGACAGCGATTTGGTCAGGCCCCACATCGCATGCTTCGAGACGGTGACCGCCGGCCGGCTGTGCCCGCCCATCTGTGCGTTCATGCCCGTGAAGTTGACGATCCGCCCCCAGCCCTTCTCCAGCATGCCGGGCAGGAAGGCGCGGCAGAGATGGAAGGCGGCGTTGAAATTGACGTCCATGACCCGGTTCCAGTCGTCCTCGGTGACTTCGAGGAAGTCGCCGCCGGGCCGGATCGCGGCGTTGTTGATCAGGATGTCGACGGTGCCGAACCGGTCGATGGCGGATTGCGCCATCGCCAGCACCTTTTCGCGGTCGCCGATATCGCACATCTCGATCGCCGCCTCGGCGCCGGCCGCGCGGACTTTCTCGGCGACTTCCTCGCAGGCGGCCCGGTCCTGGCTGCCGTTGAGAACGACGTTGCAGCCCGCTTCCGCCAGATGCAGCGCGACGGCGCGGCCGATATTGCGGCCCGAGCCGGTGACCAGCGCGGTCTTTCCTTCGAGGCTCATGAATCCTCCGCGAGGATCTCGGCGATCCGGTTGTCGGAGACGCGGACTTCGACGCCGGCCCGCTCGGTCTGCAGGGTCATCGCGACGCGCGAGTCGCGTCCCTCCCAACCCCGGTTCATCGCTTCGGTCATCTCCATCAGGGTCATGTGCGCCAGGCGCATCGGCACGTCGAACTCGCGGCCGACCTCGCAGGCCAGCGCCACGTCCTTGCGCGCCAGTTTGAGTGCGAAATCGGGCGGGTCGAAGCGGCCCGGCAAGAACTGGCGCGACAGGGTGTCGAACACCCGCCGCCGGCCAAGCGCGCCCTTGCGCAGCGCCTGCCACAGCCCTTCCGGATTGACCCCGGCCTTGACGCCCATGGTGAAGGTCTCGGCGAGCGCGGTCTGCAGGATGTAGCCGCTGCAATTATGCACCAGCTTGGCGACCGCGCCGGCGCCGATCGGGCCGACGTAGTAGGGCGCGTCGCCCATGCTGTCGAGCACCGGCAGGTATTTGTTGAAGACGGCCTCGTCGCCGCCGATCCAGATCGCCATCTTGCCCGACCGCGCGCCGTCCGGCCCGCCGCTGACCGGCGCGTCGAGCACCTGCACGTCCTTTTCCGCCAGGGCGGCGTGGATTTCGCGGATCACCGTCGGCGAGTTGGTGCTGAGGTCGAAATAGGCGCTGCCCGGCTTGAACCCTTCGATCAGCCCGTTTTCGCCCAGCACGACGGCCTCGACCTCGGGCGGTCCCGGCAGCGAGGTGAACACCACTTCGCTGGCCGCGGCGACCTGCTTCGGCGTATCGGCCCAGGTGGCCCCAAGCTTTATGTGCTCGGCCGCGGCGTCCTTGTTGATGTCGTGCACGGTGAGCGAATTGCCGCCCTTGATCGCGTTCAACGCGATGCTGGCCCCCATGGTGCCGAGGCCGATAAATCCGACGTTCATGATTGTCTCCGCTGTTCGGGATTGTCGCTATGGTGAGCGTAGCACTCCGCTCGCCGTGGATACAAAACGATCCCGTCGGCGGATTATTTGATCGGCGACAGCAACTCCGGTGCGGTGACCAGTTGGCGCACGCCGTGCGAATGTTCCTCCTTGAAGACGTTGCCGTCTTTCGCCCATTTGTAGAGGGAACTCACATCGACCTTGGCGCATTGCGGCCGGACGCTCCAGGTCACCTGCATGGGCGAGCAGACTGCCTGCGTGTATTTCGTGCCCGTGGTCGAGCCCGTGAACACGACCGGTGCGCCTGTCCCGGAGGGCAGGGATTTCGCCTGGTGAAGCCCGTTCTTCATGTTTCCCGCATAGGCGAAGTCGGCGAAGTTCAGCGCGTTCTTGTCGTTCACGACCAGGAAGATCTGGGTTTCCACCCGCAGCTGCGGGTTCGCGCATTTCTCGCTGAGGCAGGAACCGAGACCCTCGCCCGGCGCGACGTCGCAGGAGGAATGGACCCAGTGGACCTCGATGGTATCGCCGGGCTTGATGCCGTGGAACGCGCCGTGCCCCTGCGTTGGGTCTTCGAACTCCGCCTTCGTCAGCTTGTTTGAACCGTTGCATTTGTAGCCGCCATGCTCGCCCTTGCCGGCAAAGACCGAAAATCCCGGCCCCTTATGTTCGGCGTTCGTATGGGTGTGGATGTTGCACAGGTTCAGTTCCGTCGCCGGCGGCGCCAAGGTGAACAGCCGCTTGTTCGTGCCCGAGACGCTGGCGATGTCCCGCGGCGTCTGCGGCCCGAACCCGGTGCAGATTTCCGCCGCCGATGCGCTCCCCGCGCCGCCCATCATGATGAGAAATGTAACCGCAACCGTCGCGACAACCGCATTTCGCATGACGTTCCCCCGTTCCGCTCGTTCACCCGAAGCCTAGTGGACTCGCAGACCCCCATCAAACAAATTGCGCAGCGGGCATGCGGGGTTCTGGACAAATTGATCGGCGTCTGACGCGACCCCGCTATACTGCGCATATGCTCGAAATCTCTCCCACCATATCTCTCTCCGAAGACGAGCTTAGCGAGCGGTTCATCCGCGCGCCGGGGCCGGGCGGGCAGAACGTCAACAAGGTGGAGACGGCGGTGCAGTTGCGGTTCGACGCGGCCAATTCGCCGAACCTGCCGGGCGCGGTCTACTTGCGGCTCAAGCCGTTGGCCGGACGCCGGATGACGCGCGAGGGCGTCGTGGTGATCACCGCCAACCGCTTCCGCAGCCAGGAGCGCAACCGCGAAGACGCGCGCGCCCGGCTCGCCGAGCTGATCCGCCAGGCGGCGGTGCCGCCGAAACACCGCCGGCCGACCCGGCCCGGCAAGGCGGCCAAGCAGCGCCGGCTCGACGCCAAGAAACGGCGCGGCAGCCTCAAGAAGACGCGCGGCAGGGGTGGCGCGTCGGACGACTAGAATCGTGGCTAGCTTTGTCTACATCTTGGGCAGTACTGACGGGGCGCGGACTTATGTCGGCTGGACCACCGATCTGGACAAGCGGCTGGCGGCGCACAATGCGGGCAAGGGCGCGCGCTCGACCCGCGGCCGCGGTTGGGAGTTGCTCTACGCCGAGCGCTACCGCAACCGCGGCGAGGCGATGAGCCGCGAATGGCACCTCAAGCGGGACCGGCGTTTCAGAAAGAACCTGACCGATCAGAACTTCTGATAACCGCCGTCGATCAGCAGGGTGTCGCCGCTGTGATAGGCGCTGGCGTCGGACATCAGGTAGACGGCGATACCGCCGAAATCCCCACCTTCTCCCCAGCGCCGGGCGGGAATGCGGGGTTTGACGTTGTCGGCGAACTTATCCCAGTTGAAAGCGCTTTCGGTCATCGCGGTTTCGATCCAGCCGGGCAGAATAGCGTTCGCGGTGACCTTGTAGCGTGCCATCTCCACGGCGAGCGCGTAGATCATCGAGACCAGCCCGCCCTTGGTGGCCGCGTAATGCTCGTTGCGCGCCGCGCCGGACAAGGCGGCGAGACTGGCCGTCCCGACCAGCCGACCGCCGCCGCCGCGCTCGATCATATGCCGGCAGGCGGCGCGGAAGGTGAAGAACGTTCCCTCCAGATTGACGTTCATGATGCGCCGCCAGGATTCCGTCGTCATCTCGACGAAGGGGGTCAGAGCGCCGCGTCCGCTGACCCCAGCATTGGCGAAACAGCCATCGACGCGTCCGAAGCGCTCCAGGGTCTCCGCGAAACAGCGCTCGACCTCTTCCTCCTGCGACACGTCGCAAATCAGCGCGGCGGCCTCTGCGCCATGCGCCTCGATTTGCGCCAGGGCGGCGGCGTTCTTGTCGGGGTTGGTGCCCCAGATGCAGACGCTGCCGCCCGCCTGCGCGATGGCGTCCGCCATGCCGAGCCCGATGCCGCCATTGCCGCCGGTAATCAGCGCGACCTTGCCGGTCAGATCGAAGGGTTGGTAAGGCATCGCTGTCTCCTGTCGCGTTTTGTTGTTGGCTAATTAGCGTTTCCACCTCCACCTTGGCCCGACCGGGAAGATGGGTAACAGTTTGGACCGGCGACATGGGTAACAGTTTTTGCTCATCCGCGTACCGCCTTTCGTCGTCGTCTTGTCGACTTGGGTCGGCTGAAGCGGCCACCTTGAT
>JAKZTB010000002.1:0-13903 GCA_047517345.1 Alphaproteobacteria bacterium
CGAAGGCACCCCGGTTTCGATTCACCCATCGGGTGTGCCATATCCGCCGCTCCATGTATGCTACAACTTCATGATTCTTATAGCAGAATCGCCTTCTCGCCGCACTGAATATCGACGATACTTGGGAAATGCGGGTTTAAAGAAAAAAAGAAACGGTGCCCAGGGGCCGACTCGAACGACCGACACGCGGATTTTCAGTCCACTGCTCTACCAACTGAGCTACCTGGGCGTCCGCCGAAGCGGACGGTCTACATAGAGAAAATCGCCGCGGCTGTCCAGGGCGATCTCCCCGCGCCGTCACACGTTATCGGGGTCGGTGGGGATCGGCTCGCCGGGATCGGGTTCCTCGTTGGTTTCGACCCTATAGTGCCCGCCAAGCCACCGCTGCAAGTCGACATTCTTGCATCGGTTTGAGCAGAAAGGTTGCGATTCCTCGGTCACCGGGCGGCCGCAGACCGCGCATTTTTTTTCGCTCATGCCATCCCTAACATGGATTACCCTGCTCCAAAATTACCTCCCATTGGCGCCGCGACGCGTCCGCGCGCAACGTGAGCGGTTGCCCCATCCGCCGATCGACCTCCGCCCGCGCCGGCGCTAAAGGCACTTCCAATGCAGCGATGACTTTCGGCGCGGCGATGACGACAGGTCTACCCGGGCCGGTCAGGCGCAAAACCGCGCGCAATATGGCGCACGCCGCCGTCGCCGGCGCCGGTCCGGTTTCTGCGCGCGCCACCATCAGCATTTCCTGCAACGGCGGCGAGCCGCGCCGGCGCGTCAGTTCCAGCAGCCCCGCCGCAGTCATGCCCAGGACGTCGACCTGCATAGGGTCACCGCGAAACGCGCGCCGCGCGGCCTGCAGAAACTGGCTGCGCAACGCCTTGCGCCGCATATTCAGGAAATCGACCACGATCAAGCCCGACAGGTTGCGCAATCGCACCTGCCGCGCGACCTCCGATAGCGCCGCTCGATTGACCCTCAATATCGCGTCGTCCGAACCACGGCGGCCACCGGCGCCGCTGTCGACGTCGATCGCCGTGAGCGCTTCCACCGGATCGATGGTCAATCTAACCCCATCGGGCATCGTCACGACGCGGTCGCAAACGGCCTCGACGTCATCGGCGATACCAAAAGCCTCGAACAAGGCAGCTCGCTCGTCGTGCCGTTGCAACAATCCCCGCCAATCGGGCATCCGCTCTCGAGCCAGAGATTCGGCCTCTCGGTAGGCCCGTGGATCGTCGATTACGGCCTGGCTACCCTCACCGTCACGCAGGACGCGCGCGATCAGGCCCGGCGCAGCCGCGAGCAGCGCCGGCGCTTTTCCTTCGGCTGCTTTTTTCTGGATATCCGCCCAATCGCCACTCAAACGAGATGCTTCCGCGGCAATATCGTCGTCTGTCGCATGCGCAGCAGCCGCGCGCACCGCGAACCCCGTATCCGTGATCTGCCGGAGCCGCTGCGTCAACGACTCAAGTTGCGCCCGCCGGCGCCCACTGCCAAGACGCGCCGAAAAGGTCTCATCGGATCGATCCGGCGTTAGCGCCATGTAGCGACCGACCACCGTAGGCTTGTCCGTCAAAGCCGGCCCCTTGCCGTCGCCCGCTTCGCGCGTGACTTGTACGACTATCGATTGCCCTTCATGCAAGCCTTTAGAGCGGCGAAGAAACCCGTCCATGCCATCGGCGAAGGTAACGAACGCGCCGTTGAGGCTCGGCTCGACCCGCGTCACGCGCCCGAGATGGATACCCCCTTCGCGCGCCGGCCGGTCGATCCGCTCGATCGACAGCTCGACGAGGCGTCCGTCACCGTCGACGATGGCGGCGCGCGTTTCGCCGGGCGACACCTCGATAAGAATGCCCCCGTTCAAAGCGACCAGCCCATTCCTTTGAGCGCCTGCGCGGTCTCGAACAGCGGCAGCCCCACGACGTTGGAATAGGAACCGCTGAGTTGCCGTACGAATGCGGCGGCTTTGCCCTGAATTGCGTAACCGCCCGCCTTGCCGTGCCATTCCTCGGAGTCCAGATAGCCATCAAGTTCCGCTGTAGACAGCTTCTTGAGGACGACCGCCGTCACCGCGACACGCGTATTCTCGCGCCCGTCTGGAGCATGCAGCACGAAAGCGCCATAGACCCGATGGCGCCGGCCCGACAGCATTTCAAGGCAGCGGCGTGCGGTCTCGGAATCCTCGGCCTTCGGCAAAATTCGTCGACCGCACGCGACAACCGTGTCGGCCGCGAGTACAAAGGCGTCTGAATGGCGCAGACACACGGCGGCAGCCTTCGCCGCGGCGATCCGTTTTGCGTAGTCTCGCGGAAGTTCGTCTTTCCGAGGCCGTTCGTCGACTTCCGCCGGATCGATTTCGTCGGGGAAAATGCCGATTTGCGCCAACAAGTCCCGGCGCCGCGGCGATGCCGAGGCGAGAACCAGTCGTCTCTCCTGATCAGCCATATGCTAATTCCGCTCTCGTGAAGTTCGCCCTTATAGGGATCATCGGCCCAACTCTCAAATGTCCACGGCATGCGTCACTGGAAACCGCTGCTTTATCTTCTGCAGCAATTGGTCACGAATTTGTCGGTAGGCGCCTATTCGGCGTTCGCGATTGCCGGTAATGAAATTCGGATCCAAAGTCGGCCAGAACTCGACGTCTACCGCCATGGTCCGGGTCATTTCAACCGCGTGGTGCTGCGCCTCCGGCGACAAGGTCACGATCAGGTCGTAGGAAGTATCTTCCAAGTCGTCGAGGCGCTTGGACTTGTGGCGCGACAGGTCGATTCCGATCTCGTCCATCACCTCGATTGCGAAATGATCCGGCTCCCCTTTGCGCACGCCGGCAGAATCGACATAGACACGATGGCCATGCAGATGTTTCAAGATCGCCTCGGCCATCGGTGAACGCACAGCGTTCATGTTGCAGGCAAACAATACGGCGTCAGGAATATCGTTCATGACCCGACCGCCACCGTCTCAAACCGATTTCGTGTCAATAGACACCACGATCAGCCCTTAAAATGTAAAACGCAGAGTAAGGTGAACAGGCGCCGCGCCGTGTTGAAATCCATCTTGACCTTCTCGCTGAGCCGGTCCTGAAGTATCTCCGAACCTTCATTGTGTACGCCCCGGCGCGCCATATCGATGGTTTCGATTTGCGACGGCGACAGCCGCTTGATGGCGTCGAAATAGCTTTCGCAGATCTTGTAATAGTCGCGGATGATCCGCCGGAACGGCGTCAGCGAAATCGATATTTCGCCCTGGCTGTTTTCCGCTTCGTCCTGGATGTCGAAAATCAGCCGGTTCGCATCCTGGATCGACAACGCAATGCGGTACGGCCCGGAATAATCGCCGACCGGTTCGAAATAGTTCTCGTCGAGCAAGTCGTAGATCGCTACGGCGCGCTCGTGCTCCACCTCAGGACTACGGCTGACCAGAGTCTTCCGGTCGAGTTCAATATGGACGATATGCTCGTCGGCCATCGCCTACTCATTTTCGCGGGCATTCAGCCGAATGGAGACCGATCGCGCGTGCGCGCCGAGCCCTTCCGCACTGGCGAGTGATATCGCAGCGGGCCCGATCGCCGCCAGACTCTGTGCATCGCATGCCATCAACGTCGTGCGCTTCATGAAGTCCGCAACACCAAGTCCTGAAGAAAACCGGGCGCCGCGCGCGGTGGGTAGGACATGATTGGGTCCTGCGACGTAGTCGCCGATAGCCTCGGGCGTGTACCGGCCGAGAAAGATGGCGCCCGCGTTGCGCACCGAATTTGCCATCCCATCCGGATCCGCAACGCTGAGCGCCAGATGCTCCGGCGCAATGCGGTCGATCAACGGCACGGCATCTTGCAGCCGGGGCACAAGAATGATCGCGCCATTCTCGCGCCAGCTCGCGCCCGCTATCGCCGACCGTTCCAGTCCTGCAACCTGACGCTCGACCGCGTCACCGACGCTATCGGCGAAATCGACATCGTCGGTAATCAGGATGGATTGCGCGGCTTCGTCATGTTCGGCCTGCGACAGGAGGTCGGCCGCGATCCAGTTGGGATCGTTCTCGCTGTCGGCCACGACCAGTATCTCCGAAGGACCGGCGATCATATCGATGCCCACTTGGCCGAAAACCTGGCGTTTTGCCGCGGCGACATAGGCGTTTCCTGGCCCTACGATCTTTACGACCGGCGCGATGCTGGCCGTCCCATAGGCCAAGGCGGCAACCGCCTGCGCGCCGCCGATGCGGTAAATCTCGCGTACGCCAGCCAAATCCGCGGCCGCCAGAACCAGAGGATCGACCTTACCCTCCGGCGTAGGCGCGACCATCACGACGCGCGGCACGCCGGCGACCCGCGCCGGAATAGCCGTCATCAGGACCGAACTTGGATAGGCTGCCGTCCCGCCCGGTACGTAAAGGCCGACGGATTCCATTGCGGTCCAGCGCGCACCGAGCCGAACTCCCTGATCGTCGGTATAGTCGAGGTCCGTGGGCTTGAGCCGCTCGTGAAACGCCTTGATGCGATCCGAGGCGAATTCGAGAGCCTGCAAGGCCTCGGATTGGCACTGCGCGCGCGCCGCCGCGATATCGTCCTCGCCAATCCTCAATGACTCCGCGGAAAGTTCGAGCGCGTCGAACCGCTTCGTATAGTCCAGCACTGCCGCGTCGCCGCGTTGCCGAACGTTCTCGACGATTTCCGCAACAACCGCACCGACCTCTTCGACGACCTCGCGCTTCGCCGCAAGAAACGTTGCAAATGCGTCCTCGAAGCCAGGATCGTCCGTGGCCAGCCTAAGCGGCATCGGCAACCTCGCGGAACTTGTCCACCCATGGCCGGATCTCGGTCGGCCGCGTCTTGAGCGCCGCGCGGTTGACGACCAGACAGCTGGTCACGTCGGCGATCTTCTCCACTTCGACCAGACCGTTCTCGCGCAATGTAGCACCCGTTGAGACCAAATCGACAATGCGGCGGCAAAGCCCAAGCGTCGGCGCCAACTCCATGGCGCCGTTCAGTTTTATACACTCCGCCTGCACCCCGCGAGCCGCGAAATGGCGTTGCGTGATCCCCGGATATTTTGTCGCGATACGGATGTGGCTCCATTGACTGGGATCGTCGCTGTCGACCATATCGCGGGGTTCCGCCACCGCCAGATGGCAATGACCGATACCCAGGTCGACCGGCGCGTACAATTCCGCGTAATCGAATTCCATCAGCACATCGTTGCCTGCAATGCCAAGATGTGCCGCGCGGAAGGCGACGAATGTCGCCACATCGAAACTACGCACGCGGATGATCGACAACCCGTCGATATTCGTCTCGAAACGCAATTGCCGTGCATCCGGATCGTCGAACGCCGGTTCAGGTGCGATGCCGACCTGTGCCAACAACGGTTTGACTTCCTTCAATATCCGTCCCTTCGGCAGGGCCAAGATTAGCGGTTGGTTGGCGCGCACACGCTTCGCTCCCGGTACCGGCGTAATTTTCCGGCCCCTATGCGCCCAATCCGTCGCCTGCTCTTCCCGGTTCCACACCCAATTTTGCAGATCCTCCGGCCGTTCCATGACCGAGACCTTGCCGCTGTGCAATCGGACATGCGGGAAATGGAACCAGCGGTCTCGCAGCGCCTCGGCGTCTTCCGCGTTGAACGCTTCCATGAAGCCGTCCATGACGGCGCGCGCCGCCGCGATGTCGCTATTTTCGTTTGCGCTCATGTTACCGCCCCTTGTAATCCGCCTTGCGGCGGTCGCTGAACGCGTTGATGCCTTCTCTGTAATCCTCGGTCCAGCGCAGCTTCTCATAGGAGTGCCCTTCGATATCGAGCGCGACCTTGAGGCCGGTGTCGGGAACAGCGTTGAGGACGCGCTTGCAGGCGCGCAGCGAGATCGGCGCCAGCGCATTCAGTTGGGCCGCGTATTTTTCGACCATCTCGGTGAGGCCTTCGGAATCTTCCGCGACATCGGTCAGCAGGCCCCAATCGTGCGCCTTCTCCGCGGCCAAGCGCTTGCCGAGCATCACCATGTCCTTGGCGCGGGTCATGCCGATCAAGCGGGCGACGCGTACGCTGCCGCCGGAGCCGGGCATTTGTCCGATCGCGACTTCCGGCAGACCGACCTGGGTTTCCTTGGTGGCGAAGCGGAAATCGCAGGCGAGCGACAGCTCGAACGCGACCCCGAAGGCGTACTTCTCCAGCGCCGCGATAACCGGCTTGGAACAGCGTTCCGGCGCGCCGATATTGTCCGCCAGGTCGGACATCTTGTTCTTCGGGATTTCCGGAAAACGCTTCACGTCGCCGCCCGAGGAGAACACGCCGTTCGCGCCGCGGATCACGATGACGCCGACATCGTCGTCGTCGTCGAATGCCTCAATCAGCGCGCAGATCTGCGACCGGCCCTTGTAGGAAACGATGTTGAGCGGCTCCCGGTCGAGGATCAGTGTGCCGACCTTTTTCTCCGCATCGACTTCCGCGCGTAGCCCGTCCAGATCGCGCAAGACGTCGCCCCGGCGTTCCGCATAATCCCGTTCCATGGCCATTGTTCATCGCTCCGTTACAAAGTGTGTTCGAATTCGTCCAATAGTTCGTAGGCACCGAGCCGTAACTCGCGGCGCAGCAGTTTGCCCGACGCCGAACGTGGAATCGCCGCGACGAAGGCGTAGCCGCGCGGCCGCTTGAAACGGGCCAGTGAGCTGTCCAGGCAGTACTTATCCAACGCATCGGCGTTGGCTTCCTGCGAAGCCGGTTCGATAAAGGCGACGACCCGCTGGCCCCAGCGCTCGTCCGGCAAGCCGATGACCGCGACGCCGTGCACAAGCGCACATTTCGCCAGCAAATCTTCGACCTCCTCGGGATAGATGTTCTCGCCGCCGGAGATCAGCATGTCGTCGACCCGGCCCACGACGTAGAGTTCGCCATCCTCGTCGAACCTTCCCAAATCGCCGGTGAAATACCAGCCTTCGCGGATCGCCTTCTCGTCCGCGTCCGGCCGTTTCCAGTAGCCGGAGAAGGCGTCGAGCGAATCCATCCGGGCAATGATCTCGCCGGTCTCGCCCCGTGCGACGACAGCGTCGGGTCCGACCCGCTCGTCCAGATCGGCACGCACGATGCGGATCTGTTGACCCATCCCCGGGCGGCCGGCGCAGCCCGGCTTCTCCTGCGCCCGATCGCTGACGGCGAAAGTATAAATCTCGCTCGAGCCATAGAAATTGCTGAACCAGTCCGGCTCGAAGCCCGCGGTGCACGCTTCGACCAAGGCCGTGGTCATCGACATGCCGGCATAGGCGAGATTGCGCACCGGCGTGGGATCAAAACGTTCGAAATCCGGATGATGCACCATGTCGTGGAACATTGTCGGCACCAAAAACAGGCAACTTATTTGCTCCTGCCCGATCAAGGACAACGCTTCCGCCGTATCGAAGGTAGGCATGCAAACGAAGGCGCCGTTGAGGTACACCGACATCGCGAGCGCGCGAATCCCCATCGTGTGGAACAGCGGCATCACGCCGAGCGACACTTCGCCATAGCCGTAATGCAGCTGCGCGATGCAGCCGATCGAGGCGATGCGCTCCGCCGCATGGCTGCGCGGCACGCCTTTGGGGCGTCCCGTCGTGCCCGAAGTATAGAGCATCAGGCAAGTCGCTTGGTCATCTTCAGGAAGCACACCATCGTACGGCATTGCTTCGCCGAGGGTCCGGTAGGGCATCCCCTCCCCGTCGTCGAGGCACACGACGGCGTCGACCAGATTTTCCTTGAGGGCCGCAAGGACCGCTTCGGCGGAACGATCCTCGTAGACGACGAGCTTCGCTTCCGCATCTTCCAGGACGAACGTTACGTCGGCGGCGGAGGCGCGCCAGTTGAACGGCGTGAAAACGACACCGAGCATTTGGCACGACCAGAACAACGTCGCCATCTCATACCGGTTCGACAGAACGGCAACGAGATGTTCGCCTTCGGTCAAGCCGAGGCCCAAAAGACCACCGGCGACGCGCCGGACCTCGTCCTCCCACCGGGCATAAGTCAGGCGAAGGTCGCCCTCGACGATGGCGATCGCGTCGGGATCGCGCGCAACCGATGCGCCCAACATGCGCGCCAATGTCATGACGAACGACCCAACACCGCCAGGATCGCACGGATCATACCTTCATAGCCGGTGCAGCGGCACAGATGCCCCGAAAGCATCTCACGGACTTCCTGTTCGCTCGGATTTGGGCATTGAGCGAGGAAATGCGTCGTGGAGATCAGGATACCTGCGGTGCAAAAACCGCATTGCAGCGCGCCATGTTCGGAGAACGCCCGTTGCAGCGCATTGAGTGTACCGGCATCGGACAAGCCTTCCACCGTGCCGATTTCAGCCCCCTCCGCCTGTACCGCGTATGTCATGCAAGATCGCGCCAACCGGCCGTCCAAGGTCACGGTACAGGCGCCGCAGACGCCATGCTCGCACCCGACATGAGTGCCGTAGAGATGCAGTTCATGGCGCAGAAAGTCACTTAAAAGCCTTCGCGGTTCGGCGTAGCCGGTTTGCGGATTGCCGTTGACGGTGCAGGAAACCCGCACCTTTTCATCCGCCTGTATGAGTTTTGCTTCGCTCATACCGCCTTACCGAGTGCCTGCAACAGCGTTTTGAGGCCCAAATGCAACGCGAGACCGCACCGGTAGGCGGCGCTGACCCGCGGGTCTTCCATCGGCTCGAGCGTATCGACGAACGCCTCCACCGCCTGCTCCGCAAAGGTTTCCCATCCGGAAGACGGTGAAATGCCATCCAAAACCTGCGGACACCCCTCGACGCCGCCGAATCCCAGCGAGAATGCGATGCCGTCACCGTCCTTCTGCGCCGTCGCGGCAACCGCGACGATGGCGAAATCACCGTGCCGCTGAGCAATCTCCTCGAATGCTGTGCCGCCGCCCTCGACAACCGGCCAATGCAGGGCCGTGATCATCTCGTCGGCCTCCCGGCAGGTCGCCAGCGCGGAATCAGCAAAATCGCGTGCCGCGACGCGCCGCGTGCCGCGCTGCGACGCCAATTCCACCTCACCGCCCAGCGTCGCAAGGCAAAGCGGTAATTCCGCGCTCGGATCGGCGTGGGCGACCGAACCGCCCAAAGTCCCGCGGCTGCGGGTCTGGTAATGACCGACCTTCCGCAATCCCAGCCGCAGCAGCGGCACGGCATCCGCAATGTCCTTAGAAATCAGCGCGTCCGCCTGCCGAACCAACGCGCCTGTCCGCAACCGACCGGCATCATGTTCGATCTTATCGAAGCCCGGCACGCGATTGATATCAATAATTATTTCAGCAGAAACCAGACGCATATTCATCATGGCGCCGAGCGACAATCCGCCAGCCAGCACGACCGCGTCGTCGCCGTGCGTCGCAAGCGCGGCCAGCGCGTCCGCCTCGGTCTCCGGTCGGATATAGGCGAAAGGTGCGGGCTTCATGACGCATCCTGCGCGAGGTGCCAGATCTTATCCAAAGTAAGCGGCAGTTCGATGTCGTCGCGGCCCAGCGCGTCCGCCACCGCGTTCGCGAGGACCGCGGGCGTCAGCATCGACGATCCGTCCCCCATGCCCTTCGATCCGAGCGCATTTGCCGGCGACGGCGTTTCCACGTGACCGATGGTAACCGCCGGCAGGTCGGCCGCTGTCGGACAGGGATAGTCGGCGAAGGAGCCGCTGAGAAAATTCCCGTCGGCGTCGTAGACGAGATCTTCCATCAAGGCGGCGCCGAAGCCGTGTGCAAAACCGCCGCGCACCTGCCCTTCGACGAGGATCGGGTTCAATATTCGGCCGACATCGTGCACCGAGACATAGGTATCGATGTGGATCCGGCCGGTTTTCGGGTCGATTTCGGCGGCCGCCAGATCGCAGATGTAGCCGAAGGTCACCGCCGAGGCGACCCGGTCGTCTTTGTCCGGTGAATCGAGAATTTCGGGCGACAGCGTCGCGGAATCGCGCAATCCGGGCGACAGGCCTTCCGGCAGCCCAGCCGGATGCCAATGGGTCGCGGCGGCGACGCGCGCGATCGACAGACCGTCGTCCGGCACGCCGGCGATCCGCGCGCGCCCGTCGCGCAACTCGACATCCGCCGGCGCGACTTCCAGCATATCGGCGGCCACGGCCTTCAGCTTCGCGGCGATGCGGTCCGTGCTCTCGGCAATGGCGTCGACGACGATCGACGAGAAGCGGTTGGCGTAGTTGCCCGACGCCAGCGACCAGTCGCCATTCTGCGTGTCCAAGGTGGTGACGACATGCACCTCTTCCGGCCGCAAGCCGAGCCCGTCTGCCACGATCTGCGCCGCGGCGGTGCCGTGCCCCTGGCCTGCCGGCGTCGAGTCGAGCGTCACGGTCACCGCGCCGGACGGATCGAACGCCACTGTCACGATCGCGGCGCCGCCGGATCGGCCGCCGGCGCGCGCGCGCTCCTCCGGCGTCTGCGCCAAGGTGACATAGGCCATGTTGGAGCCCGACGGTTCGACGCCGCAGGCAAAACCGATGCCGAACAGGCGTCCTTCCGCCCGCGCAGACTCGCGGCGCGCCTTCAGCGAAACGTAATCCGCGAGATCGAGCGCCAGGTCGAGGCCCTTGGCGTAGTCGCCCGAGTCGTATTGCGCCCCCGCCGGGGCATCGTATGGAAAAGCGCCTGCTGGAATGAAGTTGCGCCGGCGCAATTCCGCCGGATCGATGTCCAACACCCGCGCGGCCTTGTCCATAGCGCGCTCCAGCCCGAAATAGAATTGCGGCCCGCCATATCCGCGATTGAGCCCGATCGGCGTCTTGTTGGTGACGACCAGCCGGTTGTCGACGGCGATGTTGCGCACGCCATAACAACCGTTCGACGCCGCATGCATGCGATAGACCGATGCCGGCTCCGGCGCGCGCGCATAGGCGCCGACATTGACCAGGTTGCGGTACCGCAGGCCCGTCAGCATGCCGTCCCGGTCGAACGCAGCCTCGATGGCATCCGCCCGGTCCGACGCCGCGGAAGACGCCATCAAATGCTCGGTGCGGTCCTCGATCCACTTCAAGGGACAACCGAGCGTCCGGCTCGCCGCGGCCAGTAGTACCATGTAGGGGTAAAGCGATTGCTTGATCCCGAAACTGCCGCCGCTGCACGGCGCTGCAACCAGGCGCAAGCGGTTGCCTGCCACCCGCAACGCCCGCGCCATCAACGGTTGCAGGATGAACGGCCCCTGAAAATTCGACCAGACCGTATAGCGCTCCGGCGACGCCTCGAAATGCGCGATGGCGCCATAGGTCTCGATCGGCGTGGAAGCCTGACGCGGATAGCGCCAATCCAAATCGACGATCGTCTCGGCATCCGCAAAGGCATGGTCCGGGTCGCCATAGCGGAACGTCCGGTGGTGCACCAGATTACTGCCAACCGCCTCGTGCAGCTGGGCGGCGTCATCATCCAGCGCCGCGACCGGATCGACGACCGCGGGGAGCGGGTCGTAGTCGACATCGATCCGCTCGAGCGCGTCCTCTGCAACGTAACGATCAATCGCCGCGACGAGGGCGACCGGTTCGCCGACGTAGCGCACTTTATCGATGGCGATCGGGTAATAGTCGATCGGCGCCCGCACCGCGCTCGCCAACGGGTCCAGTTCCGCAGCGAGATCCACACCGGTCAGAACGCCATGGACACCGTCCAATTCGCGGGCTGCTGCGGCATCTATACTCTTGATCGCCGCATGAGCGTAAGGCGACCGCAATATCGCCACATGCCGGATGCCCGGGACCGGCGCCAGGTCATCGATAAAGCGGGCATCGCCCGACAATAGTGCCGCGTCTTCAAAACGCGGCACCGCTTGCCCCACCCATCGATCATCCGACCCTGCCATGTCGTCATCTTATCCGACATTCGCCCGGAAAGCGCAAAGCTGTGCACCCAAATGCATGGGTCTGCTCGATTGACGTATGGCGCAGCGACCGCCACACTTCCAAAGTGTCGGAATCCTTTACATATTTAGTGAATCGTTCTTAACCATATTTGCCTTTGTTTTGATTTGGCATTTTTCCCTCGCCGTGGCATTTTGCGGATATCGTCAAGAAATTCGTCGGAATCCTTTACAATCGGACCGGAAAGGCCGTCCTATCGGCAACGTAAGACTCTGAAATAAAACAAAATTTAAATCGCGGGTCTTTCGATTTTTCTGGCACGGAAATTGCGGCAACTACATCCGATTCGTATGGGAAACCGCCCAAGGCCGGGCGGCACGAGGAAGGATAAGACGATGTACGCGACTTGGTTTGCCGCCGGATGAGCAGGTTGAGATTTTTTCTCGTTGGAGCTGCGCTCGCGATCGCATTGCATACGGTCCGGCGATAACCGCGAGCCCGCGTTGGCCACTCGAAACCCGACTGGCAAGGCTATAGATGGCCATACACGACGACGACCCGGTCATATTCACTTTCTTCAACGAGATCGGAATCATAGACCAGTTGGCGCAGAATATTCTGGAACGCGCCCTACCCGACGGGCTGAAGATGTCGCATTTCGTCGTCCTCAACCATTTCGCGCGCCTCGGCGGCGCCCGCAGTCCGCAAGACCTCGCCCGTGCGATTCAGGTGACCAAGGGCGCGATGACGAACACGTTGAAACGGCTCGAGTCGCGCGGCCTCGTAAACGTCCGGCCCGACCCCGACGACGGCCGCGCCAAACGCGTGACCTTGACGGATGCGGGCCTGCACGTTCGCAACGAAGCGATCCAGGCGATCAGTCCGGCGCTGCAGGCGATCGGCGAACAATTCACCCAAAAAAGACTGAAAGACGCCTTGCCCTTGCTGCGGGAAGTCCGAGAATATCTCGACAAGACGCGGGACACCTCCTGAACCGTGCGGTCAAAGAGCAAGGAAGTTCGCATGAACCGATTTTTCGAGTATTGCCGATATTCAACCGCGCCGCGTCTGCTGCAGAGTGATGCCGGCAGCGTTAAATCCCGTTTCGCCGACCGCGCGCAGGAAAACGGCGGCAAATTGTTCGGCTGCTGGCGCAGCTTGGTCGGCCTCGGACTGGCGCGCGACGAGGGCATTGCGCTGACCGCATGGCCCGACGAAGCGGCCGCACGCGCCACCGCCACGCCGCGGTTCGAAGGATTGAATTCCACGGAACGGCATTTCCTCGAAGCGACGGTCCGGCCGACCGACGACACGCCGCCGAACTATAAAGGCGTCTACGTCTTCCGCTGGTTCGACATCGACACGGAAGACTGGGAAGCCTTCCAGGACATCTCCGACACCGCCTGGCCGAACATGGAAGACGTATTCGACGTGAACATCTGCGGTTTCTGGCGCAGCCTCGACACCGCCGCGCCCGCCACCAAGGTTCTGCTGCAAACGCGTTACGCCGACCTGTCCGTCTGGGAAGCCTCGCGCTGGTGGAACAACCCGGTCGCCGAAGCCGATGACTCGATGTTACGTTTCAAAAAACGCAACGAAATCATCAAGGCGACTGTGGCTTACCCGAGCCTGCCGATTTTCTGAAAAAGAGCCCTACCCCGCCACAGCACCGCCGACAGGGTTCATGACCTCGCCGATGCCAACGAAACCGTCGCCGTCCTTCATCACCGCGTTCAAATTGGCGTAGGCGGTCGGGTAGACCGTTTTCTGCTCGCGGAAGACCGGCATGTGCGTCTCGATCGCCGTGGCCACAGCGTCGCCAAGGCGCGGGTCCATGGTGGCGCGGCCGTCGCCGCTGACGTCGATGCGCGGTTGGTGGAAGGCCTCTTCGAGGCTCACGCCGCCGTCGATCACTTGCGAGACGATCTGCATAACCGCCGGCATGATCCGGCGCCCGCCGGACGCGCCGATCGCGAACCAGGGCTGGCCGTCCTTGGAGACGACGACCGGGCACATGTTCGACAGCGGTCGCTTGCCGGGCGCCAGCGAGTTCGGCCGGTCCGGCACCGGGTCGAACCACAAGATTCCGTTGTTCATCAG
>JAKZTB010000003.1:0-10478 GCA_047517345.1 Alphaproteobacteria bacterium
GTCGATCCATGCCGCCGTTCAGAACGCCTTCTACGTCCAACGCCATCTTCTGCCACGCCGCATCTTCAAGGATTTTCGTGCCGAGACCTTCGCCGTTTGGAAGGAGAGCTGCCTCGCAGCCTGAACCAACCATGCGGTGCATTGCGGCCGATTGCGGCGGTTAACGTGTCAATGCCCTCGGAACTAAGTAACCGAATGCCGTGGGGTGGGTATTGATCTGGCTCAAAGGCGCCGGCGAAATTTGCTCGGTCCAGACCTTTGGCGGTGCCGGCGCCGCATGCGGTTATTCGCCGTCAGACAATGCTGGATTTGAAATTGGCTTCAAGTCACCACGCCAAGGAGGTCGCCTCTTCGATCCCAGCGCTTCGTATCGTGAGGCCACACCACAAACGGCGTCTGCTATGCGAAAATCACATCGTGTAGACGCTACCGAGAGAACAGCGGCGCTTCGTCTAAAGGACTTTGTTCACGAGGGGCGCACTCGCTGCAAGTGAATGGCGCGTCGGGATTGGATATCATCGAAACCATCTTGTTGGCTCGCACCACGGTTGCGACTTTGGTCGGCCTACCTACATCGCTGCTGACAAGAAGCGCTCCGCGACCTGGCTTGAGTGACGGCCTTTCAAGCATTGACCTGGGTCAATGTGTGCAGCGGCGGCTTCGGTATATTCGATCAAGCTGCGTCGGCGAAGACGCGGTTTCGCAACATCCAAGAGGCGGCGACAGATGAAAAGAACAACGCACCCTGTGCAGGACAAGGCCGAGGTCGCAATTGGCTTCCCTGACAAGGTCTATATGGGTTCGTTCTCGCGCGGCTCGAAATTCGAAGTGCGGCCAGAAAACGACGGATTGTTGATCAAGTTGGTGCGGGGCGGTGCCGAAAAACGCGAGGTAGAGGTTCATCTCCACCACTACCTGCTGGCCGATATTTTGAGCGAGTGGGCGGCAACCCTCGCCGAGGAGCAACCAATGCACGAAATCCATCGGGAAAACCTGCTCGATGCGCTGACCAAAGTCGAAACCGCGATCCGGCTCCCGGGTTAAACCAATTGACGACTGGAACATTATAGCGACTTCGCAAACGGCCTTGATGTGAGTTACTGCGTGACTGTGCAAGGGGTTCCTTTTGGGGGAATTCTAGGCGAAGGAGGTGAGCGCCGTATGAGGAATTTAAGATTTGGATTGTCGTGGCAGATGCAGCGCACGTCCGGTTCTTTCGTTTAGATAACGGGAACAAGCTGATCTCCGCCGCTGATGGGGAACTTGTCGACGGTATACAGCCGAAACGAGAAATCGCGAACGATCGGCCGGGCCGAACGTTCGACCGCAGCGGCTGCGGCCGCCACGCAATGGAGCCGCATTCCAATCCCAAGCGGGTCGCCAGGTCAGGGTTGGCGCATGAGATAGCGCTGGTCCTGGATGCCGAGCGCGAGAAGGGCGCCTATGATCGGCTGATCGTAGTCGCGCCACCACAGTTCTTAGGCGACTTGCGGGCCGCGATGCCGAAGGCCGTAAAGGAGCTGATCGCCGCTGAGGTCAACAAGGATTTATCCAAACTCAGCCCACATCAGCTCTCGGCGCAGCTAAGCGATGTGTTAAAAGTCAGGCCACCATTATGAACTACAGCCGAACCTCGCACGCTGTCTCGGGCATCACGCTTTCCGCCATCAAGGAGATGTCGAAGCGCCCCACTTATACGAAACTTGAGCTCAACCCTAAGGCGAGATAACACGCTTTTCTCAGGTAGTGCTAACAGTGCTACTTGATCTTGACTGTTCAGAGTAGACGATCCTGGATTTCTGCGTTGCGCTCGATAGGGTGACAAGTCCGTAGATCGATAGCTGCGCGTACTTTATTCCAACTAGCCCGCATATGCTGGTTTCTCGGATCGTTGGCGTTGATACAGATCAATACGAGGCGGATGACGTCCGACGAGCTATTGAAATAGCGGAAGGGATTTTGCATCCCCGGAGGCTAAGGAACCTCGCCAGGACGCTCAAGCCGATTTACTCTGACAAAGCCCTATGAGTCATTTTCAGCGCTCTTTGGTATTAATCGCCGAGACAAGCCAAGGACGCCGGCTCGGCTTCCCATGCGAAGAGTCCGGTCCGCGCCAAGCGCGCCTCCATAATCAATAGGCTGCCGGCGCCGAGCGGCGAAGAAATTGAAAACAGCTGGCGCATCGTCGCCGTCATTGAGGTGGCGCGGACGGAGAGGTAGCTCCGGTCGAATTCCACGGATCGTCGGTCGAGATCCCGACCGATCAGATTTCGGAGCGTCTGCTGGCGCACACCGAAATACGGGTCTTAGCGGAGCGCTACTGGCGACTCATAATTTTGTCGTCGCGGATCGATTCGATGACTTGGATTTAAAGGCGTTGAATTTTTCGCCGGAATTTTCTTGAACTGCCAACTATCGTGCCCTAAATGCCCGTTAGCACTCTCTTGATCGGAGTGCTAACAAACCACAGTTATTGAATGCTTTGGAGGGTTAGCAATGAAATTCAGACCGTTGCATGATCGCGTGTTGGTGCGTCGGATCGACGAGGAGGAAAAATCCGCAGGCGGTATCATCATTCCCGATACCGCAAAGGAGAAGCCCAGTGAGGGCGAGATCATCG
The DNA here is from genome assembly GCA_047517345.1 of Alphaproteobacteria bacterium. GTDB lineage: Bacteria > Pseudomonadota > Alphaproteobacteria > UBA8366. Next base: position 2,621 of record JAKZTB010000003.1, read on the forward strand.
CGGTGGGTTCCGGTGCACGTAACGAGAATGGCGAGATCACGCCGTTGGACGTTCAGGTCGGTGACCTGATCCTGTTTGGCAAGTGGTCTGGCACCGAGGTCAGGATCGACAGTGAAGACCTGCTGATCATGAAGGAAACCGATGTCATGGGCGTTATCGATCAGCCCAAGGCCTCAAAGAAAGCTGCTTAGGTAGGGAAGGAAGAAAGTAATGGCTGCGAAAGAAGTCAAATTTTCAACGGATGCCCGCGACAAGATGTTGCATGGCATCGACATCTTGACCGATGCTGTCAAGGTGACGCTCGGCCCGAAAGGCCGCAACGTTGTGCTCGACAAGGCGTTTGGCGCGCCGCGTATCACCAAGGACGGTGTGGCTGTTGCAAAGGAAATCGAACTGAGCGACAAGTTCGAAAATATGGGCGCCCAGATGGTGCGCGAGGTCGCCTCGAAGACCAACGACATCGCTGGAGACGGCACCACGACGGCGACGATCCTCGCCGCCGCTATCGTGCGCGAAGGCTCCCGCGCGGTTGCCGCCGGCATGAATCCGATGGACCTGCGCCGCGGCGTCGATGCGGCTGTTGACGCTGTTGTCGCGGATATCGCGAAGCGTTCCAAGAAGATCACCAGCAACGCGGAAGTCGCGCAAGTTGGCACCATTTCCGCCAATGGCGATACCGAGGTCGGCGACATGATCGCCAAGGCCATGGATACGGTCGGCAACGCCGGGGTAATCACGGTCGAGGAAGCCAAGTCGCTCGACACCGAACTCGACGTCGTGGAGGGAATGCAGTTCGACCGCGGTTATCTTTCACCGTATTTCGTGACCAACGCGGAGAAGATGAAGGCCGAGCTCGAGGACCCGTACATTCTCATCCATGAGGGCAAGTTATCCGGCCTGCAGGCGATGCTGCCACTGCTCGAAGCCGTGGTTCAGTCGACCAAGCCGCTTTTGATCATCGCCGAGGACGTCGAGGGCGAGGCCCTGGCGACCCTCGTCGTCAACCGGTTGCGCGGCGGTCTCAAGGTCGCTGCGGTCAAAGCGCCGGGCTTCGGCGATCGCCGCAAGGCGATGCTGGCGGATATTGCGGTACTTACCAGCGGCCAGGTCATCTCCGAGGATCTCGGCATCAAGCTCGAGAACGTGACCCTCGACATGCTCGGCCGGACCAAGCGGGTCGACATCGACAAGGACAACACGACCATTGTCGATGGCGCTGGCAAGAAAAAGGACATCCACGCTCGTTGTGATCAGATTCGCGCCCAGGTCGAGGAAACGACCTCGGACTACGACAAGGAAAAACTACAAGAGCGTTTGGCCAAGCTCTCCGGCGGCGTCGCCATAATCAAGGTTGGCGGCGCGACCGAGGTCGAGGTCAAGGAGCGCAAGGACCGCGTCGAGGACGCCATGAATTCGACCCGCGCCGCGGTCGAAGAAGGCGTTGTCGCCGGTGGTGGCGTAGCCCTTCTACGCGCGATCAAGGCGCTCGACAAGGTCGCACTGGACAACGACGACCAGCGCGTCGGCGTCAACATCGTGCGCAAGGCGCTGCAGGCTCCCGCCCGCCAGATCGCCGAGAACGCGGGCGAGGACGGCGCGGTTATCGCCGGCAAGATTCTTGAAAGCAAGGACCAGAACTATGGCTTTGACGCGCAGAACGACAAGTACTGCGATATGGTGAAGAGTGGCATCATCGACCCGGCCAAGGTCGTGCGCGTCGCGGTTCAGGATGCGGCGTCCATCGCCGGCCTGTTGATCACGACCGAAGCGATGGTCGCGGATGCGCCGGAGAAGAACACGGGAGGCGGCATGCCGGGCGGCATGCCCGATATGGGGGGTATGGGCGGCATGGGCATGTAAATCGGCCCCTTTAAAAGTCGCGAGAGGCCGCATCTTCGGGTGCGGCCTTTTTCGTTGGGGGAAGAACAGACCCAAAGCGGCGAAAGGCGGAGACAGATCACGAACTATTGCCGCGGGCTACGGCGCCCTTACACCGCCGAGGAAGCGGTCGAGATCTTCGAAACTCCAAAAAGTATCAACAACACCGCTTGCCGGGTCGGCGGGATACGCCGTGCCGAGGCGTTCACGCAGTCGTGGGCCGACATTCGCGCTGTCGCAGGACGACATGCGCGAGGTCACATTGCCGGATTATATAAAGGGGCCGTTCTTAGGGCTCGCGCATGTCAGGCGCTGACGCTGCGATAGGGGGCTAATGTACCTTCCCACTTGGTTCCGTATTCTCAATATCCTTCACGGCTGCCAGCACCCGACGCCAAACCGCAGCCCCCTCCGTGTCACCTTGCTCTAATAGTTCATCGGATCGCATTGCCGCTTGGATGGCTGCGTCTTCGCCTTGTTTATCGATGAGCAGCTTAAGGGGGGCAGGTCAGAACCACATAGAACGCCGACCGCATCGCGGGTAGACTGAAGCTTTCCATGCCAAAGAGCGACCGACATGCATGAGCCCTCAGTCAATTCTTCGCCAACGCACCTGGAGGATCGTTTCGCGACAATATTCGGTGAGAACGTTGAGTTCGAACGCCCCCTCGGGGCCAGTGGCATAGGCGCGCGCGTGTCGGGCATTGACCTCAGCAACCCACTTTGTCCAGCGCAGGTGGAACTCCTGTTGGAAACACTCAGCCACTGCCGGCTGCTAACCATCGCAGGGCAGGATCTTGATCGGTTCTCACTGACGGCATTCGAACGCTTTGCGAACCACTGGGGCGCGCCGGTCGCGCATCCCTCGAACCTCTTGCGCGACGGTAAGCCGGCCCAGCAAGACGGAGCGAGCGACGGCGTCATTGTGTACCGGCCCTTCGGGGACAGGCCCGTCGCCGTAGCCGGCTCCACACTGCCCGGTCAAATCGCGTGTCTCCCCCACGAGTCGCCGGCGGTGCTCGTTGCGACCAATTTGCTCGGCCAAGGTGACCGTAACGAACCTACTCTGAAGGCCGGCGGCTCGTGGCATACCGACATAGAATACGAGCCGATACCCATCTATGTGTCGATGTTCCTCGTCCATCACGTGCCGGTGGCTCGAGACGCGCCAAATGGGCAATGGATCGAACCACCGACCGATACGGGGCCGGCCCCCTACTTCCCCGGTTCCGATGACGAACTCATGGAGCTTCGCAAACGCTTGCCGTTGAACGGCGAAACTGCCTATGCGGATACCGCAGCCGCGTTCGCAGCGCTGCCGCCAGAAGAGCAAGCAAAGCTCGAAGCGGTTCGGGTCCGCCGTCGTTTGAACGACAACGACGAAGGTTGGCTTACACAACTCGTGCGCACGGACCCGCGTTCAGGCGTCAAGTCACTACACAGCCCGGTTTGGGCCTCCCGGCCGGGTGTCCGTCCCGCGATTGAGGTGGATGGCATGACGCCGGACGAGTCCCGCGAATTTCTGGACGGCTTGGAGAAACATGTACTACAGCCCCAGTTCCGCTATGACCACCTGCACACGCCAGGCGATGTAACGATCTGGAACAACTACATGACCTTGCATACCTCACCGCCAATCAAAATTGGCATCAACAAGGTGCATGATGCACGGTTGTTGTACCGGCTGAGTTGCAAGGGCACGCCATCCCTCGTCTTACCAAGGAATGATGATCCGTCGTGGATTGCAGCCCACATCACCGGTGGCTACCGCTCGCCGGATTCGATTGTCGGCGCGACGCGCTAGCAACTCCCGTTGGCAGAATATTTCTCCTGGTGGGAGGCCAAAACCGAGCGAACGGATTGGAGAAACCCGCCACTCAGGAGCACGAGGTCTGGAATGCGGGGGCAGACTGGACGTGTCGCGACGATGGCCGTAAGGGATATTCGTGGCCAATCTTAGATATGGCTGAGCTGGAGCAACTGTCGGTCCCGACCCGGACAAAAACAGAGGACGCTCAAAGCGTGTAGCGGATCTCCGTCGGCGTCCACCGCGATCTACGGCGCTCAATACGATCGGGTGTAGATTCGCCGTCATGAACTAGCGGCGTGCCATCCCGATCCTTGAATGCCTCAATACCAAGACGGCGTCGTCTTTCCATCCGCAGGTTTGCAGCGAGGCATGACAAGGCGCTTTCCGAGGTATAGGTTTCGTCCCCGTCCATGAGGCGCTTCGGCGTCCGTGTCGGAACGATCGGTTAGAGTGTCATTTCAAGGCGCCACGATGATTAATTTCCGAATGCTTCCCGCGGTGGGGTCGAATTCATGAGCGCTATTGGAGTCCGCATCCGCGACGCGGATCTGTCGCTTGCCGACATGTGTCGCCTTGCCACAATCGCCGAGGGGGCCAGATATCAGAGCGCCTGGCTTCCTGAGAGCATGGGTCGTGACGCGATCGCCGAACTCATCGCGCTGGTCGGTGCAACCAAGCGGATAACTGTCGGCACCGGAATTGTGCCGGTCTTCGGCCGCCAGCCCACCTTGACCGCGGCCGCGATGGCCACCGCTGCAGCGGTAGCGCCGGATCGCGTCATACTAGGCGTCGGAATCGGCCACCGAGACGCACTCGTCGGTGGGCACGGCATAGAGTTTTCCCGTCCTCTCGCGCATACACGGGAGTTCGTAGAGATTGCCAGACGGCTACTGCACGGGGAGAGCGTCGAGCATGTCGGCGACATATACAGGATAGGCCGATTTCGGGTGGACTGTACGCCGTCGTCTCCGGTGCCGGTTTACGTAGCGGCGCTGCGCCCAGCGATGTTACGGATGGCTGGGGCCGTCGCCGATGGCGTGCTGATGAATTGGGCCACGCCGGACAGAATTCGCGAAGCGACCGAACATATCCGGGCAGGCGCCCGCGAGGCGGGACGGTCTCCCGACGAGGTCCGCATCGCGAGCTACCTGCGAACTTGCGTCAGTGACGATACGGAACGGGTCGAACGGGCATGCCGCGAGCAGATCGCCCGGTACGGATCCATGGTGTACTACCGGAATTATTTTTCCGAGATCGGTTTCGCAGCCGAAGCCGAGGCGCTCGAGGCGGCGTGGGCAAAGGGGGATGCGGCGGGCGCGGCCAACCTGGTCGACCGCCGGATGATCCAGGCGCTCACAATTTACGGCTCACCCGCCGAATGCCGCGCGCGGCTGGAGGCATATCGTGCCGCTGGGCTGGATCTTCCGATCATCGCGCCCTTTCCGATTGGGGAGCCCGTTGCGGAGACGTTTGAGCGCACCATCGCAGGATGCGCTCCCGCCGCCGGGTGAACGGGAAGCCACTTGTAATCGGGGATGTTTCCGCACAAGGGGTCGGGTTGGTACCCGTTCCTATCTCGGGGGACAAATCACGTAATCTGAATTTGATTGTCGGCATGTCGCCTCATATAAAGCGACATCCCGGCGACGATTTCGGTTTCCATCGGCGAACGCCAGACTACCGCCACTCGACGCAAATATCGATAACGTCACAGGGCCCTAACGTGTCCTTGCCGTGACAAACAATGGCGGTATCGGGCAAGCTTTGGCATGCATACGGGAACGGGAGGCAAGTAATGTCGGAAACGCGCACGGGTTATTTCGAGGGAACGGGCAGGGTAAAGTTATATTACGAGGACACGGGCGACGGTGTGCCGATCGTATTCATCCATGAATTCGCGGGAGACTATCGGAGCTGGGAGCGCCAAGTCCGGTATTTCTCGCACCGGTTCCGTGTCATCACTTACAACGCGCGCGGTTATCCGCCGTCTGACGTGCCGCTGGACTCGGCGCTGTATAGTCAAGACATCGCGGTGGAAGATATCGCGGCGCTGCTGCGCCATCTTGAGATCGACAAGGCGCATATCATCGGTTTCTCGATGGGTTCGTTTGCCGCGCTGTTCTTCGGTCTTCGCTACCCGCAGATGGCCCGTTCGATCGTGCCGGTTTGCTGCGGTTATGGCGCGGCCGAAGGGTGGGAGGATATTCATAAGAGGAATTTCAACGAGTTCGCCGACGCGCTTATGGACGACGCGGCCGCCGATCACGCATCGGAGCGCTATGCGATCGGCTCGACGCGGGTGCAATTCGCGGAGAAGGACCCGCGTGGCTGGCGCGAATTCGCGGACCAGTTCAAGAACCTGTCCCAGGTCGGGCGGGCGATGAGCCTACGCCATATCGTCGCGGCGCGCCCCTCTGTTTACGAATTCGAAGACGATATGAAGAAGATGGAAGTTCCAGTGCTTATCATCACGGGAGACGAGGACGAACAGACACTGTTGCCGGGTGTCTTCATGAAGAACACGATCCCGACCGCCGGTCTTTGCGTGTTGCCGCGTATCGGTCACACGCTGAACCTCGAGGAACCTGGGCTGTTCAATCAAATGTTGTACGACTTCATAACGGCGGTGGAGCTGGACAGGTGGAAAGCCCGCGATCCGCGCACCTTCGCGACCTCGCATTATCTTTCTCCGGAAGAGGATGGCCCAAGACCGTAATATGGGGTGTTCTTCCCTGCGCTGTTCCATTCGCTCCATCTGAAGATCCAATTCACTTTGCCGATCCGGGGCCATGGATTCGCGCCAGTGAACATGCCATAACGCGGCACCAACGCAGTAATATCAACGCTCCTTGGTATAAACGGGAAGACGCGCGCAATGACGCTTTCGACACAAGAATTCGACGAATGGAAAGGGCGCGAGGAAACCGCTCTCTCGCACACCGCCGTCGCCCCCATCGAGGCGCTGCTCGCCACGCTCGACCATGATGCCGGCACGCCGCGGCCTGGAGATGCGCTGCCGCCTCTGGGGCACTGGCTTTTCTTTTGGCCGGCGGTATCTCAGTCTGGTCTTGGAGAAGATGGCCACCCGGCACGCGGCGGATTTTTGCCACCGGTCCCGTTGCCGAGCCGCATGTGGGCGGCCGGGCGTGTTCGGTTTCACCGCGATCTGCCGCTTGGCGTCGATGTGGTAAGGCGCTCGAGCATCCGCGACATCGCCGTCAAGTCGGGGCGTATGGGCGAACTGGTTTTCGTGACGGTTGACCACGAGATTCGCGCGGATTCCGAGCAGACGATAGCCATCCAGGAAGAACAAACAATCGTCTACCTTGAAGCTCCGGCGCCCGGGGCGGCGCAAGCACCGGGTAAGGCCGCGCCTGTGGACTCCGCCTTCGAACACAGCGTTACCCCCAATTCCGCCATGCTCTTCCGTTATTCGGCGCTTACTTTCAATAGCCACCGCATCCACTACGATCAGCCCTATGTTACCGGCGTGGAGGGCTATCCAGGGTTGATCGTCCACGGCCCACTGACGGCCACTCTGCTCATCGATCTGTTTCGCCGCGAGCATACGGGCACTGAAATCGCCGAATTTTCTTTCCGCGCGATGAGCCCGGCATTCGCCGACCGCCGACTTACGGTGGCGGGGAAACCAGACGATGAAACAGGAAATTTTTCGCTTTGGGCCAAAAATGACGATGGCGATCTGATCATGCAGGCCGATCTGCGGCTACGGTGACGTTTCACGCATCCCAGCTTTTACCAATCGCTTAAGAGGGCGCGTTCGGCGCGTCCGCGGGAACGAGCCCGCTGGCGGTTCCCTGGATCGTCTTTGTGCCGTCTTCGGTTTCGATCCAGACGTCGCACGCGATCCGGACGTTCTCGCCCTCGGGTATAATCTCTTTGACCACGCCTTTGGCCGTGACGAACGCGTCGCTCGCGGTTGGACGGCGGAAGGAAATTGAGATTATTCCGCCCTCGATCCAGCCTTCGCCGAAGGCCAGGCGCAGCATGCGGAAGATAAGCCCGGCAATCTCCGCCGACACCGATGAACGTGCTCTGGCCGATACCGCGAACCGTCAACTCCAGGGCCGTTTCATAGGATAACGTTCCAGATCGCGAGACCATACCCACCGGCCCGGGACTGAAGGCGCTGGACGGCATTAGGCCGCC
>JAKZTB010000004.1:0-23432 GCA_047517345.1 Alphaproteobacteria bacterium
CTCGCCAGTTTCGCCTGGCGCTACAACCGGCGCTATCAACTCGAAACCATGATCCCGCGTTTCGTCCATAGCGCCGCACGCACCGAGCCCATGCCCTATCGCCTCCTCATCGCTGGATGACTTTCAAGGATAAGCAGGAAAAGTTTTAGTTCAAGACGATGCACAATGCGAAAAAAGGCGATGATTCTGGCATTCCCCGCGATCCGAGATACTTTGCCGAACGGTGCCGGCACAGATCGAGCCGTCAATTGATTTCCCCGAACTTGCGCGAATCTTCCACTCGCCCCAAAGTGGCCCAATGAGAAAACTATTACCTGAGCCTATCGCATTTGCCGGATCTATGATTTTCCTGGTGACGGCGGCGATTTCGTTCGCGTTGCTGAGTCCGGAAGTGCGCTTATGGCTGCAGAATACGCCGCCAGAACTCAATACCGCGATCGGCGCGTTCGCAGGAATAGTGATTGGACTGCTGGGGATCGCCGCTGCGATCGTCTACCACGCACGGATGAAATATGAGAGTCGCCAGGAGCGCCAGTCCGATGACGCGCGCGTGTTGGCTGCTGCAATACATGGCGAAATAACGGCGCTCACGCAGTGGCTTTCGACCCAATCAGCTTCGGCGGCTCAAGCCAGAAATCGGCCTAGTGAGTCAGGCAACGGTGCCGATTTTGCCGGTTTCGCCGCACGGCCCGTATATGAAGCCAATGCGGGACGGTTGGAACTCTTAGGACCTGATCTGGCTGCTGCGGTCGCCTATTGCCACGCCATATTCGAACATGCCGAGTGGGCGCACAATACCGCCCTATCCAATGGAAATTCTAACGGCAGCAGAAATTTGCAGATCGTCGAGACCAAGCTGCGCGCTACGGCCGATTATCTCGCCGCCTTCGCAGCGGACGGGCCCGGCCAAATCGACGCGGCCGGCCGTGAAGCGTTGTTTGCGCCGTCAGAAGACGGCGGCGACAAATAGCGCCAAACACACGACACAGCAAAAAGACACAAATTTGCCCTAATCCGGGCCTTTATTTGCCACAACCCGATGATGATATGAAGACTGCTGAGACCTCCCCTCTCAGTCGAGGCTGACCCCATCAGTCTCGCATTACGGTCTTTGACCGTACCCTGGGAGCGGTCGCCGGCCCACCCCCGGCGGCCGCTCCCTACTTATTTGCGGTCGTCCGCCAAATCCCCACGCCCGGACCTTAGAGCCTGGCTCGTAATATGTTGTTGATTTCATGGCCTTTGTTTATTCGCTGGGGTGGAGGGGGCCGTGCCGCGATGCTGGAGGCATCGCAAGCGGGCGCCGACGCCCTCCAGCGATTAAACAAAGGCCACCCGAAGGGTTGACGCTTGCCGGCCGGCTGGTGCGTCGTGCCCCTTGGCCGATGAACCACATCGCCCGGCGGGCCACTCCTGCCATCCGACTCGACTACCGCCAATGAAAACAGCAACATATTACGAGCCAGACTCTTAGGCCGATATGCTATATGTCGGTGGATCAGGTATTCTGCGCACCACGGACATGCCGCACAACGCAGTTCAATGTTTCTCTGGCGAAGACTTGCTTTGCATTCGCGGCGAACGGACCGTGTTCGCGGGACTCGATTTTTCCGTCTCGGCCGGCGATGCGCTGGTTCTTACCGGCCCGAACGGCAGCGGCAAGTCGAGCTTGCTGCGCGTGATGGCCGGATTGCTGCCGCCTGCCGCAGGAACGCTCAAGCGCGACGGATCGCCGGTCGAGGACGATCCGGAGACCCACCGGTCGACTTTGCACTATATCGGCCACCTGGATGCGGTGAAGCCCGTCCTGACTGTTGCGGAAAACCTGACATTCTGGGCGGCATTGAACGGCAGCACCGCGAATGTCGGCCCGGCGCTGGAAACCTTCGGACTGTCCGCACTTTCACAAACCGCAGCGCGTCTCCTTTCGGCCGGCCAAAGGCGCCGGCTGAATCTGGCGCGGCTTGCGGCAACGTCGGCGCCATTGTGGCTGCTGGACGAGCCCGCCGTCGCGCTCGACACCGCGTCGGTAAAGACCCTTGTCGACCTCGTTGCCGACCACCGTGCGAGCGGCGGCATCGCGATCCTGTCGACCCACACCGATCTCGGCATCGGCGGGACAGCCGTGCTGGCGCTCGACGAATTTGCGATGGCCAACGCATCGTGATACGCGCCGTGGGGCACATCCTGATCCGCGATCTGCGTATTTCCCTGCGCCAAGGTTCGGACATCGTCGTCGTCGTCATGTTCTTCGTCATCACGGTCGCGTTGTTTCCTTTCGGCGTCGGACCCGAAGGCAATATTTTGGCGCGTATCGCAGCCGGCGTGGTCTGGGTCTGCGCCATGCTGGCGACCTTGCTATCGCTCGACCGGATGTTCCTGAACGACTACGAAGACGGATCGTTGGAACAGCTCGCCCTGGCCCCGCTGCCACTGGAGGCAATCGTTCTGGCGAAGGCGGGGGCGCACTGGTTGGTCACCGGATTGCCGTTGATCCTCGCCGCTCCGGTGCTCGCGATGCTGCTGAACATGGCGCCCGAGGGATATTTTACGCTTTTCGCCGTGATGCTGCTGGGGACACCGACCTTGAGCTTGATCGGCGCGATCGGCGCGTCCCTGACGCTCGGCGCCAGGCGCGCCGGCGTTCTCGTGTCGGTGCTGGTCCTGCCGCTCTACATCCCGGTGTTGATTTTCGCCGTCGGCGCTATCGACGCCGCCACCATGTCGCTGACCGCGCGGCCGCATTTGCTTTTCCTGGGCGCCATGTTGGCCGGCTCCCTACCGCTCGCGCCGTGGGCCAGCGCCGCCGCGATCCGGCAGGCCTTGAACTAGAAAGTCACGCCGCGTCGAGCCCGTACAGTTCGACGACATTATCGTGCAGGATCCAATCGCGTTCCGCGTCCGACAGCTCGGCGGTGTGCTCCGCCAGCAATTTCTGGCTGTCGGGCCAGGTCGAATCCGTGTGCGGAAAATCGTTCGCCCACATCAGGCGGCGCACATTCAGGAACTCACGGAACCGGAAAGCGAGCCAGTCGTCCTGGAACGTCAGATAGACGTTCTCCTTGAAGGTCTCGCTCGGCAGCCGTTCCAGCGCCTCGAACTTCATCCAATGGCGATGGGTCCGATAGGAATAGTCCATCCGCTGCAGGTGATAGGGCGCCCAACCGGCATCCGCCTCGACGCAGACCAGCTTCAGCTTCGGGTGGCGCTCGAACACGCGGCCGAAGATGAACATGCCGATGATGTCCTGATTGGCGCGCATGACGTTTGGATAGCTGCTGATTTTCGGACCGCGCCCGGCGGTCAAGTCGGTCGCGCTCGACGTCAGTATGTGGAACGACAAGGGCATGCCCATATCGACCGCCGCCTCGTAGAACGGATCGTAATCGGGATGGTCGTAGTCTTCGTGCGCCGGCTCGCCCGGCATCATCACGCCACGAAAACCCATATCCTTTGCGGCTTGCAGTTCCGCGATGCCGTCTTCGACCGACCGCATGGCCAGTTGCGCCATACCGTAAAGCCGGTCCGCCGCCTCGGCGCAATATTCCTGCAGCCAGCGGTTATAGGCGGTGAAACAGGCATGCTTATAGTCGAAGTCCGGATGGCTGCACAGCATCATGCCAACCGACGGGTAGATGATCTCCGCGCCGACCCCGTCGCGGTCCTGATCCGCGAGGCGATACTTGGAATCCCAGCCGCCGCGGTGCCAGTCGTCAATCGTAGCGCCGCCCCATTTGAGCGTCGACGGATCCCGGCCCGCCGCCGCGATCAACCCCATGGGAATCGGAGGCTTCATCCCGTGGATGACGAAAATATCGCCAAAGCGCTCGTCGTGCGTCACGCGCGGTGCAGTATCCCGATAGGCCGGATCGATGTAATCGATATAACAGTTCGGCGGCTCGGTGAGGTGGGAATCGGCGGAAATCGGTGTTTTCCCCATGGTGCTATCGCTCTCTTAATGCGCAAATACGACAGCGACTATACCAGTACGCGCCGGGAACCGTCACGCCGCCTTGAAACGGATTTGGCCTCAAACCGCCTCGGCAGGACGACGAAGCGGACGTTCGTCGATCGGCCAGTGCAGAATGCTCGAGGCGACACCGAGCGCGACCGAAATCCACCACACCGCATCGTACGACCCGGTAAGATCGAACATGTATCCGCCCAGCCACGCGCCCGTAAAGCTGCCGAGTTGATGGCTCAGGAAGACGATGCCCAGCAGCATAGACGCATGTTTGAGGCCGAACATCTGCATCACCAAAGCGGATGTTATGGGAACGGTACTCAACCAGAACAGACCGATCGACGCGGCAAAAATCAGGACACTCGTCGCAGAAGGCGGCGTCAGCAGGAACACCACGATAACCACAGACCGACACATATAAAGAGTGCTGAGCAAATATTTCTTGCTGAACTTATCGCCCAATGCCCCTGCGGCCAGGGCGCCGAAAACGTTTACCAGCCCGACCAAAGCGAGCGCCCAGGCGCCGAGCTCGGGCGTCAAACCGAGATCGACGACATAGGCGGGGAAGTGCGTCGCTATGAAGGCGACGTGAAAGCCGCAAACGAAATATCCCGCGTTTAGAAACAGGTAGCTCGAGTGACCGGCCGCCTCGCGCAGCGATTCCGAGATCGTTTGCGATTGCGCCTCGGCAGTGATTGCCGGCTTGCCTGACAGCGCAGCCGCAAGCGGCACTATCAGGAAAGACATCACACCGAGAATTACGAAGGAAATCGACCAGCCGTATTCCTGAAGAAACGCCTGCCCCAACGGGACCATGACGAGCATGCCCATCGACCCGCCGGCGGAAGCGATGCCGAGCGCCATGCTGCGCCATTCCTCTGAGACGCTGCGCGCAATAGCTGCCAGCACGATCGAGAATCCGCAACCGGCGATACCGACGCCAACCAGCAATCCGGCGCTGATATGAGCGACCAGAGGCGTCGTCGCATAACCCATCGTCATTGTACCGATGGCGTATAACAGCGCACCGCCGAGAATGACCCGCCCCGAACCGTACTTGTCCGCAATCATGCCCGCGAAGGGTTGCGCGATCCCCCATAGCAAATTTTGCAGAGCGATTGAGAACGCGAATATTTCGCGCGACCATTCCAGGTCGGTGGAGAGCGGTTGCAGGAAAATGCCGAAACTGGAACGAATGCCGAACGACAGGAGTAAAATAATACCGCCGCAAATCACGACGGCCGAGGTACCGACACGCAAAACTGACATTGATACTCTTTCTCCGCGCTCCAGCACGCGACAAACGCCTAATTCACCCGATTACCGTACATGGCCGGCATCGTTACACACCGGTGATTTTGGCTGCAAAGACTAGTTTCGGCTATTTTCTGCCAAACTTGACGGATCGTGGCGGGTAGGGTTTTGGCGAGACGGTTCCGCGTCTAGGGCAATCAATTGATCCTCCTTCAGCCATATATGGCAAATCACCAATAAGGCGATACAAGCAGAGCGCCGGATCAGTCTATCTTAACGATTGAGATGTTAGAATTGTCCCGCTCATTCGGGCGATACAATAAAACACGGGGATGCGACGAAATGAGTTGTGGCACGGTACGGCTTCCTCATTATATAGACCGCTATGCATAGATTCGCGAACCCCAACCAGTTCTTGCGTATCGCAAATCCGCTGCTGCCGTGGCTTTCCTGGCTGGCCGTGTTGTGTATCGGTGTCGGGCTCTATCTGGGTCTCTTCCAGGCGCCGCCGGACTATCAGCAGGGCGAGACGGTGCGGATCATGTATATCCATGTCCCGTCCGCCTGGATGGCCCTGTTCTGCTACGCCTCGATGGCCATCGCCAGCGCCATGGCATTGATCTGGCGCCACCCGCTTGGTTTCCTGATCGCCAAGGCCAGAGCCCCGGTCGGCGCCTGTTTCACCGTCATATGCCTCGCCACCGGCTCGCTGTGGGGCAAACCCATGTGGGGGACCTGGTGGGAGTGGGATGCTCGAATGACGTCGGTGCTGATCCTGCTATTTCTGTATATCGGCTACATGGCCCTGATCGACGCGTTCGACGACCCAACCCGCGGACAACGCGCGGCAAGCATCCTCGCGCTGGTCGGCGCGGTGAACGTGCCGATCATCAAGTTCTCGGTCGAATGGTGGAACACGCTGCACCAGCCGGCCAGCGTCATCCGTCTGGACGGTCCGACGATCCATAGCTCGATGCTGTGGCCTTTGCTCGCCATGGTGATTGGTTTTACCGCCTTCTATCTGGCGATTCTCGTCGTTCGGCTGCGCAGCGAAATCGCCGCTGCGAAGGTTCGCAATATCCGTCTGGGTCAGGTGCACGGATAATGGAAAATCTTTCGGAATTCTTCGCGATGGGCGGCTATGCGGCGTATATCTGGCCGGCCTACCTGCTGGCGGCCGTGATCCTCGTGACCTTGCTGGGCCTGTCGATCCGCGACCTCACGCGCAACGAGACCCTGTTGAAAACTCTGCGCGCGGAGCGGCGCGCCGGTGCGCTCGACGAGGCTGACCTATGAGTGCAACGACGACCCGTCGTAACCCCATGACCCGCAAGCGGCGGCGGCTCTATGCCGTTTTGGCGGGACTGACCATGCTTGGCGTTGCGACTGGTTCCGTTCTGTTTGCACTCGAAGACAGCGTCGTTTTCTTCTTCAGTCCGACAGATCTTACAGAGAAAGAGTTGCGCGCAGGCCAACACATACGCGTTGGGGGGTTGGTCGAGGAAGGGAGCTACAAGAAAGGCTCCGATGGTATAACCCACGAGTTCGTCATTACCGATTTGAGCAAGACCGTTAAGGTTCGCTATAAGGGCCTTCTGCCTGACTTATTTCGGCCCGGCCAGGGGGTAGTCACTGGTGGCAAGCTCGGACCGGACGGTGTGTTCGTCGCCTCCGAAGTTCTAGCGAAACATGACGAGAACTACATGCCGCCGGAAGTCGCTGACGCATTGAAAAAATCCGGCAAGTGGAAGGAGCAATCGAAATGATCGCGGATATTGGTCATTTCGCACTGATGCTGGCACTGGTCGTCGCCCTGGTGCAGGCGGTCTTGCCGCTCGCCGGCGCGGCGCGCGGCAATCAAAGCTGGATGGCGGTTGCCGCGCCTTCGGCGATCGTGCAGTTCCTGTGCATCGCCGCTGCCTTCGGCTGCCTGCTGTACAGTTTCGCGGTCAGCGACTTCACCGTCGTAAACGTGGCGCAGAACTCCAATTCGCTGCAGCCGATGATCTACAAGATCTCCTCGACCTGGGGGAACCATGAAGGGTCCATGGTATTGTGGGTGCTGATCCTGGCGCTGTTCGGCTGCATGGTGGCGTTGTTCGGCGGCAACCTGCCGCCCACCTTGAAGGCGCGGACCCTGTCGGTACAGTCGATGATCGCTTTCGGATTCCTGCTGTTCATCCTGTTAACGTCGAACCCTTTCGAACGGTTGAGCCCGCCGCCGGTCGACGGTCGCGACCTCAACCCGCTGCTGCAGGATATCGGTCTGGCGATGCATCCGCCGATGCTTTATTTCGGTTATGTCGGATTCTCCATAGCGTTCTCGTTTGCCATCGCGGCGCTGATCGAAGGCAAGGTCGACGCGGCCTGGGCCCGTTGGGTGCGGCCCTGGACCTTGCTCGCCTGGGTGTTCCTGACCGCCGGCATCCTGCTCGGCAGTTGGTGGGCCTATTACGAATTGGGCTGGGGCGGCTGGTGGTACTGGGACCCGGTTGAGAATGCGTCCTTCATGCCCTGGCTGGTCGGCACCGCCCTGTTGCATTCCGCCGTCGTCGTCGAGAAACGGGACGCGCTGAAGACCTGGACGATATTGCTGGCGATCCTCACCTTTTCGCTCAGCCTGATCGGCACGTTTTTGGTGCGGTCCGGCGTGCTCACCTCGGTGCACGCCTTCGCGACCGATCCGGAGCGCGGCGTCTTTATCCTGGCGCTGCTGGTTATCGCCATCGGCGGCAGCCTGCTGCTATACGCCTGGCGCGCCCCGCAATTGAAGGGCGGCGGTCTGTTCGCCCCCATCAGCCGCGAAGGCAGTCTGATCTTGAATAATCTGCTGCTCACGACCGCCGCCGCGACGGTGTTCATCGGCACGCTTTATCCGCTAATGCTGGATGCCGTGACCGGCGACAAGATCTCCGTCGGTCCACCCTTCTTCAACGCGACCTTTGTGCCGCTAATGATCCCGTTGATCGTGGCGCTCGGCGTCGGGCCTTTGCTGTCCTGGAAGCGCGCCGATCTGCCGGGCGCTTTGCAGCGGTTAAAGTTCGCGCTCGTCGCGGCCGTGACCGTCACCGCCGTCGCCGCCTACATCGCGTGGGGCCGTTCGGTCTTCGGCGCGATCGGGCTGGGGCTTGCGGGCTGGCTCGCTGCCGGCGTGCTGATCGAGTTCGGTTCGCGGATCGGCATCGGCCGCGCCAATTTGGGCGATGTTCTGCGCCGCGCATTCGGCCTGCCGCGTTCGGCTTGGGGCATGATGCTGGCGCATCTCGGTTTTGCCCTGCTCGCAGCCGGCGCGACCGGCGCATCGGTCTGGCAGGACGAGGCGATCGGTAGCATCCGCGCCGGCGAGTCCCTATCAATTGCCGGTTACGAATTCGCGCTGCGCAATGTCGATGATGTGCGCGGCCCGAACTATGTCGCACAACGCGGCGTGTTCACGGTGCGGCGCGACGGGAGAATCCTGGCAACCTTGGCGCCGGAACGCCGCCGCTACCTGGTACAGGGCACGGAAACGACGGAATCTGCGATCTACAGCAACGGCATCGCCGACCTCTACGTCGTGCTCGGCGAGCCGGACGGCGAAGGGCGCTGGATCGCCAAGGTCTATTTCAAACCGCTCGTGCCGTGGCTCTGGCTGGGCGGCGCGATCATGGTGCTGGGCGGCATCGTCTCGCTGACCGACCGGCGGCTGCGAGTCGGTGCGCCGGCGCGACGCCGCGAGCCGGCGCCGGCAGGCGCACCGGCACCCGCGGAGTAGCTCCCCATGCCGCGCCTGCTGTTTATCTTGCCGCTGCTGTTTTTCGGCGCCATCGCCGCCCACTTCGCCGTCGGCTTGACCAAAGACCCCCGCATGCTCCCGTCGGCGCTGATCGACAAGCCCGCACCGGAATTCGAGCTACCCGCGCTTTACGAAGGTGAGGCGGGTTTGGCGAAATCCGATCTCGGGGGGGCGGTGAAACTGGTCAACGTCTTTGCGTCCTGGTGCGTGCCTTGCAAAATCGAACATCCCATCCTGATGCGCTACGCGGAACGAAACATCGCGCCGCTTTACGGGCTCAACTACAAAGACAAGAAAAGCGATGCGATCGCGTGGTTGACGCAGCTTGGCAATCCCTATCAACGGATCGGTCAGGATCTCAGCGGACGTGCCGGGATCGAATGGGGCGTCTACGGCGTGCCGGAAACCTATATCATCGACCGCGAGGGCCGAATCCGGTATCGCCATGTCGGACCGATTTCGCCAGAGGCGATGGAAGAAAAAATCCTACCGCTGATCGAGGAGCTGAAGAAGTGAAAGCGCTCCTGTTCGGCTTAATGTTGGCTGTTCTGACCGTGTTCAGCGCCCATGCGGTCTTGCCCGATGAAATCCTTCAAAACCCGCTCCTCGAAAAACGTGCGCGGGCGCTGTCGAAGAATATCCGCTGCCTGGTCTGCCAAAATCAATCGATCGACGAATCGAACGCCGACCTGGCGCGCGATCTTCGGGTACTCGTGCGCGAGCGGCTGACCGCCGGCGCCAGCGACAGCGAGGTTCTCGACTATCTGATCGCGCGCTACGGCGACTTCATTATGCTGAAGCCGCCTTTCAAGGGATCGACCTACATTCTCTGGTTCGGGCCTCTTGCGGTCTTCCTCCTGGCGGCCATCGGTCTGATCGTGTTTTTCCGGCGCCGGCGAACTCAATTCGCAGAGACCGGCGGCACGCCGCCGCGGCTCAGCAGCGACGAGCGCGACCGCCTCACCCGTTTGCTCGACGAGGAAGACGGATGACGGTCTGGATCATTGCCATCGCAATGACAGTCGCCGCCACAGTTTGCGTTCTGCTTCCTCTCCTGTGGCGGCGCAATCGCGATGAAGATCCGGCCGCCTACGACATCGAAGTCTATAAGGACCAGCTCGGCCAGGTCGGCCAGGACTACGATCGCGGCCTGCTGTCCGCGGAACAGGCGCAAGCGGCGAAGACCGAAATCTCGCAGCGGCTCCTCAATGCGGACGCACGACGCCAAACGCCGGCCGCAAGGTCACAAGAAACAAAAAGCACAGGGCAAATAGCCATGATCGCCATAATCGCGTTGGTCGTGCCGATTGGCGCGCTCGGCCTCTACGGAGTCCAAGGGGCGCCGGATATCGCGGGCATTCCCTATGTGGAGCGCGCAGCCGAGCGCGCCCAGACCACAGGCGGCGCGCAGCCGATGAACCTGGAAGCGTCGGCGGCGCAACTCCTGCAGCGCCTCGATAAAACGCCGGACGATCTGAAAGGCTGGCTGTTGCTCGCCCGCACCTATATGTCGCTGCAGCGCTATCCGAAAGCGGTTGCGGTGTACGAGAAGGCGCTTGGCCTCGACGCCGGCAATGCCGACATCACCTCCGGCTACGGCGAAGCGCTTTACCTCGCGGCTGGCGAAGTGGTCACACCGGGCAGCCGCGCCGCCTTCGAGGAAACGCTCAAACGGCAACCGGGCGACCCGCGCTCGCGCTTCTACCTCGCTTTGGCGGACTATCAAGCGGGCGATAAGAGGAAAGCGCTGGACGGCTGGGCCGCGCTTACCGGCGATTCGCCGGCGGACGCGCCCTGGCTGCCGGCTGTCCGCGCGCGCATCCGCGATGCGGCGGAAGGGCTGGGCCTCGACGTCGCATCCGTGACGCCAAAACCGCTACCGCCGCGCGGCGACCTGCAGGAGACCGAGCAACCCGCGCGGGGGCCGTCTCGTGCCGACATGGAAGCGGCCGCGGCGATGTCCCCCGAGGATCGCGCCGCGCGTATCCGCGGCATGGTCGATGGCCTCGCCGCGAAGCTGGAGGAGAACCCGAAAGACTTCCAGGGATGGATGCAGCTTATCCGCTCCTACGCCGTCCAGGACGAAAAAGACAAAGCGCGCGAAGCACTCTCGAAGGCGCAGGAAATTTTCAAGAAGGCGCCCTTCCCGATGCAACGCCTGACCGCTCTCGCCGGCGAGCTCGGACTCGGAGGGGACACGCCGCGCGGGCCGACGCAGGCGCAAATGAAAGCGGCGCAGGATATGGCGCCGGAAGACCGTCAGGCGATGATCCAATCGATGGTCGCGCAGCTTGCCGAGCGGCTAAAGGAAAATCCAGACGATATCGCCGGCTGGACACGGCTCGCCCGGTCCTACACCGTCATGAATCAGACCGGAAAGGCGAAGGACGCGTTGGCCCAGGCGCTGAAGGCCGCGCCCAAGAATGTCGATTTGTTGATCCTGTACGGGCGCACGGTCCGGGCCATGAACGGCGACCGGTCGACGCCGGAATCGCTCGACGCGATGCGCAAAGTCCTGGCCATTGCAGCGGCCCATGTCGAAGCGCTCTGGTTCCTCGGCGGCGACGCAGCCCAAGCAGGGCGAAAGGACGAAGCGAAGACCTTGTGGGAACGGGCTATCGCTCAATTTCCGCTGGGCGCACCGGAACGCGCGCAACTTCGCACCCGCATCGATCAATTGAAGTGATTTTGCCGTAGATTTTCGGGTTTTAGCGAAAATCAGCACGGTTTTGCGGAAAAATTCTCCGTTTGCAGCCCATAAAAAACTGGTTCATAGTTACCGGTATGTCTTCGGGGGGAATGCCGCCCGATGCGGCACCGAGGGGCGTAGATCTCGTGTCCACGCGGCAACGGAGGTTCATCTATGCACGTCAAGCAAATCCTGAAAAACAAAGGAACGGCCGTAGAAACCATCCGGCCTGATGCGACCATAGGGGACGCTACAGACAGGCTGAAGGCGAAGCGAATTGGCGTTCTTGTGGTAAGTACGAACGGCACAACTGTTGACGGCATACTTTCCGAACGCGATATCGTTGGCGGCCTTGCGGACTACGGCGCAAGTCTGCTCGACCAAAAAGTCGACTCGCTCATGACCAAAGAAGTCAAAACCTGTTCGATCGAAGACACGGTTCATTCCGTCATGGAGTTGATGTCGGATCGGCGGATCCGGCACGTTCCGGTCGTTCAGGATGGCGTACTCGCGGGGATCGTCAGTATCGGCGACGCCGTCAAAAACCGGCTGAACGAGCTGGAAAACGAAGCGTCGTCTCTGCGGGATTATATTAATACCTGACCGCTTTAGCGCGCTAGAGCGGATCAAGTTTGGCCGAACCCATTTAATGGGTTCGAACTAATTTGTGAATCCGCTCTTTTTCAATAGTTTAAGAGCATATCGCGGTTGGTTGGATCACCAATGGTGATCCAACCAACCGCGATATGCTCAAGCGTCAATCAACCGGTTTCGTTTTTCGGCAGAAAAACGAAGTTGAACACGTAGTCGGCGCGGCTTTCCGCGTTTCGATGATGCCTATCGCCATCGAACGCATCGATCGGTCTAAGCACGCCGCGGCGCAGAAACATGCCGCTGTAACCGAGCGCCTCGACCGCGGCGATCGCGTCCTCGATAGGCTGCTTGGTGTGCGCCTCTTCCATTTCGATCAGCAGCGACGGCCGGTCCCGGGCGATCGTTGCTCGCGCGCCTTCCAGTACCGCCTGCTCGAACCCTTCGACATCGATCTTGATGAACCCGACATCTTCGATCCCGAGGTCGTCGAGCCGTTTCGCCTCCACCGGCACGCCCCTAAAATCATCCGCGACTTTGACATCGCTGAGGCTGGCGCCCTGATTGGAGAAACCGCCACGCCGGTGCCGCGGCACGCGCAACGTCGCAGAACCGGTATGGTTCGACAATGCGGTTTGCGAGACCGTGATGCGCTCGCCCGCGATGCGGCGCAGGAACCGGAACATTTTGGGATTGGGCTCGAAGGCGTGGACCGCCCGCGAGCAATCCTTCAACAGCCAGGCATAGACGCCCTTGTTCGCGCCGATATCGAGGCTGACCCGCGCCGGATCCGCGAGAAAGGGCAGCAGCGCGATCTCCGCTTCGCCGTGGTGGCGCTCCTTGGCAACGCGGTAGCGCATATAGAGCCACACCGGAACGAGCGCGAACTTTAGTCGCTCCTCGAGAGTCCAGGGCGGTTCCCAACCTTCAGCGTAATCGTCGTTGCCGCTCGCCATTTCTCCCGCACGCACTGTTGCCGGAACGTACTCAGCGCCCTGAGCGGAAACAAGGCCGGTGCGAACGAAAAGCGAATCAGAGGTATTTTAATACCCAACTCCCTGCATATTTGGGACGATAGCGGTATTATTTTACTTCGCCCGCGTTACGCCACGCGTCGCATTACCGGGGTACCAAAGCGAAAGGCCACACCGGACGCGATATGGCCTTTCTCCAAGATTCTATGGGACGGCCGATCAGCCGCCGGTATTCGCCTCGAAGAAAGCGATCATCGCGTTCCATGATTCTTCCGTCGCGGCTTCGTTGTAGCTTTCCCGGTCTTCGCAGAAGAACCCGTGACCGACATTGGGGAACACGTTCATGGTGTAGCGCTTGTTCGCCGACGTCATCGCCTCGGCGATGCGGCCGTGCTCCTCGGCCGAGATCGACTGGTCTTCGCTGCCGTACCAGAGCTGGATCGGCGCCTGCATCTCGCCGACCCAGTCGAGCAGGATCTTGCGGCCCGCGAAATCCTCGACCGGGCCAATGCCGCCGCCGTAGAAGCTCGACGCCGCCTTGAACCGCGCTGCGAGCGCCGCATTGGCCAGGACCACATACCGGCCGCCCATGCAATATCCGGTGACGCAGTTGGCGCCCGCCTTCACTTCGCTGCGCGCTTCGAGGAAATCGAGTGACGCCTTGGTCTGTGCGATAACCGTATCGTCATCCATAGCCTTCAGGTGGCCGATTGCGCCGTCCAGGTCCGTATATTCGTAGAGTTTGCCGTCGTAGATATCAGGGGTCAGCGCCGCGAAACCGGCATCTGCGAAACGCTGCGTCAACCGCTCGAAATGCCCGTTAACGCCAAACGCCTCGATATAGATCAAAACCGCCGGAAACGGTCCGTCGCCGTCCGGGCGTCCGTAATAGCCGCGCAACCCGTCGCCGATATCCACCCACTCGCATGTTCCCGCCATTTGCCTTTCCTCCCAATGCTGCGTTGTTTCGACTGGCTCACCAGAGCTCTACTCATGTTATTCCTTCAAAGCAGCAAAAAACAAATTCCGAGGAACCCTTACCGCCCGAGAGAAATCCCGCTAGAGTTTTTTGCAGAGGAAGCGGGCATGTCTGACGTGAAAGAATGGAGTGAACGTCTCGAATCGTTGCTGACTGGCGCCTTGTCGGTCTGGCGCATTGACGGCCGGGTTATCCGCGATCCCCAAAAGCCTGCAGCGTGCACCGTCCATACGACGGGCGCCGAAGTCGCGGTCGAACGTAGGTCCGGCGATGGAGATGCACCCTATTGGGAAGTTACGCCGGCCGACGAAACGCTGCCATCGCTCCCCTATGGCGGCATCCAGGGCATGCTGCGCGCCGTTCGGGAACTGCTCGGCGCCGATGACCCCGGGTCGCGGCTGGTAATCGGCCCACGCGGCGGCGGTAACTGACGCGATGGCTGCAATTCCCGTTACCGTTATCACTGGATTTCTCGGCTCGGGAAAGACGACCTTGCTGTCGCGGCTGCTGCGGCACCAGGACATGGCGCGGACCGCCGTCATCATCAACGAGTTCGGCGCAGTCGGGCTCGATCATATGCTGGTCGAGGCGAGCGACGAGAATATCGTCCAACTCAACAGCGGCTGCCTGTGCTGCACGATCCGCGGCGACCTGATCTTCACCCTGCTCGATCTGCTCGACCGAAGGCGGCGGGGCACGGTGATGCCGTTCGAACGCATCGTGATCGAGACGACGGGGCTTGCCGACCCCGCACCGATCCTGCAGGCCCTGATGACCGACACGGCGCTGGCCTCGGCGATCCAGGTCGGCGGCGTGGTGACGACGGTCGACGCGGTCAACGGGGCGGCGACGCTCGACCGGCACGGCGAGTCGGTCAAGCAAGCCGCCGTCGCCGACCGCATCGTGTTGACGAAGACGGATCTGCCCGGCGCGGAAGCAACCGCACTTCAAGCCCGGCTTGCCAGTCTCAACCCCACCGCGCCGCTGCTGACCGCGGTGCACGGCGATATCGCGCCGAACCGGCTGTTCGACGGCGGCGTCTACGACCCATCGGCCAAACCGGCCGACGTCCAGGCCTGGCTCGCCGCCGAGCGGCACGAACATGGCCGCCGGCACGACGTAAACCGGCACAGCGACGATATCCGCGCCCATACGATGGTTCGGGACCGTCCGATTCACGCCGTCGCCCTGACCCTGTTCCTGGAAATTTTGGCGGAACATTGCGGGGCCGACTTGCTCCGGCTGAAAGGATTGGTCAAGCTTGTGGAAAGCGCCGACCGGCCGGCGGTGATCCACGGCGTGCAAAACGTCTTTCATCCGCCGGTCTGGCTCGACAGATGGCCGGGAGAAGACCGCAACAGCACGATCGTTTTCATCACCAAGGACCTGTCGGGGATCTGGTTCGAAAACCTGCTCGAGGCGCTCGACGCCGAGGTCGCCGAAACCCACGAACGGCAGGCGAAAACCAGTGGATAGAATGAAACATAGGGGAGATATCCGATGTTCGATTTGATCGTTCGCGGCGACAGGGTCGTCACACCGCACGGTATCGGCGCCTGGGACGTCGCGGTAAAGGGCGAGAAGATCGCCGCGCTCGCCGCGCCTGGCACGCTGGGCGACGACGTGGCGGGACGGGTTGTCGACGCGACCGGCAAGATCGTGATGCCCGGCGGTATCGACCCGCACGTCCATTGCGCCTGGCACATCCCGGCGCTAGAGGAAGGCGGCGAACCGACCTATACCGCACCGCCGTCGCAGGTCAGCCGCGCCGCACTCTATGGCGGTACGACAACGATGATCGATTTCGCGGCGAGCGAAGCAGGCGACACGGTTCCGCAAATGATCGAGCGCCGGGACAAGGAGTGGACCGATCAATGCTATTGCGACTATGCCTATCACATCATGCTGCGCGGCGCGGTCGCGCCTTCCGTCATCGAAGAAATCGGTGAAGCCGTTCAGGACGGCTACGCAACGGTCAAGGTCTTCACCACCGACATCACCCCGAGCCGCAAGGGACGCATGGTCCATTTCGGCGATATTTGGGAAATCCTCAAAGTGCTGGCCCGCGAGGGCGGCCTCGGCGTGATCCATTCCGAGGACAACGATATCGTCATGCATATGTACGAGAAACTGTTCCGCGAAGGGCGCACCAGCTTTCACAACATGGCCGAAGTCCATAACGCCCTGTCGGAAGATATTTCGTTCCGCCGCATCATCCGATTGGCGGAAAATATCGAAGGCGCGGCACTCTACATGATGCATGTCAGTGCGGCGCCCGGCGTTTCCGCGATCCAGCAGTCTCGCGCCAAGGGCTTCCCGATCTACGGCGAAACCCTGCACCAATACATGCTGTACACCAACGAGGACTACAAAAGGCCGAACGGGCAGATCTATCACACCTACCCGTCTTTGAAGTCCCAGGCCGACCAGGACGGGCTGTGGGAAGGCACCCTGAACGGCGCGATCAACACCGTCGCGACCGACGAAATTTGCTGTAGCTTGTCGGTCAAAGTGCAGGGCGACAAGATCGACGACACGACCGGCGGCAATTCCGGCGTCGAACCAAGGGTCGCCGTCATGTTCACCGAGATGGTTGAGAATCGCGGCTATTCGATCGAGAAATTCGTCGATCTGACATCTACGAACGCGGCCCGTATCATGGGTCTCTACCCGCGCAAGGGCGCCCTCGCCGCCGGCAGCGATGCCGACATTACGATTCTCGACCCAGACGAAAAACGCACCGTCCGCAAGGAGGATCTGCACTCTACCGACTACACGCCGTGGGAAGGGCGGGAAGTCTCCGCCTGGCCGACGATCACGATCCTGCGCGGTAAGGTCATGGTCGAAAATGGAGAGTTCTTCGGCGCGGAGTCGGACGGCAATTACCTGAAACGCTACATTCCCGACGACATCCGTGGCGGCGCGTTGCTCTAAGTCTCAAGGAGCTCGGTATGAACGGCAAAGCAAAACCGCGCGTCGCGGTGATCGGCACCGGCGGCACGATCTCGTCGGTCGGCAAACACAGTCTCGACCTCGTCAATTACGGCAAGAACAACAGAAAATACGATGCGGCGGAGCTGGTCGCAGCCTTTCCCGAGGTCAATCAGGTGGCCCAAGTCGAACCGGTCCTGTTCCGGGCCCTCTCCAGTACGGCGATGGGCGTTGCCGAGTGGCTGGAATTGGTGCGGGTGATCCATGAGACAGCAGCCGATAGCGCGCTCGACGGTATCGTCGTGACACATGGGACGGCTTCGCTGGAAGAAACCGCCTATTTTCTGAACCTGACCGTCAAGACCGGCATTCCCGTCGTGGTGGTCGGGTCGCAGCGGCCGGCGAGCGCCTTCGGCACCGATGCCGGCATGAACCTTTTGAACGCGATCCGGGTCGCCGGATCGCCGGAGGCGCGCGGCCTCGGCGTGCTGGTGCTGCTCAACGATGAAATCCAGGCTGCCCGCGAGGTGACCAAGACGTCGACCTACCGCTTGCAGACCTTTCGATCGCCCGATTACGGAATCCTCGGCCATGCCGACGGCGACGGGACGGTTGCGATCTACCGCCGCCCGACGCGCCGTCACGCGCCCGACACGGAGTTCGACGTTTCCGGTCTCGACGCGCTGCCACGGGTCGATATCCTGCTCTCCTATGCGGGGTCGGACGGCGCCGCGGTCGACGCCTTCGTTCAGGCCGGCGCGAAAGGGATCGTCGCCGCCGGCATGGCGCCTGGTTTCTGCACCAGGGACGAAGTCGCCGAACTGGAACGCGCCCAAAGCCAAGGCGTCGTTATCGTCCAGAGCTCGCGCGCCGGTAGCGGCCGGGTCTTGCCCGGCGAGACGATGCGCCTGAAGGGCGCCGTATCCGCCGACAATCTCAATCCACAGAAGGCGCGCGTCCTCCTCATGACGGCGCTGACGAAAACGGACGATCCGCAGTCGCTGCAGCGGATCTTCTCGACCTATTGAATCAAATCTCCATTCCAGAGTAGACCCAGCATGCCCAGCCAGACCTATGATTACATCGTCGTCGGCGCCGGATCGGCCGGCGCCGTCCTCGCCAACCGATTGACCACGAACGGTCGCTACCGCGTCCTTCTGCTGGAAGCGGGACGGCCCGATCACTATTGGACTCGCATCCCGATCGGCTTCTCACGGATGATCGACCTTCCCGCCGCGAATTGGTGCTACGAGTCGGAGCCCGAGGAAAACACGTCGCAACGCCGGATTCCGGTCCCGCGCGGCAAGCTGCTCGGCGGGTCGAGCGCGATCAACGGCATGGTTTTCGTGCGCGGACAGGCGCAGGATTTCGACACCTGGGCCCAGCTCGGCAACCGCGGCTGGAGCTACAAGGACGTGCTGCCGTTCTTCCGCGGCATGGAAAGCTATACCGGCGGCGAAGACGAACTGCGCGGCCGCGACGGCGTCCTGAAAGTGAACGATACGTTGGAAAAGGGCCCGCTTTACGACGCGATTCTCCAAGCGGCCGAACAGACCGGAATCCGCCGCAATCCGGACTATAACAGCGGCGATCAGGACGGCATCGGCATGACCCAGGCGACGATCAGCAAGGGTCGCCGGATGAGCACCGCGCGCTGCTATCTCGATCTGGCACGCGCCCGGCCCAATCTGGAGATACAAACCGGCGCGCTGACCGAAGCCTTGCTGCTCGAAGACAAAAGGTGTATCGGCGTGCGCTATTCGGTCCGCGGCAATCGCATCGAAGCGCGGGCGTCGCGCGAAGTCATCGTCAGCGCCGGCGCGATCAACTCGCCGCAATTGCTGGAACTGTCCGGCATCGGCCAGCCCGGCCTGCTGCGCGGGCTCGGCATCGAGGTGCAACACGAATTGGCCGGTGTCGGCGAGAACCTGCGCGACCACTATGCGCCGCGCATGAAATGGCACATGGCCGCCAAGGGCCTGACCTACAACGAAACGGCGCGCGGTCTCGGGCTGATAGGCCAGATAGCCCGCTTCGCCGTCAAACGCGACGGCCTGCTCGGCTTGCCGGCCTCGCCGGTACGCGCCTATGTCCGCACCCGCGAGGGGCTGGCGTCGCCCGATGCCGGGATTTCATGGCAACCGTTCCTGGCGGACGGCACGCGCCGTCTCAGTGACCGTCCGGGTATCACCGTCGTCACCCACGCGCTGCGCTCGGAGAGCACCGGCAGCATCCATATCGCGGCCAACGGCCCGCAAACGCCGCCCGCCATCCGGTTCAATTTCCTGTCCGCCGGAATCGATCGCGAGATCACCGTCGCCGGCATGCGTATCGTCCGCCGGATCATGAGTGCGCCGGCGCTTAAGGATATCGTCGGCGACGAATTCCAACCCGGCCCGTCTATCGACTCCGACAAGGAACTGCTCGACTTCGTGATGCAGACCGCGGAGACCACCTATCACCCCATCGGCACTTGCAAGATGGGCGCCGACCCGCAAGCCGTCGTCGACGACCGCCTGCGCGTGCACGGCCTTACCGGGCTGCGTATCGCCGATGCCTCGATCATGCCGACCTTGACGTCGGGCAACACGAACGCGCCCTCGATCATGATCGGCGAGAAAGCGTCCAGCATGGTTCTGGAGGACGCGGCGTAGCGCCGCGGGTAAAGCCCTAAGCGGCCGGCGCCACTGATAGCCGCCCGCCGACGCCATGTTTTTCGATCAGGCCGGTGACGAAGCCCGACGCTTTCGACTCCTCGACGAAGTCTTTCAGGAAGGCATAGGCGGCATCGTTGCCCTTGTTCACGCCGACGGCCTGCTGCACGGCGGAGAACTGACCGACGAGGATACGCGCGCCGGGCAGTTTATCGACGTCCTTGATCAGGCCCGGCCGGAGCCCGGCGAGCGCTTCCAGACCCTCGTTCACGAACAGGTCATACGCACCGCCGAGACCTTCCGCCGGCACCAGCGTGGCGAGCTTGATATGGTTCGCAAGCCACAGCCCATACGCGCTGCGCGGCGGATGCGCGATGCGGATACCGTCGCGGTCGACCTCATCAATCGATTGAATCGGCGAACCGGCAGGAACCATGTAGGTCGCTTCGATCTCGACATAGGCCGCCGTGAAATCCATCACTTCCGCACGTTGCGGCTCCGCCCCGATATTGCCGATGTCCCAGATATTCTTGCCCGCCGCATCCGCGACCTCGCCTGGCGACTTGAACGGGACAAGTTGCAACGGAACGCCCAGCTTTTCCGCAATCGCGCGCGCCATGTCGGGCGAGACGCCATCCGGATCGCCGTCCGGTGTCTCGCCGGTGACCAGCAGGAAATTCGACATGTTGATTCCGGCGCGTAGCGTGCCGGTCGGGGCCAGTTGGGCGGCAACATCTGAAGACATGATCAGTTCGATCCGATGTAGTGAAGTTGTTCAATCCTAGGGCGCGCTTCCGTGTGCTGCAAGCGAGCGGGAGGATAACCGACCTATCTTCGATGCTCATCGACCGTGCTTTTTTTTGATCCTTCCGGTAATAACATGCGCCCATGCAACGTATTTCCCGGCACCGCCGATTAAGGCGCGCGACCGTCACGCTCTGGTTTGGCCTGCTCATCCTGCTCGCCTTCGTGGCCGCAGCGAGGGCCGGCGAAACGAAGGTTGCCGTCGCGGCCAATTTTACCGCAGCGGCAAAGGAGATCGGCGTTCTGTTCGCGAAAGCAACCGGACATGAGGCGATACTCATTTTCGGCGCGACCGGACAGCTTTACACGCAGATCACGCAAGGCGCGCCGTTCGACATATTCCTCGCGGCCGACAAGGCGCGTCCGAAGCGTGCCGTCGAAAACGGTTACGCGATTGGCGGCAGCCGGTTCACCTATGCAACCGGCCGGCTCGTCCTATTCAGCCGTGACGAGTCCGGCGTCAAAAACGGGACAATCCTTACCCGTGGCGAATTCTCGCGGCTCGCCATCGCGAATCCGGCAACGGCCCCGTACGGTGCGGCCGCCATCGCCACGATGAAAGCGCTTGGCGTCTATGAAACTCTCAAGCCGCGCATCGTCCGGGGCAACAACATCGCTCAAGCCTATCAGTTCGTGTATACCGGCAACGCCGAAATTGGATTTGTCGCGCGCGCGCAGGTCGCGGAGAACCGGCAAGGATTCTACTGGGACGTTCCCCAAGAGCTTCATCCCGCCATCGCACAGGATGCAGTACTTTTGAATCAGGGCGCGGACAATGAAGCGGCGCGCGCGTTTCTGACATTCCTCAAATCGGGCGAAGCGCGCGACGTGAAGGAGAAGTACGGATATGGCGCCGGCCAGTAACATCTCGCCGATACGATGACTGGCTTTGCCGAACTGTGGCCGCCGATCCGGCTGACTCTCGAGCTTGCTTCGATCACGACACTGGTGCTGCTGGTCATCGGCGCGCCGATCGCCTGGTGGCTGGCGCGCGCGCAGGCCCGCTGGAAAGAGGTCGTGGCCGCGCTCGTCGCCGTCCCGCTTGTCCTGCCGCCGACGGTGTTGGGCTTCTATCTGCTGATCGCGCTGGGACCGGATGGACCGGGCGGCTGGATCGCGGGGCTGTTCGGCGGCCGCTCGCTCGCTTTCACCTTCGAAGGGCTCGTCATCGGATCGGTGTTCTATTCGATGCCCTTCGTCGTGCAACCGATCCGCAACGCCTTCGAGGCTTTCGGCGACCGGCCGCTGGAAGTCGCCGCGACACTCCGCGCATCGCCATGGCAGGCCTTCTGGACTGTCGCCGTGCCGCTGGCCCGGCCCGGGTTCGTCACAGGCGCCGTGCTGGGCTTCGCCCATACAGTCGGCGAGTTCGGCGTAATCCTGATGATCGGCGGGAACATTCCCGGCGAGACGAAAGTGCTTTCCGTTACGATCTACGACTATGTCGAAACCCTGCAATGGGCCCAAGCGCATATCCTCGCCGGCGGCATGCTGCTCTTCGCCTTCGCGGTCATCCTGTCGACGATGCTACTCGACAAGCGGCTGGGACGGCCCGGACCATGACCGCGCCCTTGTCCAATATCCGCGCCGCGTTTACCGGCACGCTGGGCGATTTCACGCTCAATGTATCCTTTGAGGCGCCGATGCAGGGGATTACCGCGCTTTTCGGTCCTTCCGGATGCGGCAAGACGACCATATTGCGCTGCATGGCCGGTCTCCAGCGTCTCGCGGGAAACCTAACCGTCGGCCAGGAAGCCTGGCAGAATGACGACACGAACACCTTCAAAAAGGCGCACCACCGCCCGGTCGGCTATGTCTTCCAGGAAGCGAGCCTGTTCCAGCATCTCTCGGTCCGGAACAATTTGCTCTATGGCGCGCGGCGCACCAAGGCGGAAGCGGCGACCGGCACGCTGAGCTTCGACAGTATCGTCGATCTGCTCGATATCGGACAATTGCTCGACCGCGCGCCGGCGGCGCTGTCGGGCGGCGAACGCCAACGGGTTGCCGTCGGCCGGGCCTTGCTGTCGCAACCGCGCCTGCTTCTTATGGACGAGCCGTTATCGGCACTCGACCGGCAAACGAAAGACGAAATTCTCCCCTATTTCGAAACGCTGCACCAAGAACTCGCAATTCCGATCGTTTATGTCAGCCATGACATCGCCGAGGTCGCCCAACTGGCCGACCGGATGGTCGTGCTCGCGCAAGGCCGCAAAGTGGCGGAAGGACCGCTCGTCGAAATCCTCGAAAGGCTCGATCTGCAGCCGGCGACGGGCCGGTTCGAGGCGAGCGTTGTCCTGACCGCGCGCGTCGCCGAACAGGATTCCACTTACAACCTCACGCGGCTCGACCATCACGGACAAACCTTCACCGTACCGGCAGCCGATCTGCCGATCGGCGAAGAGGTTCGCCTGAGGGTCCGGGCGCGCGACGTGGCGCTCTCGATCGAGAAACCCGGCGCGATGAGCATCCGCAACATCTTTTCCGGAACCGTCGTTGAAATCCTCGAAGAGCCGGCAACGGCTTTCGCGGAAACGCTGGTCGACATCGGCGGTGGGCGGTTGCGGGCGCGGGTCACGCGCGAGGCGGTCGCCGATTTGTCGCTAGAGGTCGGCAAACCCGTCTACGCCCTGGTCAAAAGCGTTTCCTTCGACCGCCGCACGCTGGCGCAACGGCTGCATTATACCAGTGAGCGCCTGAATTGACTCTCGGGATATTCATTGATGGCGGATGATGGCGGATTGTGATTCTATGGTCTCCCACCAGATGTGGGGGATGTCATGGGATCAGCACTCAAGATACGGGATGATTTGACGCCTT
>JAKZTB010000005.1:0-4670 GCA_047517345.1 Alphaproteobacteria bacterium
GTTTGGGCTAGGAGGGTGTCGCGTGGCGATGCCGGGGGGCATCGCGAGCGGCGCCGGACGACGTCCCAAGCCCTTGAGAACGTGGCCCTTCGGGTCGACCGGAGAGGCGCGCGTGCCGCATTGTGGCTGCTTGACGATGCCGCCGGCATCGTCGGCGCAACCACGCCTAACACGCACGTCTCTCCGGTCCATGCAGTTCATAAGCATTACGCGGACAGGCTCCTAGAACCCATGCAGCGAATTTCCGTAACCGAGCGACCCGATTTGGCGCGCGCGGCAGCCGAACACGGCTTCGAATTCCTTGCCGGCGAAGGCATTCCCGGCTGGGACGAGAGCGCTTACTACCAGTTTACCTCGCGCCAGATCGAAGAAGATTTGAAGCGGCCGGCCGAGGAAATCGAGCGCTTGTGTTACGAGGTCGTGGCGCGTGCCGTAGACGACGAGGAGGTTCTGCGCCGGCTGGGGATCCCGGAGCTGTTTTGGGATTATGTCGCCGAAAGCTGGCGCAATAAGGACCGAAATCTCTATGGGAGAATGGACCTTTCCTATAGTGGCGAGGGTCCGGCGAAACTGCTCGAGTACAATGCGGACACGCCGACAGCGCTTTATGAAACGGCGGTGTTCCAATGGGAATGGCTTGAACAGGCCATGGCGAACGGTCTGATCCCCGAAGGGTGCGATCAATTCAACGACCTCCATGAGAGTATCGTGCAGACCTTCCCGCTTATAGGTATCGAGGGGCTGTCCCACTTCGCCTGCAACCAGGATATCGAGGACGATAAAGGGACGCTCGAATACCTTGAGGAGTGCGCGAGGGAAGCCGGACTTGAGACGCGCTTCCTGGCAATGGAGGATATCGGCATCGATGACCGGGGTCGGTTCAGCGATCTCGATGAACGGGTCATCACGACCCTGATCAAACTGTATCCCTGGGAATGGCTCATGGATGAAGCGTTCGGGGCAAGCTTGCCGACGAGCGGCGTCCGGTTCATCGAGCCGCCCTGGAAGGCCATCCTGTCGAACAAAGGCCTGCTGCCCCTGTTGTGGAGTATGTTCGAGGGGCATCCCAATCTGCTGCCCGCATTCTTCGAGGACGATCCTGACGCCGCCACGCTTGCCGGCACCTTTGTCCGCAAACCCTTGCTGTCACGCCAGGGGGCGAATATCGAAATTTTTCGGGATGGCGAGACGCAATCCCGCAGCGACGGTCTCTATGGCGGGGAAAGTTGCATCGTGCAAGGGTTCCACCCCCTGCCGGAATACGGAGAAAATTATCCGCTGGTCGGTTGCTGGCTGGTCGCCAGCAAGGCGGTTGGATTGTGTATACGGGAGGATCGGACGTTGATCACCAGCAAGGATGCCCGTTTCTTTCCTCACGCCATCCTAGATTGACCGCCATGGGAGCGAATGCGAGTCTCACCGCGATATTTCGGGAAGCCGGGGATAGGCCGCCACCCTTCCATTGTGGACGCCACACCGCATCCGGCTCATTTTGCGCAGCCTACGGGGAGAAGGACTTAACAATGTTGCATCGCCGCGCGGTTTACCGGGTTGCGCGGACATGATTGCCGGAGACGAACAAGCCGGCAGGCGTCCTGAACCGACAATGGAAAAATACGGCGCCGAACTCATCCTCGACCTGCATGGTTGCGATCCTTCGACGTTCAACCGCGAAAGCATCGGCGCCTATTTCGAACGTCTGTGCGTGCTCATCGACATGAAACGCGAGGCGCTGCATTTCTGGGACGACATCGGCGTTTCGGAAGAAGACAAGCAGACCTCGCCCCATACCCAAGGCACATCGGCGGTTCAGTTCATCCTGACCAGTTCGATCGTTATCCATACGCTGGATCAGTTGAGCGCGGTCTATATCAACATGTTCTCGTGCAAGGCGTTCGATCCGAAGGTGGCGGAGCAATTCTCGGTCGAATGGTTTGGCGCCGACGACTGCTCGGCCAGGTTCATCGATCGGGTTTGAGGTGACGCGCGTGCAGCTGACGGAGAAGGAAATCTCGATCCCGGCGTCGCCCGGCCATCGGGACCTGATCGCCCATGTACGAAAAGCGGTGGAATTCAGGCACAAGGATAGCGCGGTTCCGGTACGTTTTGCGATCACGCGCATGGACGAGACCAGGTACCAATGTGAGATCGGCACGCTTGAGGGGCTGGATATCCGCGCTTCCGAAGGCCTCGCTTCGATTTTTCGCTTCGTGCCGCGCAAAATCGAGCGGACGGAGGCCTTCAACGCCGTCTTTTTGGTGCCGACGGGCATCGGCGCCGAAATCGGCGGGCACGCCGGCGATGCGACTCCGGCGGCACGGGTTATCGCGGCGGCGTGCGACACGCTGATCACGCACCCGAACGTCGTCAACGCCTCGGATCTGAACGAGATGCCGGAAAACGCCCTCTATGTCGAGGGCAGCGCGATCACGCGGCTGATGTTGGGAACGGCGGGTTTGCAGCGCGTGCGGACGAACCGAGTCCTGGTACTCATCGATGCGCACGAGATCGAGTTGTTCGCCAACGATACGATCAACGCGGTGAGCGCCGCGCGCGCGACCTATGGCTTCGACTGTTCCAAGGTGCTGAAGCTCGACCCGCCGCTCCGCATGATCTCGAAATTTACGGACTCGGGCAGGGCCGCGGGTGAGATCGAGGGCCTCGATCGTGTCTGCGCGGTGTTGGACGAGCATCATGGTACGTTCGACGCGGTGGCGATCGCCTCGGTTATCGATGTCGATGACAAAATTCACGAAGAATATTTTCATTGTGACGGCAAGATGATCAACCCTTGGGGCGGCGTCGAAGCGATGCTGACGCACGTGTTGTCGTTGCTTTACGAGGTCCCCACCGCTCACTCGCCAATGCTCGAAAGCCACAAAGTCGCGAATTTCGATCTCGGGCGGGTCGAGCCGAGGCTCGCCGCCGAAGCGGTGTCGCTCACCTTCGTTCAGTGCATGCTGAAGGGCCTGCACCGCAGTCCGCGCCTGGTCACCGATCCGGATGCCATGCGCGAGGTCGGCTTGCTGACGGCCGCCGATGTCTCGTGCCTCGTCATTCCCGACAAGTGCATCGGCCTGCCCACGCTGGCGGCGCTGGAACAGGGTATCCCCGTCATCGCCGTACGCGAGAACGACAATCTGATGCGGAACGACCTGCAGGCGCTTCCCTGGTCGCCGGGCCAGTTGCACATAGTGGAGAACTACTGGGAAGCCGTCGGCGTGATGACCGCGCTCAAGGCCGGCATCGCACCCGAATCACTGCGCCGACCGCTGGCCGCCACGCGTGTGGAGACGAGAGGGCAGTGTCAGGGGACACTCACTTGAGCCGAAGATGGCGGTTTCTTAGCGTTCTCGGATGAGCAATCCCTTCCGATATTTCGAGACGTCGCCGGAATTTATCCACTTGGCCGTGATGATGTATGTCCGGTATCCGCATTCGCTACGGCGGATCGAAGAATTGCTGCAGGAACGCGGCGTCGATATCAGCCAGGAAACAGTTCGCGGTTAGTCCAATGATGGCGGAGCGGACATGATCCGCCCTATTTAGTAATTTTTGCGCCATGGCGCGCCCGATTATACGTCTGAACTTCCGCTCAAAGCGCCAGAGGCCGTATATTCTCGCGATGGCGAGGCTATAGTTGTCTTGAACGAAATAGCGCCCATTTACGATTTATCCTCCGGAGACTCATACACATGAGCCGTTACAACCGCGAAAATCCATGCGAACGCTACGTCGAATTGCTCGGTTATTACCGGGCCATGCACGAAGAAGGCGCAAAGGCGGAGAATATCCCGGCGGAACAGACGTTCGACGGCCGCAGTCTTCCGAAGCACGCCGACAACATCCAGACCGTCCTAAACGTTCTTGGGTCGGAAACGATTTTGGATTACGGTTCCGGCAAGGGCCGACAATACGCGCCCTTGGAAATCGAAGCGGCGAACGGAAAGACCTATCCCGACATAAAGGCCTTCTGGGGGGTAAAATCGATCACCTGTTACGATCCAGGATACAAGCCTTTCAGCGACCTTCCTTCGGGAACGTTTGACCGCGTGATTTCCACCGATGTTCTCGAACATTGCCCAAAAGTCGATATTCCATGGATAGTTCGTGAGATGTTTTCCTTCGCACGCGAATTCGTGTACCTCAACGTCGCCTGCTATCCTGCAGGAAAGACGCTTCCCAACGGAGAAAACGCCCATTGCACACTTGAACCGCCAGAGTGGTGGCTGGCATTGTTCGATTTAATTCTAGAGGATTTCCCGGGTTTGCGCTATTTCGCCGCCTTCGACCAATTGCGAAACCGAACGGACGGCGGTCAGGAAATAGTCACTGAAATTAGGCGCGGCAAAGCTCCGAGCGAGGAGTAATGCGCGAATTTTCACCGACTATACTGCGGTATTCACCCAGAGTTACTGCCAAAACACCCATGGCTGCCCAAATCGCTTGTCCATTTCGACGCTGTCGGAGACCAGGCAAACGATTCTATGTCCGATATCGGAAGCGCGGCTATTATTTCACCGGTTTTCAATCGTGTCGAACAGATCTTCGACGACAATGGCTGAGTTATACCAATTTGCATTGATTAGAACCCATGGGCCCATTTTCGGGTTCCGATGGAGATGATCTTCCAGGGTTGCTCAACGAGGTCGTTCCAGGCCTCGCAGCAG
>JAKZTB010000006.1:0-5883 GCA_047517345.1 Alphaproteobacteria bacterium
ATGATGCTGAGCGCGCTGCGCTACGGCGATCCGCGCTATGCGGCCGAGACCGTGCCCGGCGGCGAGGACAAGACCGCCGAGTTGCGTTACGCGATCACAGGCTGGCCGGTGCTCGATTCCCATGCCCGATACATCTATGCCAAAGAAGCGGGCCTCGCGCGGCTGATGGAACCGTCGGAAAGCTACTTCCCGGACGAAGCCGCCATGATCGAAGGCAGCCCGCAGCAATCGCTGGAGCGGGGCGAGCACGGCGATTTGCCGCCGCTGCTGATCTTGCAGGGCCTGGCGGACGACAACGTACCGCTGAAAATCTCCGAGCGGTTCGTGGAGACCTATCACGAAAGGGCGGTGCGGCGGAACGCGTTCTATTTCCCGACATGGCGCACGCCTTTGCCCAGAAGCCCGGCCCGGAAACCGACCGCGCCATCGCCTGCATGAAGGCATTCCTGGCGCAGCAGGTCTAATATAAACAGGCGCTTAAGCCACGTTGACGTGCGCCGCCGGGACGTAAAGCTGCAGCAGGCTGACGCCGTCCCGCCAGCTTCTCGGATCGGTCATCCAGACCCGCAAGAGATGCCGGCGCCGGCCGGGGCCGTCGCGGTATTCGGTGCGCGAATGGAGCGTGATGAAGTTGTTGACCAGGGCGCTCTCGCCGGGCTGCAGGTTCAGCTTCAGCTGCATTTCGTCGCGGCCGAGGATGTCGTCGAGCGCGTCCAGCGCATCGATCTCTCTGCCTGAAAGCCTGACGCCTTCCTTTTCCGCCCATTCGACCGGGTTGCGGTTGTAGCAGCAGTGCAGCAGGCCCTTGTGGAATGCGAATACCGGCACCCGTTCCGTGCTCAGCGGCGGTTCACCCGGGTCGTGTTGTCCACGGCGGTGGTGGTAGAAGCCCCGGCACAGAACCGCCAGCGCGTCCGGATTTTCTTCAACAATTTTGTTGTACACCGCGGACGCGCTCACGATGATCGTCTCCCCGCCCTCTTCCGCGATGTCGAGACAGGTCAGCGAGAACAAATGTGCGCCGTCCGTGTGGAACGGCAGGTGCTTGTTGCTGCGGTACCCGCGGGACCGGTGGCTGTATTCGATTCCCTCGTCGCGGATGTCGACGATGCGCTGCAATTCGTAGTTCTGCGGCACGACTTTCCCGACATGGTCGGAGAGGCCGAGCGTCAACGCGAGCTGTTCGTCATAGGTCAGCCCGTCGAACGGCAATCCGCCGACCACGGCGAAACCCACGCCGTTCTCGAGCTCGTCGTGGATGCGGTCGCATAAACCTTCTGCCAGCGGAATATGAAAATGCGTGCGGTCGACATCGGCAACCGAGGGGCAGGCCGCGGCGGCGGTTCTCGCCGCCTCGGCCATTTGCGCGGCGACCGCCGGCTCGAGTTCGAACCGCCAGCGCGTCGATTGACTGATTTCAGCGGATCGCCATGCCGCGGGACCTTGCAATTCAGACATCGAGAGCCTCCGATGACATGCGGCGCATTATGCGGCGGCGAGCCCCTCCGCCAAAGCCCTGTCGAGGGCGCCATGAAAATGCGCGAGCGCAGGTTCGTTCCGGCCGAATGTCAGGTGATCTTGTGCGGGGGAATGAAAACCGAACTGCATCTTTTCGCCGAGCGGAAAATCCTCCTCGTTCACGACCTTCATCAGCAGGTCCATGTTGTTGCGCCAGTGCCGCGTGGCGCTCTCCGTTTCGGGGGCCTTCGGCGTGTAGAGGGACACGTGCAACTTCGACGCGTTGGGGTCATCGCCGTCCGGATAGACGCGCCATGTTTCGATCTGTTCCTGCTGCACGATGAAAACGGTATTCGGAAACAGCACGTACACCATCGTCGTATAGGGCAGGATATTCCACTCGCTTTCCGGCTGGGCGCGCATTTCGTCGAAATTCTTGCGGACGTACATGCCGCGATGATTGATGCCGAAATCTTCGAATGTCGCGACGTTTGATTCGATCAGCGATGCGAGCGATCGGTGGTGCAGAACCTTGATGTGATAGCTCTCCAGGAAAGTGTCGATGACCAGCTTCCAGTTCATCTTCGGCCGCAGAACGCCGGTTTCGAAATGGTGGAAACTCTCGAAACCGTAAGTGGCCAGGTCCCTCTCGACCCCTTGCAGGGTATCGTCGATCTCGAAATCGCCGCCGGGTTCGGTTTTCACCCAGATCATGCCGTACTTCTCTTGCACCGGCAGCGGCCGCAATCCGTGCGCGGCCTTGTCGAGCGCTTCGAAGCCGGCCTCGCCGGGAATGTATTCCAACGCGCCGTCCGCGCCATAAACCCATGCGTGGTAGGGGCAGGTGAAACGACGTTGCCCTTTACCGCAGCCGTCGGCAACCGGCGCACCCCGGTGCCGGCAGACGTTCAAGAAGGCGTTCGCCTTGCCGTCATCGCCCCGGACCAGCAAGATCGGCACGCCGGAAAAATCGTCGGTCCTGAAATCGCCCGGCTCGGGAATCTCGCAGCTGAAGGCGAGATGCAGCGGGTAGCGGCTGAAAAGAAGGTCCTGTTCGCGCGCCAGGCGCTCCCGGCAGGTGTATTGCGCAACCGGGTTGTGATACTCGGAGTCGGCCATCGCCGTCGTTTTCGACTCCAAATAATCGATGAACTTCTTGGCGTTCTCGACCTGGACGGCATGTTCCATCGAATTCTTCCCCTCGGCCGCAACGATAAACCTGTGCCACAAACGGTAACCTGCACACCTTTATAATAGACTAAATATTCTATATGTGCAATATTCATTTTATATAAGAAATAGATAATCCGATGTTGAACGAAACTTCGAATCCGGACGTGAAAGCGTCTCGAACGCCGGTCAAACGGCGCGACCGAGACGGCGGCGGTGCGCCCGCCGTGACCCGGGCCGTGGCGATCCTGCGGTTGCTCGGCAGCAGCAGCGAGCCGCAGGGCGTCAACGCCATCGCGCGGTCGCTCGATCTCGTGCCGAGCTCTTGTTTGCACATTCTGCGCGCGCTCGTGGCGGAGTCGCTGGTCGCAGTCGATGCGGCGACGAAGCTGTATTCGCTCGATGCGGGGCTCTTGTCGCTCGCCAACCGGGTCCTCCACCAGGATAATTTCAGCCAGGACGTCGCGTCCCATCTGGACCGTATTGCGGGCCAATTCGGGACGACCTGCGTCGCGGTACGGATTACGGGTCTGCGCCATCAAGTGGTTCTCGCCCTGTCCCGCGCCGACGTGTTGTTCCAGCTGCAGGTCGATGTCGGCAGCCGCTTCCCGGCGCTGATCACGGCCAGCGGTTATTGTTGCGCGGCGTTCGGAGATTATGCGGACGCCGAGATTCAGGCTGAATTCGAGCGTTTGGACTGGGATGAACCGCCGACCTTTGCAAGCTGGATGAAGGGCGTCGAGGCAACGCGCCGCGCCGGTTACGCCGTCGATGCCGGGCATTATATCCGCGGCGTAAGCCTGGTTGCCGCGCCGGTAATCCGTTCCGGAGACCGGATATCGCACGCGCTCGTCGCCGTTGGTTTGACCGCGCAGTTGGATGCGGACCGAATAGCGCAGCTCGGGAGCGCGCTGCTGACTGCGGCCAACGCGCTTTCATTGTCGGTTACCAGCGAAGAGCCGGAACGCTAACTTGCCGCGAAAAACTGGTTTTCCGGCCGGCGCAATCCCAAATTGTCGCGCAACGTCTTGCCATCATATTCGGTACGCAACAGGCTGCGGCGCTGCAGCTCCGGAACAACTTTGTCCACGAAATCCTCGAGGCCCGCCGGTACATACGGGAACATCACGGTGAACCCGTCGCAGGCGTTGGCTTCGAACCACTCTTCCATCTCGTCGGCGATGGATTGCGCCGTGCCGACGAAGGAGTTGCCACTATAACCGCCGAGTCGCTGGGCCAGTTGCCGAACGGTCAGGGTCTCGCGGCGGCCGAGCGCAATGGCGCGCTCCCGGCCGCTCTTGCTTTGGTTGCTTTCGGGAACGTCGGGCAGTGGGGCGTCCGGATCGAACTCGGACGCGTCGTGTCCCAGCGCGATGGACAGGGCGGCCAGGGCGCTGTCCTCGTTGACCAGGCTGTCGAGCTTGGCACGGCGTTCCTGCGCTTCGTCAACGCTGTCGGCGACGACGACCAGGGCCGCCGGCATGATCTTCATGCTGTCTGGATCGCGTCCCAACTTGGCCATGCGTCCTTTAATATCGGTGTAGATCGCCTGGGCGTCTTCGACGCGTCCGGCAGAGGTGAACACCACCTCCGCCGTTTCCGCCGCCAATTGCCGTCCCGCGTCGGAGGCTCCGGCCTGGACGATCAACGGCCAGCCCTGCACCGGGCGCGCGATATTCAACGGCCCACGGACGGAGAAAAATTCGCCCTTGTGGTCGAGCGTGTGCAGCTTCGCCGGATCGAAGAAATCGCCGCTTTCCATGTCGCGGATAAAGGCGTCGTCGGCCCAGCTGTCCCATAGGCCGGTGACGACGTCGTAGAACTCGCGGGCGCGCCGGTAGCGCTCGACATGTTCCATCTGATCGGTCATGCCGAAATTAAGCGCGGCATCGGGATTGGACGTGGTGACCAGGTTCCACCCGGCGCGGCCGCCGCTGATATGGTCGAGCGAAGCGAAGCGGCGGGCGATCAGATACGGTGTCTCGAAGGTCGTCGAGGCCGTCGCGATCAGCCCGAGGTTCTTGGTCACCATCGCCAAAGCCGGCAGCAGGGTCAGCGGATCGAACGAGGTTACGGTGGCGCTGCGCTTCAGCGCATCGATCGGCATGTTGAGCACGGCCAGATGGTCGGCCATGAAGAAGGCGTCGAACCGGCCGCGCTCCAACGTCTGCGCGAACGAGACAAGGCTTTCGAGGTTGAAATTAGCGTCCGGCGCGCCGCCGGGATAGCGCCACCAGGCGGTGTGAATGCTGACAGGGCGCATGAAGGCGCCCAGATGCAGCCGGCGTTTCTGAGTCATGCGTTCTAGTCCTTAGAGGCCGTTTGGGAATATGTTGCTGTTTTCATTGGCGATAGTCGAGTCGGATGGCAGGAGCGGTGCGCCGGGCGATGCCGGGCATCGGCCAAGGGCCGCGACGCACCAGCCGGCCGAGTAGCGCCAACCCTCCGGGTGGCCTTTGCTTCATCGCTGGAGGGCGTCGGCGTCCGCTTGCGATGCCGCCAGCATCGCGGCGCGAACCCCTCCACCCCAGCGAATAAACAAAGACCATGAAAACAACAACATATTCCCAAACGGGCTCTTATGGTCCGCCGGCGTCTTTCGGATCGGTGAAGAAATGCCCCTCATAGGCTTCCGCATCCTCCGGCAGCCGCGACCAGCCAGGCGATGATCGTGTGAAGATATGGCGGAAATGCTGCCGGTCGGCGTTAATCCAGGTCGGGTCGTCGAACGTGCCCGCATCGATCGCATAGGCGTTGGGTCGAAGCTCCTGCGTGAACCCGATGTTGGTGCCACATTTGGGACAGAAGCGCAGTTCCAACCATCGGTCGGATTCGTCCGAGGAATGGCGGTAGGTAGTCATGTCGCCCGAAAGAATTTCGATCTGCGCCTTCTCGAACTTGGGAATGACGGCGAAGCCGCTGCCGGTCCGCCGGCGGCACCAGTCGCAATGACAGACGACCACATTGACCGGGTCGCTCTGCGCACGGTAGCGCAGCGCGCCGCACACGCAGCCGCCTTCGTGGATTTCTTGCGCCATTCGACCGTCTCCTTCCTGCTGGCTAACAGGTCATCCGAATTTAGCAGTATCCGACAGTCTTGCAATACGGGCGACCCTTCAGGGCTAGTTTTTTGTCCGCCTGCCGAGCATCGTGAGCCGATGTCGGGGCTGGCCATTCCGTTCTCGATGTGGCAGTGTGCCGGTCATGGCGACGCTGCCGGCCCAGGATTTGTCCGTTGATTTGCGCGCGGTCACG
>JAKZTB010000007.1:0-5489 GCA_047517345.1 Alphaproteobacteria bacterium
TCATCGGGGAAAAGTCGCTGGAACTCGGGTAGCGAATGCGGGAATGGGAGATCGGCGCGGTCGAGAACATCCATGGCGCGCTCCCCTATATCCGGTTTGCGCCCATTCTAGCCCTAGTGGGTGTGGGTGTAAACCGGATAGGGAGGTGTTATCCTTTTAATCCGATAAATACCAGATTAATAGCCGTTTTATTCTTACTTATTACTATGAATTGAATTTTTATTAT
Source organism: Alphaproteobacteria bacterium (assembly GCA_047517345.1). GTDB lineage: Bacteria > Pseudomonadota > Alphaproteobacteria > UBA8366. The sequence continues at coordinate 227 of JAKZTB010000007.1, forward strand.
TAGTTCTCGCAAATTTACTCAAAATAATTGATGAATATTCTATTTAACGCCTATCAGTTTTAATGTGAAATTATTCGCAAATCATGGTTGATCAATGTGCACTACTTTCTAAACAGAGTTACATCTCTCTCGTGTCTCAGGTAGAAATTCACCCCCTTCGGGAAGGCGTTCGACCGCTGGATCGGCCCCAAATCGGGCAAAAACGGGTTACGAGATAAAATTTACGAAAAATTAAATAAATTTTTATTCAAAGTGATGGCAATCACTGCCCAGCCAGCATATTTCGCTATTGTATAGGCATTGAAAAACCCTGCGGAACGGTCGAAATCGGGGCACCGCAGCGATTTTACGGAGAATGTTTGATGGATATTTTATCGAAATTCAATAGGACAGATTACGACAGCACCCTGCAGCATGAGCTGAAAATGTCCGGCCTGACGCCCTACGACTATGCCGATGGAAAGGGTTTCTTTAAAAAACTCGCGGTTACATTCTGTGTCGTCGCCACGCTATTCGGCTGGATGACGATATTCGGATTGGCCTTGGTCCTGAAATAGTGTCCTTGATCTTTAGAGCCGCGTTGTGTCCTGATCGCGATGGTCTAACGATTGAAATTCGCGTGAATCAGCACACCAGAGGTTCGCTCGGTAATTTCGGCTGGACCTACCGTCCCGCAGTACTCACCCCGTCTCCCGCAAATACCCGTCCGCAAACGTCACCGCCGCCGCCCCGCTAAACCGGCGCAGCCTCTCCAGCGCCGCTTCGAGCGCCCGCATGCGGGCCTTGCCGAAGTGCACGCCCGGCTCCGGCCACAGGCCGGTGACGTGCAGCGCGCCGTCTTCCCGACGACGGTGCTTCATGTCGACGCGCCCGACGAAGCGGTCGCCTTCCAGGATCGGAAAGACGTAGTAGCCATACCGGCGCCGGTCGGCGGGAACGAAGATTTCGATGCGGTAGTCGAAGCCGAACAGCCGCCGGGCGCGGTTGCGGTCGCGGATCATCGGGTCGAAAGGCGACAGGATGCGCAAGAGCGGCAACGGGTCGGGCGCGTCCGCTACGCGGTCCATCGCATCCTCGAAGGCGTATGCGGCGCGCGGCTTCGAACCATTGGCGCTTGCCACGTCGATCTGCCGCAAGCCGTTGCCAAGGTTGGCGCGGCACCAGTCCGACGCCTCGGCCGCGCCGACCGTGCCCCAATAGCCCGCGATCTCCACCGGCGTGGCGAAGCCGAGCCGGTCGAGTGCCGACCGGCAGGCCCAGTCGAGTGCGTCCGCTTCGTCCGGCTCGCCGGCGCGATGCGCGTCCGGAATCACCCGTTCGGTCAGATCGTAGACCTTCTGGAACCCTTCGCGGCGGCAAACCGCAAGCGTGCCCGTGCGCCAGAGATATTCCAGCGCCGTCTTGCCGGGATGCCAGTCCCACCAGCCACCGGCCCGTTTGGGCGCATCGCCGCCCAGTTCGCGCGCCATGACCGGGCCCGACGCGGCGATCCGCTCGAGCACCGAATCGGTTTCCTTCTCAAAGCCGGGGCGGCGGAACTTACGCCAGCGTTCGCGCAGATGCACCGCCGTCCGGCGGAACCGCGGTCCCCAATAGGGGTAGAATTTGGTCGGAATGATCGAGGCGTCGTGCGTCCAGTTCTCGAACAGCGCGCGGTCTTTTTCGAGCAGCTGCGCCAGTTGCTTCGGCCGGTAGGTCCGGTTGCGCGCGTGCAGAATCATATGGTGGGCGCGCTCGACCGTGTTGACGCTGTCCACCTGGACGAAGCCGATCCGCTCGATCCGGTCGGTCAGTTCCGTGTTGCCGAGCGTGCGGTGCACCGGCTCCGACAAGCCGTGCAGGTCGAGGAACAGGCGGCGGGCGTCGCGGTTGGACAGGCAGTCGGTCATGGAAAACGGTTGCGCGCGCTATGCGCCGGGATTGGCAACGAGGGCCATCAGCCGGGCGACGTCGCCGGCATCCAAATCGTCGATCCGGCCGGCCAGCGCGACGACCTCGCCCGCCGCCGTATCGTCGAGCCGGACGGCGAGGCAGTCGCGGACCTTCGCCAGATGGTCTGCGTCCGGGATCGGCGGGCTGCCCCATTTGCCGCGCGGACCGTCGCAGCGCGCGGTGACACGGGTGCCGTCCTTCCGCCGCACGGTCGTCTCGACATGCATTTGGTCGAAGCGCGCCGGAATGTCGTCGCGCATGTCGACCGTAATCCGGCCCAGCATATCCTCCATGTCCGGGGCGAAGCGCCGTTCGTCCTCGAACGTGGCCATCGTCACGCTTCCGTCGAGCAGCGCGCTGGCGGTGACGTACTGCCAGCTGAACTTGCCGGCCAGCCCGGTAACCGGTTTGGGCCGGTCGATATAGAACATCTGCGGCGTAACGACGGCGACCGACTCGATCCCGGCCGGATCGCCGATCCTGCCGTGCAGCTCCAGGGCGGCGGTGATGGCGAAGTGGGTGCCGTATTGGCTCGGGAACATCTTGATCGCGTAGCCGGGCTCGACAATCCGGTAGGGCGGCCCGTAATTGAGCAGCGCGTCGAGCTCGAAGCGGTCGTCGAACAGCCCGTCGACATAGCCCTGCGGCGCCTCGAAGATATCCGGGTTGCCGGTGAAGCCGCGCGCCGCCAGCATCGCCGCGTCCAGCCCGGCGGAGACGGCGACGCCGCAATTCGTCGATTTGGTCATGGTGCCGGCATTGGCGAGCAGGCCGCCGGCGCGCGAGGCCGCGATGCCGAGCGCGTGGCGCAGCGCCGTCACGTCGAGGCCCAGCATATGCGCCGCGGCCACGGCCCCGCCCATCGGCCCGACCTGCCCCGGCGGGTGGAAGCGCGCCTGGCGCGCCTCGAATTGCTGCGAGGCCTGACGGATCCAGCCCTGCATTTCGATACCCTTGACCAGCGCGGTCAACACGTCCCTGCCGCCCATGCCGCGCGCCTCGGCCAGCGCCAGCGCCGCCGGCAGGGTCGTGGAGAGCTGATGGTTGGCCGGGTTCCACATCGGTTCGAAATCCAGCACATGCATGCTGACGCCGTTGAGGTAGGCGGCGCTGACCGGCGAGGTGCGGAAACCGAAACCGATAGCCGAGGCCGCCTCGATGCCGCCCATCTCCTGCAGGTGACCGGCAAGGACTCCGGGCGAGGCCTCCTGCTTGGAGCCCGCGACGGCGACAGCCAGCCCGTCCAGCACGAGCCGCCGGGCGGCCGCCCGCGCGGCGTCGGTCAATTCGTCATAGCCGGTCGCGCAGACCCGTTCGCAAAGTTGTTCGGTAACCCCCATTTCGCCCCTCCGGCCGACATGTTCCTTGCCGCAACACTATAGGGCAGCGCGGGCGGCGCTTGCCATGGGGCGTAAATCGAAAACCAGTTAGCAGCCACGCGTAACGGCTGATCCGCCGCCTAGTCTTATGGAGAAATTCACAAATTCATGTATAATCCAGATTGTCATCGATAAGGAAACGCATTGCACAAACCGATTGAAACATCGACGGAAACGGCCGGTTTCGACGAACAAACCCGGTCGCTTTATTCGTTGGGGGCGTTTGCGGACCGCGAGAAAGGTTCAGTCCTCGGACAATTGTACGACTATTGGCGCGCCCTGCCGCGCGGCCCGTATGGCCTGCCGCATACGGATATCTGCCTGCCGAAAACCGCGCTCCCGCAAAACTTTGCGGATCAGATCTGCTGTCTCGATACGCGGGCGGACAACCCGCTCGACTACATCATCCGCGACCATGCCGCGAGCCCGATCCCCGGCTTCGGCAGCGATCTCGTCGGCAAACCGCTCTGCGACCGCCCGACGCTCGAAATGGACACGCCCGCCTGCGCCGTCGAGTTCCTGTATTGCAAACACGAACGCACGCCGATGTATCACGAGATCGAACAGATCCTCGGCGGCCTGAAGCGGCACTACACGCGCATCATGGTGCCAGTGGAAGGCGATTTAGGCGATGTCGCGCGAATATTCTTCGCCATGCGCGAACTACAGCCCGCGAAGCGTGAAACGTTCCATTTTATCGAGTAAATCTGATGTACGGGGTTCTTCAGAGACGTGTGGAAGAAAGCGGCGAAGACCGGCAGGAACGGCTAACCTATTCGTTCGACAAGATGTTCGCGCGCGAGAGGAAAACCGCCCTCGGTAAACTGTTCGAATATTGGCACGCGAAACGGTTGGTCAGCAACGAGCTCCCTGACGAGAGTCATTTCAGATCGCTTGACCTTTTGCCCGAACCTTGCCGAATTTTTACGTTCTCAGTCGAAGCGGATGAACCGGACCCATTTAAATTTACCGTGAAAAAGCATCCCAGCTTATCGGCTTGGGGAAAACACTCAATTCGCCGTTTAGGCGATCTAGATTCAAAGATGAACGTGAAGTCCTGCGTCTCTGAATATTTGACCTGTATCAGTTCGCAGCAACCGATGTATCACGAGATCGACCAAACCATGGGGAGCAATAATCGCCATTATGTACGGTTACTGCTCCCCGTCCTTGGTCCTTCGAAAAACGTTACGAACCTCGTTTATGCCATACGCATTTTCAGTTCGACCGAATTGGAGCCTCCTTCAACCAACTCTTGAAATATTTGCGTCATCAGTTCGCCGCGGTGCATCCAATAAATATCGACATTCATTTCACTGTCTCGGCCGGGGTAGCGTCCCGTCAACAAATGGCGCCGGTTTTTCATTCCTAAACCGTTCGCACCATATTGCCGGCGTCTTCCAGTTGCCACGATAAACCCGAGGAAATAGTCGATCAAGAAATGCCGCAGCGCGAGCATACGGCCCATTCGACTGGCAAGACCGCTCAAGCCTTTTCCACGAAAATCGGGGTGCACCCAAGTTCCCGCGGCGAAACCAATCCTACCGCGGATGACCGGTACAGATTCACACAGCTGTACGGGAAAATAGTGAAGCGTCGGAAACCTGTCGCCAAAGAAGCGATGGGTACAAACATATTCCTCGACGAAATCGTCTGTTTCGACAAACCGGTTCGCCTGACAGGTCACAATGCGATCTTCTGTGTCTTTAAGATAAATCCAGAAGGAATTACCTGGGCGAACATCATTTATGGCGGGATCAAGCGTTTTCGAAGCGCCAGTACCGCTTGGAGCCGCCTCTATATGATCTTTCCATTTTGTAGCGCACCCGGTTCCTTGGACACAAGTTTGTCTCACGCGGCGGGCCTGATTGAGATCGCGGCGTGCCACGCCTGACGAGCTTGAGCGGGGCTCAGGTAGCCGTTCTTTTCGACGATCCACTGGGCATTGTAGA
>JAKZTB010000008.1:0-11096 GCA_047517345.1 Alphaproteobacteria bacterium
TTTATGAGTCATTTGACTGGTTCTCCCTACACCTGAAATATAGGGGTTCAGTCACAGAATGTCAATACAGAGTTATAAGACCCCAAATTTTTGGTTAACGAACTGCTAACGTAGTTAAGCCATGCGGACGGCGAGAAATAGTTTTCATGCCGCTTGGCGAGTCCGCCGGATGTCCGCAGGCGCGCGCGGCGAGAATTCGGCATCGCATTCCGCATTTCAGAAACCAGGGGTGATGACTTAGGCATCACCCCTGGTTTCAGGCACGAACAGGTCGATTCAGGGAAGAAAAATCGTCGAACCAGTTGTTTTACGCGCTTCCAGGTCGCGATGCGCTTGCGCCGCATCCTTGAGCGCAAAACGCTGATTGATTTCGATGTTCACACCCTTCGCTACCGCGTCGAACAGGTCGTTGGCGCTTGCCACCAGATCTTCGCGCTTTGCCGTGTAGGTCATCAGCGTCGGACGGGTGAAAAACAAGGACCCTTTCGCCGCAAGCAGTCCCGGATCGAAATTCGCAATCGGACCGGACGCATTGCCGAAAGACACGAACAGGCCCAACGGCGACAGGCAGTCCAGCGACCCCGGATAGGTGTCCGCGCCGACCGCGTCGTAGACGACCGGAACGCCGGCGCCGTCGGTGATTTCCTTGACACGATCGACGAAGTTTTCGCGCGTATAGACGATCGTATGGTCGCAGCCATGCGCTTTGGCGAGTTCGGCTTTTTCGTCGGACCCGACGGTGCCGATGACGGTTGCGCCGAGCTGCTTAAGCCACTGGCAGGCGATCAGCCCGACACCGCCGGCAGCCGCGTGGAACAAGACCGTTTCGCCGGCCTGCACATTGTGGGTCCTGCGAATCAGATACTGCACGGTCATGCCCTGCAGCATCATCGCCGCGGCGGTTTCGTCACCGATCGAGTCCGGCAGTTTCACGACGCTGCTGGCGGCCATGTTGCGTTCTTCGGTATAGGAACCGGGTGGCGGGCCCGCATAGGCAACGCGGTCGCCGACGGCGAGCCCGGACACACCATCGCCGAGTGCCTCGACGACGCCGGCCGCTTCCATACCGATACCCGAGGGCATTTCCAGCGGGTACAAGCCGCTTCGGTGATAGCAGTCGATATAGTTGAGCCCGATGGCGGTCTGCTTCAGCCGAACCTGACCCGGTCCCGGCGCGCCGACATCGATTTCCTCCCAGCGCATCTCTTCCGGACCGCCTTGTTTATGAATCACGATTGCATGGGTCATTCGATTATTCCTGCTTTTGTCGGGTTATCTGAGGGCGGCGGCGAACGCGTCTGCGGTCCTGCCATGCGCCAGCGCCGCGCTTTCGGCATCATAGTGAATACCGTCGTTGCGCGTGAAGGCGTGGTTGACGCCGGGATAGCTGAATATCGAAACACTGCTGTGTCCGGCGAGCCCTTTCGTGATCGTTTCCTGGGCTTCCTTGTTCACATATTCGTCCTCTTCGGCGATGTGCAGCAATGTCGGCGCGGTGATGTTCGTCGCCTGGTCAAGTTGCGCGTCGATGCCGACGCCATAGTAGCTGACGTTGCATTCGGCATCGGACTGGCACGCCATCAGATAGGCGAGTAAGCCACCGAGACAGTAGCCGACGGTGCCGGTCTTGCCGGTGCAACCCTCGATGCCGCGCAGATGAGCGAGCGAGGCGAGGAGATCTTCCATCCCCTTGGTGACGTCGAAGCCCTGATAGAGCTCGAACGCCTGTTGCCATTCCGCTTCCGTTTTGTCGGTCAGTTGTATGCCCGGCTCTTGGCGCCAGAAAATGTCCGGCGAGAGCGCGAAATAGCCTTGCGCGGCGAAATTGTCGCAATGGGTGCGCATGTCCGTGTTGACGCCGAAAATTTCCTGGATAACCAGTATTCCGGCGCCCTTTCCGCCGGCTGGAGCGGCCATATAGGCTGAAAAATCGCCATCGCCGCCGTCGACTGTGATATCGGGCATGTTGTGTCTCCCTGTCCCAAAATCTTAGAGCAAATCAGGATTAATGGGAATCGCCATAGGCGATTGTCATTGGTCCTGTTGCTTTGCTCTGTCTATCAAGAGCGAGCGGATTCACAGGATTGATGCCCTGCATCAATCTTAATCCGATCTTGAACGTTAACCGAGGATATCCCTGTCGGATGACAATGTCATCACGGCGTCAAGGCAACGCGATTGTCGGCTTCGTGGACGAGGAGGCGGCGTTTGGTGGATGGACCGTCCCCGCCGGAGAAGCCGCCCAAGGATCCGCCAGCCGCCAGCACGCGATGACAGGGCACGATAATCGGTATCGGATTGCGCCCGCAGGCTTGGCCGACCGCCCGCGGACTTCCGGCGATAGCTTTCGCGATCTCGCCATAGGTCCGAGTTTGCCCAAACGGTATCGCGCGCATTGCGCTGCGGACCTTGGCTTGAAACGGCGTTTCCGCCGGCGCGAGCGGCAGGCCGCAGGGATCGGCTGCGCCGGCGAAATAGGCATCCGCCCAGGCCGCGGCCTGTTCGACGAGCGGTGAAGTATCGTTCGGTAAATCGGCGGGTCCAAAGCCGAAACGCACAATTCGTTCCGCATCCGCAATAACGTAAAGCGGGCCAATCGGGCTTTCGATCGTGAGAACCGCCATGAACAGCTATCGCGTCGCGAGGTCGGCGCGCAATGCCTCCGGATCGGTCAGAGGCGGCGAACAGACCGGCCCTTCGCAGACATAAGCCGTCGCGGCGCTATCGATTTGGCCCTTGCCCGTTGCGGGGTGCAATTCCGGTAAGGCATCGTCGGGGCCGATCACGCTGACAATACGGTTCGGTAAGCTGTTGCCGTAAATCGCGCGCAGTAATGCATCCGTCGCGGCGTCGCCGCGCTGACCGACAATGACGACCTGCAAGGCGTGCAACATGAGGTCGTTGCCGTTCAGAAGCGTCGCCAGCGGGAAAATGTTGCGTTTCAGCTCGCCCGAGAAGGCGAAGACGATCCGCCGCGCGCGCTCTAGATGGCGCAGATCGCCGGTCAGGAAATACAGGCGGGTAAAAACGCCGACGAGCGTTCCGTTTCCCGCCGGCACCGCGTTATCGACCACCGACTTGGATTGCGCGATGAGATTGGGCGTGTCGTCGGCGGCCAGAAAATAGCCGCCATCCGCTTTGTCCAGATAGTGTTTGTCGACGATATCGGTCCACGAGACCGCCGTGTCGAGGTAGGCACTGTCGCCGGTCGCTTCGAACAGGGCGAGCGCGGCGCGGCTCATATTGGCGTAGTCGTCGAGCGTCGCCGGATGGTTCGGCTTGCCCGCCCGCCAGCTGTGGCGCAGCCGGCCGTCGAGGGTCATCGTGTCGCGCACGAAGGCGAAGGCGCGCACCGCCGCAGCGATCCAACCAGGCTCCTCGAACGCCAGGCCGGCATGGACCAGGGCGGCGATCATCATGCCGTTCCAATCCGCCAGGACTTTGTCGTCTTTGCCGGGTTGGACCCGCTCGCGGCGAATATCGAGCAGAATATTGCGGCATGTCGCGAGCGTCGCTTCGCGGGCGGGCGGGCCCGGCCGGACCGAATGCAGCCGGTTGAGGATGTTCTTGCCTTCCCAGTTGCCGTCAGTGGAGACGTCGTAGACCTGGCTGAACAGGGCCGAGTCGGCACCGAGCGCCGCGTCGATTTCCGCCGCGCTCCAGACGCAGAACTTGCCCTCCTCGCCTTCGCTGTCGGCATCCAGCGAACTGACGAAGCCGCCTTCCGGGTCGGTCATATCGCCGAGCACCCAATCGATCGTCTCGGCAACCCGTTCGCCATACAGCGGGTCCCGCGTGTCCTGCCAGACCAGGGTCAGCAGATCGACCAGCTGCGCGTTGTCGTACAGCATCTTTTCGAAATGCGGCGCCAACCAGCGGGCGTCGACGGAATAACGCGCGAAGCCGCCGCGCAGATGGTCGTAGATGCCCCCCTGGCACATCTGGTACAGGGTCGTCGTGACCGCATCGCGGTATTCCGGACGCTGCGTCCGTTTCCAGGCGCGCCAGAGCTGGTCGAAAAAGGACGGCTGCGGAAATTTAGGCGCACCGCCGATACCGCCATGCACGGTGTCGACCTCCCGGACCAGCCGTTCCGCCGCCGCGTCCATCGTTTCGACGGAGATGTCGCCGCCGGATTCCGCCTGCGACAAGTTCTTGAGCCCGTCGCGCAGCGCCGCCGTATTGTTTTTCACCCGTGCCGGGTCGTCGCGGAAGACGTCCGCAATGCCCTGCAGGACCTGGGGAAAGCCAGGCCGGCCGTAACGCGGCGTGGGCGGAAAATAGGTGCCGCCCCAGAACGGCTCGGCCTCATGGTTGAGGAACATGGTCAACGGCCATCCGCCCTGCTCTCCCAGCATTTGCAGCGCGGCCTGATAGATCGCGTCGATGTCCGGCCGTTCCTCGCGGTCGACCTTGATATTGACGAAGAGCGCGTTCATCACGGCGGCGATCTCGACATCTTCGAAGCTTTCATGGGCCATAACGTGGCACCAATGGCACGCCGCATAGCCGACCGACAGGAGGATCGGTTTGCCGGACGACCGCGCCGCTTCGAAGGCTCCGTCGCCCCAGGGTTGCCAATGCACCGGATTGTCCCGATGCTGCAGGAGATAGGGGCTCGTTTCATCGGCGAGGCGGTTCTGCGTCATAAAGGGGTTACTCGCGGCCGGTGTGTGATGATTTCGGGGTGATTCATGATAGTAATCTTGGGCGTCCTGCGACAGGGTCAACGGACGCTTTAACGGGAGTCGGAGCTTTCCGCCATGAAAATCAACATCGAGATCGATTATACGCCGGACGAAGCGCGCAAGTTCCTCGGCTTGCCGGACGTCTCAGCGCTGCAAGAGGCGCTGATGAAACAGGTGGAAACGCAAATGGCATCGGCGCTGAAGGGCATGGAACCGGAAGCGATGCTGAAGGCCTGGTTACCGGCCGGCATGGAGGGGCTCGACCAGATGCAGAAGGCGTTCTGGTCGCAGTTCGGCGGGAAAAGTGAGAAATAGCGTTCGCTTAACGCAGGTCTAGGTGACGCTCGTTGCAGGATACAATCTTCGCCCTATCCAGTGCGGCAGGACGCGCCGGACTCGCGGTGATCCGTTTGTCCGGGCCCTGTGCCGGTTCGGCCCTGGAACGATTGTCTGGCGCCGAAGTGCCGATCCCGCGCCGCGCCACGCGGGCGATCCTGCGCGACCCCGAAAGCGGCGACACGCTCGACGACGGGATCGTTCTCTGGTTTCCGACGCCGCACAGCTATACGGGCGAGGATGTCGTGGAACTCCATCTGCATGGCGGTGTTGCCGTCGTCTCAGCGGTTCTCGAGACACTCGGTGTCCAGCCCGGATTGCGTCCCGCAGAGCCCGGCGAGTTTACGCGGCGCGCCTTTCTCGCCGGCAAGATCGACCTGACGGCGGCCGAAGGCCTGATCGATTTGATCGATGCGGAGACCGAAGCGCAACGGCGGCAGGCGCTGCGCCAGGCGGACGGCGCCCTCGGCCGACTTTACGAGGGGTGGCGTGCGCGATTGGTGTCGTTGTTGGCCCATTTCGAGGCGTCTATCGATTTCGTCGACGAGCTGATACCGGAGGCGCTCGAAGCCCAGGTGCGACACGGTATATTGGGGGTGGAAGAAGAACTGGCACAATATCTTGATGATAATCGTCGCGGCGAGCGATTGCGGGCGGGCGTCTATATCGCCATTCTCGGCGCCCCGAATGTGGGGAAATCGAGCCTCCTGAACCTGTTGTCGCGGCGCGACGCGGCAATTGTTTCGGAAACGGCGGGCACGACGCGTGACGTCGTCGAGGTACGGCTCGATCTGCAGGGTTATCCGGTGACCGTCGCCGACACCGCCGGCCTGCGCGAGAGCGGCAATGCGATCGAAGCGGAAGGCGTCCGGCGGGCCCGGGCGCGGGCGCAAAGCGCGGACCTCAAGCTCGTCGTGTTCGACCTGACGGCGGTGCAGGACGCGCCCTCACGGGCGTTGATCGACGGCGACACGATCGTGCTCTTCAACAAGACGGACGCGGCCGGCGGTGCGGCGAGCCCGCCCGCGACGGCAAGCGCGTTGGCCAGCTGTGCGGTCTCGGTGAAGACCGGCGCCGGTATCGATGCCTTTCTCGCAACCTTGACCGAGGCGGTTCGGGAACGGACCGGTCTAACCGATACGCCGGCGGTCACCCGGGCGCGGCACCGCACGGCCTTGAACGAATGCCGGAATGCGTTGGCACGGGCCGCGGAGGCCCCTGAATCCGAACTTGCGGCGGAGGATCTGCGGCTCGCGGTCCGCGCGTTGGGCCGGATCACCGGTTCGGTCGATGTCGAGGATCTGCTCGATGTCATATTCCGCGATTTCTGCATCGGGAAGTGATGTTTCACGTGAAACATCGGCGCCATCGCCCGCTTTACTTCGGAAAGTTGCGACACTAAGTTGTCGGCGATGTTGCACTGGGATGTCATCGTTGTCGGGGGTGGGCATGCGGGTTGCGAGGCAGCCGCCGCGGCCGCGCGTCTGGGCGCCCGCACGCTGCTAGTGACCCACAAGATCGAGACGATTGGGGTAATGTCCTGCAATCCGGCGATCGGCGGTCTCGGCAAGGGGCATCTTGTCCGAGAGATCGATGCGCTGGACGGCGTGATGGCCCGCGTCGCCGACCGGTCCGGCATCCAATTCCGCATGCTGAACCGCAGCAAGGGGCCGGCGGTTCGCGGCCCCCGCACACAGGCCGATCGGCGTTTGTATCGCGACGCGATGCAGGCGGTATTGTCGGCGCAGGAAAATCTCGAGATCTGGGCGGCGGCGATTGAAGACATCGCCTTGGACGATGAAAACCGGGTCCGCGGCGTCGTGACCGGCGAAGGGGACCTATTGCGCGCGCCTGCGGTCGTTTTGACCACCGGTACCTTTCTCGGCGGCATGATCCATATCGGCGAGGAGAAGATACCGGCCGGCCGCGTCGGCGATGACGCGTCTTACGGCCTGTCGCGCACGCTCGGTCAATTCGGCTTCGCGTTGGGGCGGCTCAAGACTGGGACGCCGCCGCGCTTGGACGGCAAGACCATCGACTGGTCCGGTCTCGAATCGCAGCCTGCCGATGCCGATCCAATTCCCTTCTCATATATGACGGACAAGATCACAACACAGCAGGTCGACTGCCACCTGACCTATACGAGCGCGGCGGGCCATGACCTGATCCGGGCCAATCTCGACCGTGCGCCGATCTATACCGGCCAGATCGACGGGACCGGACCGCGCTATTGCCCGTCAATCGAGGACAAGGTCGTCCGCTTTGCCGACAAGCCGAGTCATCAGATTTATCTCGAACCGGAAGGTCTCGACAACGACACGATTTATCCGAACGGCATTTCGACCTCCCTGCCCCGCGATGTGCAACAGGCGCTGCTGGAAACGATCCCCGGCCTTGAAAAGGCCCGGATGATCCGGCCGGGCTATGCGATCGAGTATGATTACGTCGATCCGCGCGCGCTCTATCACACGCTGCAAACGCGCAAGATTCCCGGCCTGTATTTCGCCGGTCAAATCAACGGGACGACCGGCTATGAAGAGGCCGCCGCGCAAGGGTTGATGGCTGGGCTGAATGCGGCGTTGCGCGTCGCCGGCCGGTCGCCGCTAATCCTCGATCGGGCGGACGGCTATATCGGCGTGCTGATCGACGATCTGGTGACCAAGGGCACCAATGAGCCTTACCGGATGTTCACGTCGCGCGCGGAATACCGCCTGCGGCTGCGCGCGGACAATGCGGACCAGCGATTGAGTCCGGTCGGCGCCGCGACCGGCTGCCTGTCCCCAGCGCGGCTTGCCGTCTGGCGCCGCAAGGAGACGGCGCTGCGCGAGGCGCGGTCCCTGGCGCGGTCGCTTCGCGCGAGCCCGACCGCGTTAAACCGGCAGGGCTTCAAGATCAAGGAAGACGGGGTCGTCCGCGACGTCATCGACCTGCTGGCTTTTCCCGATGTCGATATGGAGGGCCTCGCGCGCGTTTGGCCGGCGTTGGCGGAACTCTCTCCGGATGTCGCCGAGCAATTGGCGATCGAGGGGCTGTATCAAGGCTACATGGCGCGGCAGGAGGCCGATATCGATGCCTATCGGCGGGACGATCGATTGGTCCTGCCGCCGGACCTGGACTATGGCGCCGTCGGAAGCCTGTCGACCGAGGTACGGCAGAAGCTGGAGGCCGCGCGGCCCCGCACCATCGGCGCAGCGGCGCGGATTTCAGGGGTGACGCCGGCGGCGACCGTTGCGCTGCTACGGTTTGTCCGCCGCGGCATGCCGGACGCCCGTGCCTGATCCGCTCGACGCGGAAGGGTTCGCTGACGCGGCCACTGTTTCACGTGAAACACTCGATCGCTTGAAATGCTACGCGGAATTGCTCTCGAAATGGAGCCATCGGATCAACCTGGTCGGTAAATCCACGCTCGAAGATCTTTGGCGGCGCCATATGCTCGATTCGGCGCAGCTTTTTCCGTTGATACCCGAAAGCGCCCGAAGACTCGTCGATTTCGGCAGCGGCGCCGGGTTCCCGGGCCTCGTTCTGGCGATCATGGGGGTGCCGGACGTCCATCTGGTGGAGTCCAACGGGCGCAAATGCACTTTTCTTCGCGAGGTCGCCCGGCTGACCGAAACAAAAGTCACGGTCCGCAACCAGCGGATCGAAACGGATGAACCCTTTAAAGCGGACCTCATAACGGCCAGAGCGGTGGCACCTCTTCCAGTCCTCATGGAATATGCTAAACCCTTTCTTACACCGAATACCGTATGTCTGTTTCTGAAAGGAGCCAGTGTAGATGATGAATTGACTAAAATACGTAAATTATGGAATATTAGGGAAAATACGTATCCGAGTCTAACGGATCCCGATGCTGTTATTCTTCGTTTGGAGGCAATCTCCCATGGTTCAGACCGTTGAAACCGGTGTACTCGAAAGACCCGCCCCACGCGATGCGGGTTCCACGGGACCGCGCATTCTCGCGGTCGCCAACCAAAAGGGCGGTGTCGGCAAGACGACGACGACCGTAAACCTGGCAACCGCCATGGCGGCGACGCATAAGAAAGTGCTGATCGTCGATCTCGATCCGCAGGGCAACGCCAGTACTGGACTCGGAATCGCGCGGTCGGCGCGGCACCGAACCACCTACGATCTGTTGCTCGGCGATGCGACGCTCGAAGAAACGATTCTGCCGACGATCGTGCCCGGGCTCTCCGTCGTGCCCTCTTCCGTCGATTTGTCGGGCGCCGAGTTGGAGCTGATCGATTTTTCGGAGCGCGAGTTTCGCCTCGCCGCCGCCGTCCGCCGGGCCGGACTCCAGTTCGACTACGTTTTGATCGATTGCCCGCCGGCGCTGGGGCTGCTGACGTTGAACGCGCTGTGCGCGGCGAATGCGGTCCTGGTGCCGCTGCAATGCGAATACTACGCACTGGAAGGTTTAAGCCACCTGGTGCGGACGATCGACAGGGTGAAGCGGGCGTTCAACCCGAGGCTGGAAATCCAGGGCGTGGTGCTGACCATGTACGATCGGCGCAACAATCTGTCCGACATGGTGGCGGCGGACGTTCGGGCGCATTTCGGCGACAAGGTTTACCGCACGGTTATCCCCCGTAATGTCCGGGTGTCCGAAGCGCCCTCGCATGGCAAACCGGTGCTCGTTTACGATTGGCGCTGTGCCGGGAGCCAGGCCTACATTCATTTGGCGCGCGAAATACTGCGGCGCGAAAAGAAGGTGCGCGCTTGACGCCGGCGGACGACTCGAAGCGGCGCGGTCTGGGGCGCGGCCTGTCGGCGCTGCTCGGCGACGAAGCGGAGGATTACGCTTCGCTGGACCGGTTGCGCCTGTCCAAAATGGTGCCGATCGAGTTCCTGCAGCCCAGCGCCGGGCAACCGCGCCGGTTCTTCGACGACACGGCGATCGAAGCGCTGGTCGACTCGATCCGCGAAAAGGGGATCCTGCAGCCGCTGCTTGTCCGCCGCCATTCCGAGCAGGCCAACGCCTACGAGATCGTCGCCGGCGAGCGTCGCTGGCGCGCGGCGCAGCGCGCCGGCATCGCCGAAGTGCCCGTCGTTATCAAGGAGTTGGACGACAGCGAAGCGCTCGAAATTGCCCTCATCGAAAACGTCCAGCGCGAGGATCTGACCGCGATCGAGGAAGCCGAAGGCTATCGGCGCCTGATGGACGAATTCGAAAACACGCAAGAAGCGCTGTCGCGGGCGATCGGCAAAAGCCGCAGCCACATCGCCAACCTGCTGCGTCTGCTGACGCTGCCGGAACCGGTCCAGCGGATGGTGAACGAGGGCGCGCTGTCGGCGGGGCACGCGCGGGCGCTGATCAATACGGATGCGCCGGAAGCGCTGGCCAAAAAAGTCGTCAAACGGAGATTGAGCGTCCGTCAAACCGAGCGTCTGGCCAAGCAGCACGGGCCCGAGGCGGCAGAATCGCGGGCGCTGGCCGCGCGCGACCCGAACACCGTGGCGCTGGAAAAAGACCTGACACATCTGCTCGGCCTCAAGGTCACGATCAAGACCCGCGGCGAAGGCGGCACGCTCGATATCGTCTACGAGACGCTGGAACAACTCGACGACGTGTTGCACCGATTGACGCACGGCAAACCGCACGAAAGCTGAAACGGTCCGACGTTTCCGAATTGGGAATTCGGCGACATCGACGGAGGCATTTCAGGTTTGCAGGGTAATGCGGACGTGGTGCGGTCATGATCGCGACGCGAAAAAAAGCCATAATCGGACATAATCTGGTGCTTAAAAGCGGCGTAAATGTATGGGGATATGCAGTGAATTTGGATTTTCTTTGAATAGAAAGACAGCCACGGTCCTTGGCTCTCTTTTTGTGGCCATGGCTGACTATTTTGCAGGCCTATCTCTATTTGGTGACCCACGGGCTTCTGATGGCAGAGTCACAGGGGAGGAGATGCATTGGTCCGAGATCACAATCAGATCGTGTCCCGGCGCGTGGTGTAAGAGCGTTGCGCTCTACGCGGCTCCCGGCGGGTAGGGCCGGGACGTTCAGGCTGCCACGGTGGGCAGCGTGATGGGGACACCATCGCTCAGCGGAGCGATTGATTCCAGCGTCAT
>JAKZTB010000009.1:0-18050 GCA_047517345.1 Alphaproteobacteria bacterium
CGTCTTCGAAGATTACGACGCCATCATCGAGGCCGGTTGCCAAGCCTGGAACAAACTAATCGACCAGCCCGAGACGATCATGTCCATCGGAATGAGAGATTGGGCGATTTCAGGTCAATAATTAGTGCCGTTGGTATTAGCGTCCGGACGGACTTCGTTTCGTGGCCAGAAACCCTCGGAAACAGTCGCACCAAGCCGCCTCGGATTGAGCCCACGCATTGTCGCGCCGATACCGGGCTGCTAGCGTTGGCGGCAAGCCGGTAAGGGCGGCGCAAAAAATTCGAGGAATCGAAAGGGATGTCGGAATGAAGAGCGCGTTCGAAGAAGTCATGGATATCCGGGGCCACGGCATGCCGGTGGATGGCGCGGTTGCGATCACGGGTGCCGATCCGGTCTTCTCCACCAAGTTCAAGATCGGCGAGACCTGCGCCGCCGTATTGGCCGGGATCGGTGTCGCGGTGACCGACATTTGGGAGCAAAAGACGGGGCGTCGCCAGAATGTAGCGATCGACGTGCGCCGCGCGGCGGCGGCGTTGCGCAGCACGACCTATTTGCAGCGCCCCGGCGACAACGGAGCGTTCGAACCGGTGGTGAACAAGGGCCATCTGGATATGCGGCAGATCACGCAGCCCTGGCCGACCAAGGATGGCCGCTGGGTGCTGCCGCATTTCGGTCTTCCGAACCTGCAGAAGCGCATGCTGAAACTGCTCGATTGCGAGCCGAACCCGGAGTCCGTCAGCAAGGCGGTCGCACAGTGGGATGCGCTCGACCTGGAAGCGGCGATCGACGAGAACCGTGTTTGCGGCGGGATGGTGCGCAGCAACGCCGAATGGCTCGAAAGCGAACACGGGAAAATTCTGGCGGGGAAGCCTATCGTCGAGATCATCAAGATCGGCGACAGCGATCCCGAGCCGTTTCCGGAAGGCGACCGGCCGCTGAGCGGATTCCGGGCGCTCGACCTGACCCGCATCCTGGCCGGGCCGATCGCCGCACGGACGCTGGCTGAACATGGCGCGGAAGTGTTGATGGTGACGGCGGAGCGTCTGCCGCAAATCGCCGAGCACGTGATTGATACGAGCCATGGCAAGCGTAGCTGTTTCCTCGACCTTTCGGACACGGAAGACATGGCGCGGCTGAGGGAACTGGTGCGTGACACGGACGTATTCTCGCAAGGCTATCGGCCCGGGATGCTCGACGGTCTCGGCTTCGGGCCGGAGGCGCTGGCGGCGCACCGGCCGGGAATTGTCTACGTGTCGATCAACTGCTACGGCGCGGACGGCCCGTTCAGCCACCGCGGTGGTTGGGAGCAGGTGGCGCAGACGATGACCGGCATCTGCGACGAGGGTAGCCCCGACCGGCCGGCGTTCCTGCCGGCGGCGGCGTGCGACTACACCACCGGCTACCTCGCCGCCTATGGCGCGCTGCTGGCGCTGGCGCGGCGCGCGCGGGACGGCGGCAGCTACCATGTCCGCGTCTCGTTGTGCCAGTCTGGCATGTTCATCTATCGGCAGGGCGCCGCGGCGTTCGACGCGCAGGACATGGATGTTTCGGCGGACGAGCTCGACCTGTTGCGCATCGAGTCGGCGCCCGAGTTCGGTCCGCTGCGCCACCTCGGTCCCGTCCTCCATTTGTCGGAGACGACGCCGCGCTGGATCCGGCCGACACCGGTGCTGGGCGGTGACGCGCCGGAATGGCCAGAACGCGAAGCGAAGGCCGTCGCGGCCGAGTGATCGATGGGTACCATGGCGATTAGGCGCCTCTCCGGGGCGTTTGGCGCGGAAATTCAGAATATCGATGTCGCCGGCGAACTTGACGATACGACGATTGCCCAGTTGCGAGACGCGCTAGCGGCGCACTGCATCCTGCTGTTCCGCGACCAAAAACTGACGCCGGCGCAGCATATCGCCTTCACAAAGCGTTTCGGACCGTTGCAGGAACTGACCCTGGGCTCCTACCTGCACCAGGACCATCCGGAGATCTTCGTCGTCTCCAACAAGCCGGTGGCAGGAAAGCCTTCGGACACGCGGAACACTGGGCGGCACTGGCATACCGACATGTGCTACACGCCCACGCCGTGCCGCGGTTCATTACTCTACGCGCTCGAAGTGCCGCCGGTGGGCGGCGACACGGTCTTCGCCAACATGCAGCGTGCCTTCGACACCTTGTCGGACGGGATGCGGGCGATGATCGAGGATTTGCGGACGGTCCATGATCTAAGCCGCGTGCCCGATTTCAAGAACCGCGACCCCGAAGCGACGGCAAAAATCGTGTCCGATAATCCGCCGGTCGAACAGCCGCTGGTCTGGGCGCATCCCGATAGCGGCCGCAGATCATTGCTGTTAAGCCAGCACATCACGGGCCGCTTCAAGGACATGACCGAGGCCGAAAGCAAGCCGCTGATCGACTATCTGATCGGCCACGCCACCCGGATCGAGAACACCTACCGCCATCAGTGGCGCGTCGGCGATTTGATCTTCTGGGACAACCGCAGCGTCATGCATTGCGCGCCGGGCGACTACGATATGTCCAATCTCGCGAACCGGCGGCACATGCACCGCACGACCTTGAGCGGTTGATCGGTAAGTTTAGAGGTTAGGCGGCGCGGCGCCGCGCCCAAGGCAAGGCGAAGCGCGCGAGGCGCGCTATGACACCGGGTTCGAGGCTGTTCGCAGGTGTCGGTTGCGGAACGGGCGTGGGTTCGGCTTTGTCCGCGAGAAGCGTCGCTGTCTTCGCGCTGTCCCCGCACCCGTTGCACCTTACGAGCCGGTCGGGAATCCGTCCCCGGACCTCAGCCGTAATGGAGAGGCGGCCGCAATCGCATGTAATGTGAATCACGTCGTGATGTTGGTCTAAATGGAGCATCTGTTTTCCTGCCGTCGTCGGTTCCACATTCCCCCGGAGCCGATTATTTTCTGTAATTGGCGCAAGATGACGTGAGACGCGCGCGGGAACAGTGACAGGCATCACATTGGGGTTGCTTTTGTTCGAATTTTTTTGCTTCCGGGAAATCAGCCCGGATGCCGCGGCGCGTGGATGGCGCGGAAGCTGCGCACGGTCCAGCCTTCCTGCGCTTCCGGCGCAGCGCCGCCGCCGATGAGCACGCCGCGCTCGGCTATCGTCGAGTCGAGTCCGATGATCTTCAGCGGTGTGAATTTGTTGGGCAGTGGCGGACTGTCGTCACCATGCCGGTCGATCAGGACCATCAAGCCGGTGTCGCCCACGTCCAGGGTCTCAATGTCGCCCTGCACCAGATTGCGGTCCCAGTTGGTCATCTTGGCGCGGAAGGTGGGGTTGACCGAGTTGCGGCCGGCCTTCGAGGTGTAGTTCTCGCTCTCCATAACGCCGGGATCGCGCAACCGGTAGACCGCGAGGAAGGGCGAACGGGTCTCGTGGGTGCATTCGTAGCGCTGTGCCGATTGGAACCCGTCGATCGTCAGCAGCATGGAAATGTGCCTGGCGTAGAATTCGTCGAACCGCGCGCGGTCCTCCGTCGCCGGGTAGTGCATTTCGACCATGTAGAACGTGCTCACGATAAGGTTCCTTTCCGGGCGACGGACTTCAGTCTGAAGTTTCTCAACGGACCGTTTCTCGATCCAGGTCCAGCACCTGCTCCGCCATGACCGCCAGCATGCGCCATTGTTCCTCGAGATTCCGGGACGCCTCGATGTCGTCGCGGAAGGTGTCCAGCAGAACGTAGTCGCAGCCGAGCGCTTCGAGCGCCGCCACGTCGCCCCGTACTTGGTCGATCGTGCCGGTGCCGGCGAGGCGGTCGTCCTCGGTCACCACCGACTCCGTGAGCCGCAGGCGGATGCGCGGACACAGTGCGGGCACCGGCTTTTCCTCGGCGTCGGCCACTTCGCGCAGCCGGGGCACGCCGGTGTCGCGCAGCCACGGCAGGGTAAAGCGGATTGGATGCCATGCGTCGGCGTGCCTTACCGTGCGGCGCAGCGCCGCGTCGGTCGACCCGCCGACCCAGATCGGCGGATGCGGTTTGCGCGCCGGCAGGGGCGCCGTTTGCACGTTTTGGAAGCGGACGAACCGCCCCTCGTAGGAAGCGGTCTCTTCGGTCCACAACCGCTTGATGGCGGCAAGATATTCGTTGGTGATCGCGCCGCGTTTCTCGAACGGCACGCCCAGCGCGGCGAACTCCTCGCGCGCCCAGCCGACGCCGACGCCAAGGATACAACGGCCGCCGCTCAGCTGGTCGATATTGGCGAAGACCCGCGCCGTTTCCAGCGGGCTGCGGTAGGGCAGGATAAGGACAGTGGTGCCGATCTCGACGCGCCTCGTGACGCCGGCGAGCCAGCCCAAGGTCGTCAGGGGTTCGTAGAAGGGGGCCGGGTACTTCTCAGCGACGTCAACAGTCGTCGCGATATGGTCCGACGTCATCAACAAATGATAGCCCAACGTCTCGGACAATTGCGCCCAACGCCGCAGGCTTCGCGGGTCGGCCGAAGGGCCGAAATTGATCATGTTGACGCCGACTTTCATGGGGAACCCCTCGCTGGAAAAGAAAGGATCGTGTCCTTTTGCCGTCTGTGTGGCAAGGCCGGTAAAAATCCCCCTTTTACATTAGTCCAGACAAATATATATCATCCGCGGAGACCATCGGCAGGATTGGGAAAACGTGCTATGCGGTTTGGCGTCTTTTACGAATTGCAGCTTCCGAGACCTTGGAACCCAGGCGACGAACACCGGTTGTTCAAGGAAGCGCTGGATCAGATCGTCCTCGCCGATCAGCTCGGCTTCGACTACGCCTGGGAAGTGGAGCACCATTTCCTCGACGAATACTCGCATGCTTCGGCGCCCGAAGTGTTCCTGGCAGCGGCGGCGAGCAGGACGGAGCAGATCCGTCTCGGACACGGAATTCGTCAGGTAATCCCGAACTACAATCATCCGGCGCGCACCGCCGAGGGGCTGGCGACGCTCGATCTGCTGTCGGACGGCCGGGTCGAATTCGGCATCGGCGAAGGCGCGACGCGGCTTGAGCTGGGCGCGTTCGGGATCCCGGCTAAGCGCAAGCGCGCGATGGCGTTGGAGGCGGCCGAACAGATCTGCAACATGATGGTGCTGACGCCCTATCCCGGCTTCGAGGGCGAGGGTTTCTCGATGCCGTGCCGAAACGTCCTGCCGAAACCGTTTCAGGATCCGCATCCGAAGCTGTGGATGGCGTGCACCAACCGTGACACGATCAAGGTGGCGGCGCAGAACGGCATCGGCGCGCTGGCGTTCTCCTTCATCGATCCGGAAGAGGCGCTGCATTGGTCGAAGATCTATTACGACATCATCAAGAGCGAGGAATGCGTACCGCTCGGCTGGAACGTGAATCCCAATATCGCCATCGTGTCCGCCTTCTCGATGCATGAGGATCGCGCCGAGGCGATCCGCCGCGGCAAAGATAATTTCGAATTCTTCCGCTATTCGCAGCAGCGTCTGGTGGCGCACGACTTTGTGCCGGGTTACAGCGATATGTGGTCGGATTTCGTTGCCAAGCGCGGCGATGCATCGGACCGGCTGATCCAGGCGGCGCTGGAGCGCGGCGAATATGACGGCGCCGGTATCGGTACGCCGGATGACATGCTGAAGCATCTGAAGAGCTTCCAGGATTGCGGCGTCGATCAAGTCATCATGCTGCAGCAAGCTGGGCATAACTCGCACAAGAATATTTGCGAATCGCTCGAGTTGTTCGCTAAAACCGTGATGCCGGAATTCGCCAAGGATGTCGCGGAACGCGAGGCGGCGAAGGCGGCCGGTCTGGCGCCCTATATCGAAGCGGCGCTGGCGCGCAAAGAATATATGCAGCCCTTGGCGGAGGCGGACGTGCCGGTTGTGAAGGCATCAGTCAAGGTTGCCGGCGCGGATTCACGGCGCAAAAACCAGGATGCGGCGGACTGACAATGCGCGGGGCAAGAATTTGTTAACGAACGACCGTTAGACTCTAACGCATACCGCTGCAGAGAAAGGGCAAGCGCTTCGAATATCTCGTCCAAAGATTTGGATGGAAAGTGTTAACGATTTGCGCTTATGCTGCATTGCAATGCTTGGTTACGAAGAAAAAGCCTCCCGGTTGAAAGGCGCCAGGGTCCTGGTCGTCGAAGACGACGCGGAATATGCCGACTGGATCGAGCTCGCGCTTGTCGGGCTCGGCGTGTCGCAGATTTCCAAGGCCGTCGACGGTGAGTCGGCGCTGAGGTTGGTTGCAAGCGACCCTGAGTTCGATTTGATCATCTGCGATTGGCTCATGCCGAAGATGGACGGTCTGGATTTTCTGAAGCGTTACCGGGAAAAGGTCACGACGTCGATGTTCCTGGTTCTCACGGCGAAGCCGGGCTTGGAAGACGCTTTCGAAATTACCCAGGCCGGGGCCACGAATTACCTCGTCAAACCGCTAACGGTCGACGAGTTTCAAGACCAAGTTTCCTCGATGCTCTGCTAGCGGCGAACGCTACAGTTTCTATTTCGTACCGCAGGTTAAGCGGTGTTATAGGGGCATCGCTTGTCCGATGTATTGACCCATTGTACGCGCCGGTTTAAGCCGCGGCCATGGAATTGGCGCAATTCGATTGGACCCTTTACTGGTTCATGTTTCCGGTCGCGATGTGCGTGGCGACGACGGCCACATTCAGCGGGATTTCAGGTTCGGCGATCTTCGCGCCGTTCTTCATGGTCGTCTTTCCGATGCTGGGGGCCGAATACGAGTTTCCCAGCATCGCCGCCGCCATCGGAGTCGCGCTGTTTACCGCGACCTTCGGTTTGTCTTCCGGATTCATAAGCTATTTCCGCCGGCGCCTGATCGACTTCAGGAGCGCGGTTCCCTTCATCCTCGTCGCCGTGCCGATCGGGATTATTGGCGCGATCCTGCTCGCAGCGCTGAAGGAATATGAGGAAGCGTTGCGGGGCGCCTACGCTTTGCTGATGGCGGTCCTCGCCATCATTTTGTTCCGGCGAAGCCGTTCCGGTTCGAACAAGCCGGAAGCCTCCGAAGGCTCGACCGAACGCGCGGAGCCGGCGCGTGAAACGCGCAAGATCGTAGAACGCGACGGGACGGTCTACGTCTTCGACGTGCCCCGTCAGGGTAAGGGCGCGATCGCGACCGGTACCGGCGCCTTCCTGACCGGCTTGTTGGGGGTCGGGATCGGCGAAGTCGTCATGCCACTACTTGCGCGGCGCAACGGAGTCCCCATCGCGGTCGCTGCCGCGACGTCGCTCTTCGTCGTCGTGTTGGTCGTGGCATCGGCCAGTTTTACGCAGATATCCGCGCTCGTTGCCGCGGGTGGCCTCGCGGCCGTGCCGTGGAACGTGGTCGTCTACACGGTGCCCGCGGTAATCATCGGTGGCCAGATCGGGCCGCGTCTTCAAGGTATGGTGCCGCAGCGCGCCGTTGAAATCGGCATCGGCGGGCTGTTCACGGTGATCGGCTTCGCGATGGGTTATATCGCGATACGCAACAGCATTTTCGCTTAGCGTTTGGTTTAGAGCAAATCAGGATTGATGGGAATCGCCGTAGGCGATTTTCATTGGTCCTGTTGCTTTGCTCTATCTATTAAGGGCGACCGGATTCACAGGATTGATGCCCTGCATCAATCCTGATCCGGTCTAGTAGAAAACGGCCGGCGGATCGCCGAGAAATATCCGGCCGACAGCCTGGTAGTGGGAATCGCGCGATTGGATCTGCTGCGACAGGGTGTGGATGTCGCGGAACCGCCGCTCGTAGGGGCTTCCGGGGAAGATCGCGTCGACACCGGCATTCTTGTACACCCAGTCGGCCGTCTCGATCGCACCCTGAATGGCATTGGTCGCGCCCAGCCGCACGCGGGCGCGGTCGTGGAAATCGATCGCCTTGTCGCGCGGTGCGCGGGCACAGACATCGCCGAGAATTTCCAGCAGATAGGCGCGGGCCGCGCCGATCTTCGCTTCCCCTCTGGCGACGCCCGCCTGTACGCCAGCATTTTCCGCCAATCTGGACAGGCCGCGCGGCGTTTTCGTGCCCGCGAGTTCCACAAACGCTTCCAGCATCGCGCGCGCGATGCCCAGCGCCACGCCGGCGACCCCGACCGCATAAATATCTTGTTGGGGTATCGCATAAAGCGATCCCGGATCGCGGCGGTTATCGGGCAGTTCGCGCGTACCGGTGAACGCCTCCGATACGAAAACGTCTTCGACGGAATAAGAATCCGAAGCGGTACCCCGCAAACCAATTGTGTCCCATGTATCGATCAGCGTCGCCTGTTCGACCGGGAAGAGCAGCGAGAGGATGAAGGGCCGTCCGTCCGGGTGGCAACGGATCGACCCGTCCAGTTCTATCACGCGGCAATGCGCCCCCATCCAGGTCGCGTTGCGACAGCCGCTGGCGAACGACCAGCAGCCGTTCACCCGATAGCCGCCGTCTTCCACCGTCACCACATGCTGGTTCGGCGGACCCCAGGCGACAAGGGCGCGCGGATCGCCGAATATCGTGCGTGCGGTTTCAAGTTCCAGATGAGGGGACAGCAGTGCCGCGCTGTTGGCGACGAACAGGTTCCAGCCGATCGAAGCGTCGTGCCGCGAGATTTCTTCGATTGCTAGGAGATAGTCACCGGGATCGATTTCGTCGCCGCCGACCGAGCGCGGCAGCAACATGCGGCAAAGCCGCGCACCGTGCAGCCGGTCCAGCAGCGCTGCCGGAATTCGCCTTGTGCGTTCGATCTCGTCGGACGCGGCGGCAATGTCGCCGGAAAGCGCGCGCGCCTGCGCCAACGCGGTGGGTAGATCGGTCGTATCCATATCGCAGCGGGTACCCTACATCTTCGCCATCACCTTGCGCGAGAAATCTTCGATCAGCCGGTATCGCTCGTCCTGCGGTGGAATGAAGTTGATCGCATCGAGTCCTTGCCGTTCCAGATCGCGAAGCTGCTTGACGATTTCTTCCGGCCGGCCTGCGATACAGTACCTTCCGATCATTTCGGGCGTGACGAAGCGGGCTTCGTCGGGATCGAGATAGCTGTAATGGCTGGCGTGCAGCTTCTGGTGCCGGGTCGCGGCCTCGCGGGTCTCGTGGAAGGCGATGTACTCGTCCCAGATCGGCAGGACGTAGTCCGGCGGCGCGCAACCGGTCTCCTTGACCAGCTCGACCGCGAAATGGACGTTCGCCATGATCGACGAACCGCATTCGGCGATCACCCGCTCGTCGCCGAGCGATTCGCCCGGCTCCAGCATCAGCAGATTGACCAGCGCCGTGGTTTGGAATTTCTCCAACGTTTTCCCCGCCTTGTCGGCGCCGCGCTGCACGTTGGCCAGCGCTTCGGGAATCGTGCCGCCGCGCGGGATGCCGGTGACCAGCCCGTCGCCCAACTCGCCTGCCAGCGCTTGCGCCCGCGGCCCGAAACCGCCGACATGGATCGGAATGTCATGTTCGACGTCGACGTAGTTGTAGTGCAGGTTCTGGAACCGGATCGGATGGGTGACGCTGTTCAGCGTGAAATCGGCTTCCTCGCCTTTCAGCAAGGTGCGTACGACGCGGATATGTTCCTTGAAGGCCGCGATCCGCATCGGCGGCTGACCCAAGGTTCGCATCGCGGTGTTCCCGGTCCCGACGCCGAGGAAGGTCCGCCCGGGCGCCAGCCGGTTGATCGTCGCGATCCCGTTCGCCGTGACCGGCGCCAGCCGCAGCCCGCCGATCTCCAACCCCGTACCCAGCCTGATCTTCTGCGTCTGCTGCGCCGCCAGTGCCATCACCGCCCAAGGGTTGGAGCGCAGCAAGGGGCTGTCCGAAATCCAGGCGAAATCGTAGCCGAGATTCTCCGCGTGGGTGAAGAACCCGATATCGTCGATCCTGGTCGCGGTGATTCCGAATTCCATATTGAACACCTGCTCCGATTGATAAGATTTAGATGCCTGATTGGACGTTCAAATACTAACGACGATCGCGCGCGCCGTGAAAGACGTTGAGTATTCGAACCTCCCGGTCCGAAATTTGGTACACGATGATGTAAGGCAGTCGAGGGACGACGAACTCACGCGTTCCAGTGACATTTCCCAACCGGCCTATTTCAGGGAAATCGGCCAACATTTCGACTGCATCGCGTAGAGAGCCTACGACCCCGCGTGCTGCCGCTGGATTGTCTTCGGCTATGTAGGTGTGAATTTCGGAAAAGTCGTCGAGAGCGGCGCGCGTATAGCGAATTCTCATGCGCCATGCTTGGCGAAGAACTCATCGACGTCGGCGTCCGCAACGAATTCGCCCGCATCCGCCTGTGCCTTGCTCGTTCTGACGCGTGCGATTTGGTCCGCCGAAAGACTGTAGTTCATCGAGCTCTGCTCGTGCATGGCGAGCAGCAAACGGGCGGCGTCTTCCTGACGTGTATCCGGCCATTCGCGCACTTTAGCGAGCGCTGCCTCTAATGTCTTAGTCATGGTTGCCACCATAACACAAGTGAGTGGCTTTTTCAGCAATACGGAACTGCCATTGTTCAACTTTGTGTTGTGCTAAGCAGCGGCGGGAATAAGGTTTGTTTGCTGAGTCATTACGGACTGATACAGTCGCCGCGAATTAACTGATACAGTCGCCGCGCATTACATGAGACAGGGAGCATCAGCATGAAACTGTACTACAGCGGCAATTCGCCCTATGCGCGGCGGCCGCGCATGGCGGTCCGGCAATTTGGGCTTGCCGACCGGGTCGAGGAGATCGACGCCGCGCCGCTCGACTCGCCGGACAATCCGTTACGTCAATACGGGCCGGGCGGCAAGGTTCCGGGCCTGCTCACCGACAACGGGTCGTTCCTGTGCGAAACCCTGGTGATTCTCAACCATCTCGACGAGGTTTCCGGCGGGAAGCTGTATCCGGCGGCGGGCGAGGCGCGCGATTTTGCGATGCAGCTGGAAGGCCTGGCCTCGCTGCTGATGGAGTCGCTGTTCTACCGGGCGCGCGAGAACCGACGCGACGCCGGCGAGCAATCGCCTGGCTATATCGAAAGCGAAGGCGTTCGGACGACGCGCTGCTACGACGCGCTCGAAGGGCTTGTCGATCAGTTCGTCGAGCCGGTCAACATGGCGCATCTGTCGGTCGTGGCCTCGCTCGGTTACGCGGACTGGCGGCACCCGGACGACGGATGGCGCGACAACCGGCCGAAGCTGTCGGTCTGGTTCGACGGCATGATGCAGCAGCCCGCGTCGGCGGAGACGAAACCGATCTTTTAAGGAAAAATCAGACCGGATCGCCGTCCACCCCCACCCTAGCCCTCCCCCATCAATGGGGAGGAAATTTAGGCGAAGACTCCGGTCGTCTGTTTTTCCCTTCCCCCCTTGCGGGGGAAGGTTAGGAAGGGGGGAAAGCACAACGTCTGAACGCGTATCGCAGGGAGGAATAAAACATGGCGGATAACGGCAGGGTTGCAATCGTGACGGGTGCGGGCAGCGGGATCGGGCGTTATAGCGCGATCGCACTGTTGCAGGCAGGGTATTCGGTCGGGCTCGCGGGGCGGCGCGAGGATGCCTTGAACGAGTCGATCGCGGAAGCGGGACCGGACGGCGAACGGGCTCTGGCCGTGTCGACGGATGTCGGCGATGCCGCTTCGGTCGCCAATCTGTTCGCCGAGGTGAAGGCGAAATTCGGACGGCTCGACGTGCTGTTCAACAATGCGGGGACGGGCGCGCCGCCGGTGCCGCTCGAGGATCTGACCCTGGAACAGTGGCAGACGGTGGTCGACGCCAACCTGACCGGTTCGTTCCTGTGCACCCAGCAAGCGTTCCGGATCATGAAGGACCAGACGCCGATGGGCGGTCGGATCATCAACAACGGTTCGATCTCGGCCCACGTGCCGCGGCCGAATTCCGCGCCCTACACCGCGACCAAGCACGCGATCACCGGATTAACCCGGTCGATCGCGCTGGACGGCCGCAAATACGACATCGCGTCGAGCCAGATCGATATCGGCAATGCGGTGACGCCGATGACCGAACGGATGACCCAGGGCGTGCCGCAGGCCGACGGCTCGACCCAGGCCGAGCCGCGCATGGATGTCGAACATGTCGCCAATGCCGTCGTCCACATCGCCAATTTGCCGCTCGACGCGAACATCCAGTTCATGACCGTGATGGCGACGAAGATGCCGTTTATCGGGCGTGGTTGATGGCGCTGGACCCCAAGAACAGCGCGGAGTTGCTGCTGGTCGCCTTCATGCCGCCCTTTCTCGTGGCCGACCTCGAGAAGGAATACGTGCTGCACGACCTGTTTCATGCGGACGATCCGGAAGCGTTGCTGGCGGATGTCGGGGGCCGCATCCGCGGGATCGTCGCCGGTGGCATGAAGGGCCCGGACGCCCCGTTGATCAACCGGCTGGAAAACCTGGAGATCATCTCGTCCTACAGCGTCGGGTTCGATGCGACCGATGTCGTGGCGGCGCAGAACCGCGGCGTGATCGTGACGCATACGCCGGACGTGCTGACCGACGACGTCGCCGATCTCGGCATGGCGTTCATCATCATTGCGCCGCGCCGTATCGCGGAGGCGGAGCGATATTTGCGGGCCGGCAAGTGGCTGCAGGCGCGCATGGACCTCGGCACCAACCTGCGGGGCAAGAAGCTCGGCATCGTCGGGCTCGGCCGGGTCGGCAGCGCGGTGGCGCGGCGGGCGGAAGGCTTCGGGCTCGATATCGGCTTCCACGACATCGTGCCCAAGGACGTCGCCTATCGCAGCTACCCGGACCTGATTTCGATGGCTGAAGACAGCGATATTCTGTTCGTGTCCTGCCAAGGCGGAGAGTCCACGCGAAACCTCATCGATGCGCCGGTCTTCGATGCGCTCGGGCCGAATGGCTTCCTCGTCAATGTCGCGCGCGGCACGATCGTCGACGAGGGCGCACTGATCACAGCGGTGCAGGAAAAACGGATCGCCGGCGAGGCGGTCGACGTGTTCCGGGACGAACCGAACGCCCCCGAAACCCTGATGGCGGCCGAAAATGTCGTCATGACGCCGCACATCGCCAGCTCGACGCACGAGACGCGCCGCGCGATGGCCGACCTGGTTCTGGCGAACCTGCGCGCCCATTTCACGGGCGAGCCGGTGCCGACACCGGTACCGGATCAGCGCTAGGCTGGATCAACCGCAGCTGCGCGATATGCCTTCCGACGGGTCGGCCTGCGGGCCCTATCGCGAGATACCGGTCAGCCGTGCAGGGCGCTCTTCGCCAGCATGACGTGGACGCCTTTGTGCACGTTCACCGTCTGGCTGACCCGCAAATCGGCGGCGAGGCTGCACAGCATGTAGGCGTCTTCCTTCGACAGGTTGGTCTTCTCCTGGATCAGCCCGATCATTTCGCGCAGCGCCTGCTTGGCTGCATTGTCGAGACTGGGATCGATACCGGTCGTGATGTAATGGGTTTCGTTTTCCGCGCGCGGCATCGAAATCGATGTTTTCTTGCGCAGGATCAACTGGAAGGTCCCGGACAGGCAGGTTTCGATCGCCGTGCCGTCGACCTCCCCGTCGCCTTGCACCGCGTGCCCGTCACCGGCGGAGAACAGCGCGCCTTCGTTGAACACCGGCAAGTACAGCGTCGTCCCGGCGCCGAGCGCCTTGATGTCGAGATTGCCGCCATGCGCGCGTGGAATGATCGAGGTGATGCGGCCCCATTCCGGCGGCGGCGCTACACCCATCACGCCGAAGAACGGGCTGAGCGGCAGGTCCACGCCCCAGGGTAAATGGCACACCATCTTTTCGCGGTCGAGGCGGAGATGGGTCAAGGTCATGGTCGGGAAATCTTCCGGCAGCGTTCCGGAGAGCGGTCGGATCCGGTTCCAACCCCAATCCGTGCGCAGCGAGACGTCCAGAATTCGGACCTCGAGCATGTCGCCCGGCATGGCGCCGCGCACCGCGACGGGGCCGGTCATGATATGTCCGGCCCCTCCCGGCGTGACCTTCGCGTGGATATCCTGGTGCTCGGGAAGTATCTCGAAGCCGTCGCCGGGCAGGATATCGGGCCCGCCGGAAACGGCGTTCAAGGTGACAGTGTCGCCCGAGTCTATCGTGCCGACGGCAGGCAGCGCGGCGTCGAAGAAGGCCCAATGGACCGTTTCCGGGCTGGCGTCGATGACGAGATGTTCGGCCATTTCTAAATCCTCACGGTTCGATGCGGTAGAACGCCATCGCATTTTTGGAAAACAGCTTTTCTTGATCAGCGCGGGGAAAGTCGGCGACGATCGTCTTGAAGGAATCGTAAATCAGATCGTAGCTGGCGCGCAGCCCGTCTACCGGATAGTTGCTGGCGAACATGCAGCGGTCGACGCCGAAGATGTCGATCGCTTCCAGCACGATGGGGCGGTTGCTTTCCAGGGTCCAGGGTCCGTCGGGCAGGCACAGGCAGGAAAGCTTCAGATGCACGTTCGGTGCGTCGGCCAGCGCCTGCATGCCGCGCCGCCACAGGGCGAGGCCGTCGTCGCTGCGGTCCCAGGGAAAGCCGGTGTGGTTCAGTACGATGCGCGTGCCGGGGAAGGCGCGCGCGACCTCCGCCGCTTCTTCCAGATGCCAACACGGGACCCGTAAGTCCCAGGACAAATCGTATTTCTCCAGCAGCGCGAAACCTTCGAGCCATCTCGGGTCCTGCATCGTCCGCGGTCCCCCCGGCTGCTTTCCGTCCGGCGACGCCGCGGTGACGGGTTTGGAGCGGATGCCGCGGACCAGGGGAATCGCCGCCTGCGCAGCCAGAACCTCTTCCGAGTTGTCCGCGTCGAACCAGGCGTGCGCCACGATGGCGTTGGGGAAACCGTATTCTGCGTTGATCTTGCTGATCCACCGGGACTCGGCGACCTGGCTAGCGCGGTCGCATTCGGCTTCGACATGGACGGTCTTGATGACGTTGTGGCGACCGGAGTCGCGTCGATAGTCTTCCGGCAGGTAATTCTTGCGGATCGGCGAACTGTCGCCGAGGAAGAAGTCTTCCTTGGGTTCGTCGGTGAGGAAGGGGTAGTGGAGCCCGCCCAAGTCCCACAGATGGTGGTGCGCGTCGACGATCTCGATATCGTCCATGATCACCCTCCGGCCTTGATGCCGGCGATACCGATGGCGGACGCGATCTCCGCGGTGGTGCCCGCGCCTCTGGAGACTGCGGTGAAAAGACCGAGCCCGACTGCCGCCATCAGGCTGGCTGACTGCCAAAACCCCATGGCGAGGTTCTGCAACCGGACCGTATCGACCCTTTTATCGCTCACGAGCCGGCGCGCCGGGCGACCGGGCCGGTGAAGGCGGTGATGTCTGGCGGCTCCGCATCGTAGCGTTCAATTTCGACCAACGCGCTGTGCGCGATGGGGCCTTGCGCCAACCGGGAGGTCCCGCGATCGATCGTCAGGACATTCGGATTGCCGTGCTTGTCCAGGGTTCCGATCCGGCCGGGTTCGGCGGGGTCGTACCAGGCACCGGTTGCGAGCCGGACGACACCTGGCCGTACCGCATCGGAGAGGGTGGCGCCGGCCAATGTTTCGCCGCGGTCGTTGAACACTCTTACGATGTCGCCTTCTACGATCCCCCGCGCGGCCGCGTCTTCGGAGTGCAGCGCGATCGGCTCGCGCCCCTTGATCTTCGACTCCCGGCTCGCACCGGCACAGTCCATCTGCGCGTGCAGCCGCGTCGCGGGCTGGTTCGACACCATATGCAGCGGAAACCGTTCGGACTCTTTGCCGCCGAGCCATTCGACCGGCTCGAGCCAGACAGGATGTCCCGGGCAATCGTCGTATCCGAATCCGTCGATCTTCTCGGAGAAGATCTCGATCCTGCCGGACGGCGTTTTCAACCGGTTGGCTTCCGGGTCGGCGCGGAATTCCGAGAACACGACGCGCGCGTGATCCGACGCCGGGACTTCCACGTAGCCGTTTTCCCAAAATTCATCGAAACCCGGCAATTCGACCTTGTTCCGGGCCGACTGCTGGCGCGCGACGTCATAGAGGTGGCGCAGCCAATCCTGTTCGTCCCGTCCCTCTGTGAAGCTCTCCTTGAAACCGAGCCGTTCGGCCAGGTCGGAGAAAATATCGAAATCGTTGCGGGCGCCGCCGACCGGATCGACGGCCTTCTCCATGGCCAAGATGAAACGGTCGCGCGAGCTCGACCCGATATCGTTGCGCTCCAACGTCGTCGTTGCCGGCAGGACGATGTCGGCATGGCGCGCGGTCGCGGTCCACCACGGCTCGTGCACGATGATCGTTTCCGGTTGCCGGAAGGCGCGCACCAGACGGTTGAGGTCCTGGTGGTGATGGAACGGGTTGCCGCCGCACCAGTAGATCATCCGCGTGTCCGGATAGGTGCGCGTCTCACCGTTGAATTCGTATTCCTCACCGGGGTGGAGCAGCAAGTCGGCGATGCGGGCGACGGGAATAAAGCTGCGCGTCGGGTTCGAGCCGGCGGCCAGATTGGGCGCGGAGATTGGATCGATCGGGTTGCCTTGGCCCTGCATGCTGCCGTAGCCGAAGCCGAATCCGCCACCCGGCAGGCCGATCTGTCCGACGATCGCGGCGAGCACGGCGGTCATCCACCAGGTCTGTTCGCCATGGTCGCCGCGTTGCAGCGAATAAGCCGTCGTGATCATGGTGCGTTTCGCCGCCATGCGCCGCGCCAGATCCTGGATGGTGCCGGCGTCGATAGACGTAATCGCCGCCGCCCAGTCGGCGTCCTTCGGTTGCCCGTCGGTCTCGCCCATCAGGTATTTGCGGAAGCGTTCGAAGCCGATGCAATACCGTTCCAGGAAAGCCGGGTCGTGCAGATTCTCGCTGACCATCGTGTGCGCCAGCCCGAGCATCAGGGCAACGTCGGAATTCGGACGCGGCGCCAGCCATTGGGCGTTCATGTAGTCGGGCGTATCGTCGCGCAGCGGCGTGACACTGACGATTTCGACACCCGCGTCGGCGATACGGCGCAGCCAAGTCTCGGTGGAATGTTGGCCGGTGCCGCCCGGTTCGACCTGGGTGTTTTTCGTCCCGATGCCGCCGAATGCGATGAAGAGCTCGGTGTTGTCGGCGATATCGCGCCATGAACTGACGTCGCGCAGCGATTTCAGGTCGCCCAGTATATGCGGCAGGATCGCCAGCCCGGCGGCAATCGAATAGCTGTGCATTTGTGCGGTGAAGCCCCCATGGCCGTTCAGAAAACGCTGCAGCTGTGTCTTGGCATGATGGAATCGGCCGGCGCTGGCCCAGCCATAGGAACCGCCGAATATCGCTTCGTTGCCATGATCGCGTTTGACCCTTGCCAATTCGGCGCTAACAAGCTCCAGGGCCCGGTTCCAGGCAACCGGGACGAAGGGCTCGCCGCCGCGTGCCTCGCGATTCCCGCCTGGACCGTTTTCGAGCCATCCCTTGCGCACCATCGGTTCGGCGACACGGCACTTGTGATACAGCGCCTCCGGCATGCCTTGCAGGATCGGCGTCGGGTTGGGGTCGGTCTCGAATGGCGCGACCTGCACCAGCCGTCCGTCGCGAACTTCCCCCGTGAAGGCGCCCCAATGGGCGCTATGTCGGATATTTCCCATCTATACCATCCACCTGCATTCGGCCAACGCCGCGTTTGTTGCGCTCAAGCTGGAATATTCGCCTAAAACATAACCGCAGCGCCGTAGAAACGTAAATATCCCTCATTTGGGGGATTATCGTTTACGCGAATCACCGTTGAATGGCATTCATCGAATAAAGAGCGAAAACGACGATTTGGACAGCAATTATGGCGAACTCGATGCTTAAAGACGAATTCTGCGCAGCACGCACGGCCTATCGCGAACAGATTGAATTCGGCAGTACGCAGGACAATGCTCTGAATCTGGCGACCATCGTCTATCAGCAACGCCACCCTTGCATCCCTGTCTGCAAGGCGCGGGCGATCGTCGGCGAAGCGCTTGGTGTATCGGGCTAGCGCTCGCGTCTCTCAAATGAACGGGATACCGATATTGTGAAGAAGGAATCTTGCCTATCCGGTTAACGCCCATGACCGCTACATGTAGGGTGCCGCCACTCTCCCGAGTAAAGCTCGGCATAGGTTGGAGCAGAGGTGTCGCCCGCGATGCCGAGCAATGAGCGGAAGGCGTTGAACGGGTAGA
>JAKZTB010000010.1:0-10962 GCA_047517345.1 Alphaproteobacteria bacterium
TTTCAGTGAACCGAACGCCGCGTTAACCTCTCGCTTGGCCATGGTGTGTTCCTTTTTGCCAAAGTGATCCAATCAATCACCCGGCATGCCATGGCCGCCTTCCTTCAGCGAGCTTTTTGCAGAACTATTTGTACAGGACCACCGTCTTCTATCACGCTGTCGCCGCGCTTGCCGCGTTCCTGATCGGCCTGCTGCAGATTCTCGGGCCGAAGGGCACGACGGCGCACCGCATATTCGGCTGGTGTTGGGTCCTGTTGCTGGCGGCCGTCGCGATCAGCTCGTTCTGGATTCACGGCCTTCGCTTGTTGGGGCCGTTCAGCCCGATACACATCCTCTCTGTTCTGACCTTGATCTTGCTGCCGCTCGGTGTGTTGCGGGCGCGGCGCCACCGGGTTTCCGCCCATAAGAAGACTATGACAGGCCTGTTCTTCGGCGCCCTCGTCGTCGCGGGCCTGTTCAAGCTGGCGCCGGGCCGGATGATGCATGCGGTTTTGTTCGGCGGCGGTTGAATGCGCGTATTGCTGTAGAATGGCGTCGAACGAAAGACGGGCACCGGCGGGGGGACAGAGCGTGGCATTGCTAATTCAAAATCTCGACAGGTTCATTGGCGACGCGGACGAATGGCGGCGCGCCTTCGCCGAACAGCTGCCCGACCGAGAACTCCGCATCTGGCCCGAGGCGGGCGATACGGCCGACATCGATTATCTCGCCTTCATGCGGCCCGATTTCGACGTTCTGCCGGCGCTGCCGAACCTGCGCGCCATGTTCACCCGTTCGGCCGGCGTCGATTCCTTCGTCCGCCATCCCAGGCTACCGGACGTACCGCTCGGCAAGCTGGAGCCGTCCGGCGGCGACCCGATGATGACGGAATATGTCGTCATGCACGTGCTGCGCCTGCACCGCGACATGCCGGAATATCAGGCGAGGCAAGCGGCGCGGGAGTGGCACCGGGTGCGCATCGTCCGGCCCGAGGAACGGCGCATCGGATTCCTCGGCTATGGCATGATGGCTCAAGCGCCGGCACAGGTGCTGCGGTCGCTGGGCTTTCCGGTCTCGGCCTGGGTGCGGACGCCGAAGCCGGATGCCGAGCTGCCGGTCTTTCACGGTCCGGACCAGCTCGAGCCCTTCCTCGCCCAGACCGACATCGCCGTCTGCCTGCTGCCGCTGACGGCAGAGACCGAAAGCATCTTCTGCGCCCGCACCTTCGCCATGATGCCGCGGGGGGCGATGCTGGTGAATGTCGGCCGCGGCAAGCATGTCGTGGCTGCGGACCTGATCGCGGCGCTCGATTCCGGGCAGTTGTCCTACGCCGCGCTCGACGCGCATGTGCCGGAACCGCTGCCGCCGGAAAGCCCACTCTGGTCGCATCCCAAGGTCACCGTGATGCCGCATGTCGCGCGGCGGCCGACCGTCGCCCAGCTTGTCACCGAACTCGCCGCCAACCTACGCAGTTTCGAGAATGGCGGACCGTTGCTGCAGGAAATCGACAAATCGGTGGGATATTAGGCGTTCATGAAGGCGCCGCCGTTGGAATGGATCGTCTGGCCGGTGATGAACGATCCGGCCGGGCCGACCAGCACGCGGATCAGATCGGCCATGTCCTGCGGCAGCCCTTCGCGGCCGATCGGGATGCCGCCGATGCGGGCCTCGATCTGTTCGGTGGTCATGGCCGAGTCCGGGCCGCGGGTGTCGTAGGGACCGACGACGACCTGATTGGCGGTGATGCCGTACTCGGCCAGGTCGAGCGCCAACCCGCGGATGTACATGTTGAGTCCCGCCTTCGCCACCATCAGGTGCGAGCGCCCCTTCTGCCCCTTATAGGAGTTCAGCCCGCCGACGCCGATGATCGCGCCGCCGCCGCGTTCGCGCATCGATGGCACGGTCGCCTTGGCGAGGTGGAAGCAGCCGAGGATCGACAGGTCGATGACCCGCTGGAAGTCCTCGCGGGTCAGTGCGTCGAATGACCGTCCCTGCCGCACCGCCGCGTTGTGCACCAGTATGTCGATGCCGCCGAATTCCGCGATCGCCGCCTGCGCCAGGCGCTCGATGTCGTCCGGCTTGCCGCAGTCGGCGATCACCGGGATCGCCCTGCCGCCCGCGTCGCGGATGCCCTCGGCGACGTCCTCGCACAAATCCTGCGACTGCACAGCGTTGATGACGACAGCCGCGCCGGCCCGGGCGAGCTCCTCCGCCGTCGCGCGGCCGATGTTCCGCGCGCTGCCGGTAACGATGGCGACCTTGCCGTCCAACTCGTTGACCAGATCCACCATGATTTCCTCGTTGGTCAGTCTCGACGTTTCAGTGCCCGCGCAGCGCGTTGTTCACGCTGCGGTTGCCGGCCATCCAATCCTTCAGCCGCGCGTGGGCGGTTTCGCGTTGGTCTTCGGCCACCTGTTGGTAATCCGGGTGGTCGACAGTGAATTCGAGCCGCAAATCGTTTGGATCGTCGACATAAAGCGACGTGCAGTAGCCGTGGTCGGTCACCCGCACGGGGTAGCCCTGGGCCTCCAGACGTGCCTTGATGCGCGTCTGTGTATCCGCGTCGCATTCGAAGGCGACATGTCCCGGCGATCCCGTGTCCTTCGGGTTCTCGTCCTGATCGCCCCACTGGAAGAACGCCAGCGCGCTGCCGTCCTCGAACTCGAAGAAGGTATGGCAGTATTCGACACCGGTTTGCGAGTTCTTCTCCGCCCAGGTGGCGACCAGAGGGATGCCGATGACGTCCTCGTAAAACTGTCGTGTCATCTCCATGTCCCGCGTCACCCAGGCGGCGTGGTGCAGCCGCCGCGGCCGTGAGGTGCTGTCGCTCATCTCTGACTCCCTCGTGGTTAATCGCTTCGTGTGGTCTTACTCGTCAGCCGATCTCCGCGCGCACGATCGCCGCGCCGTCGACCATCGCCTTAATCTTGCCGCGGGCGGAATCCCGCGGCATGTATTTCAGGCCGCAATCGGGCGCCACGATGATCCGCTCCGCCGGGCAATGGGGCAGGGCGCGGCGGATGCGCGCCGCGACCGTCTCCGGGGTCTCCACCTCGTGCGTCGACAGGTCGATGACGCCGAGGATGATCTTCTTGTTCGGCAGCGTCTCCAGCACCGCGCAGTCGAGCTCGGACTGCGCCGTCTCGATCGAGATGCCGTGCGCCGTGCAGCCGTCGAGTTCGGTCAGGAAGGAATAACCGCCTTCCGGCCGCTCGTGGATGATCGCGGCGTAGCCGAAACAGATATGCACCGCCGTCTCGCCCTCGACGCCTTCGAACGCCCGATTGAGCACCTGGAGTCCGTATTCGCGCGCCTTCTCGGGCCGCGCCTGCATATAGGGCTCGTCGAGTTGCACGATATCCGCGCCGGCAGCGAACAAATCCTTGACCTCCGCGTTCACGGCGGCGGCGTAATCGAGCGCCAGCGCCGCCTCGTCGTCGTAATAGTCGTTCTGCGCCTGCTGCGTCATGGTGAAGGGGCCCGGCACGGTCATCTTGATCCGGCGGTCGGTGTGGGCGCGCAGGAACTTCACGTCTTCCACTTCGACCGCGTACTTGCGGCGGACCGGGCCGACGATGCGCGGCACCGGGTTGGGATGGCCGCTGCGGTCCAGCGCGGTGCCGGGATTGTCGATGCCGACCCCGTCGAGCGCCGTGGCGAAGCGGTTTGAATAACTCTCGCGGCGAATCTCCCCGTCGGTGACGATGTCGAGCCCGGCTTCCTCCTGCTCGCGGATCGCGACCAGGGTCGCGTCGTCCTGCGCCTGTTCGAGCCATTCGGGGGCGACCCGCCAGAGCTCCTTGGCACGGGTCCGCGGCGGGAACCGCCCGCCCAGCTTCTCGCGGTCGATCAGCCAGTCGGGCTGCGCATAGGAGCCGACCAGTGAGGTTGGGAGTAGCGAATTTCCACGGTCCGTCATCTCGTCCTCAGTCTTTACTCTGATTAGCGCTTCGTGACATTCAAGCGGTCTCGAAAACCTTTTTGGGTTTCCATTCCTTCGCGGCTTGCTCGGCGTCGTAGGCGTCGACAGCCGCTTGCATGTTGAGCCAAAGGCGCGCTGAAGTGTTCAGGACCTTGGACAGCCGCATAGCGGTGGCAGGCGTTACACGCTCGTGCCCGTTGATGATCCTGCTTACGTGTTTGGTGGAAATGTCGATCGCTTCCGCGAGTTCGGAAACCTTGATGCCGCGAGGCTTCAGGTAGTCCTCTTTCAAAAATATCCCCGGCTGGGTGGGGCGGCGGTTTCGTTTTAGTCCAGTCATTGCGGCCCTCCTTGGCCCCTAATGGTAGTCGGTGAAATCCTCAATTGTCACGTCGCCGTCGTCATAGGTGAAAACGATCCGGTAATTGCCGGAAACGCTCATTGCGTATTGTCCTTTTCGGTCGCCCTTCAGGGGATGGAAGTTGCGGTATCCGCCGCAGTCGTCCAGGTCCTCAATGAGGTCCAGAAAGTCCATGATGCGAATGGCTGTGCTTTGATGTTGCGCTCCGATGCGGCGTGAACGACCGTTTTCGAACAGTTCCTTGAGACCTTTGTGTTTGATATTTACGACTGGCATAATCGACCCTTACATTACCTTTTACGTAATATAAATTGATACCAAACGCAACGAGAAAATTTACCTGTTAGGTAATGCTGTCTGATCTGCTGATACGGCCCGTATGGACGTCGTAATCGAGACCGAGAATGAGCTGTTTGCGTTCCGCCGGTAAATCGCCGAAGCTTGTAGGAACGTGGCAGGTGAGGGCGGTGCGATGGAATTTCTGGCGGTCGTCAAGCGAGATTGCGAGACCTGCAAGCTGGTCGAGCCGGTGCTGGCCGAACTGCGCGATAGCCACACCGTGACGCTCTATTCCCAGGACGATCCCGCTTTCCCGGAATTGCTTGGAGGTGCGAATGACGACCGGTCGCTGGAGCAGTCCTGGCGGCTGCGGGTCGAGGTTGTGCCGACCCTGGTGCGGCTGGAGGACGGGCAGGAAGTGTCGCGCACCGAAGGCTGGGACCGGACGGAGTGGGCGCGGGTGACCGAGATACCCGGCATCGGCGTCGGTCTGCCGCCGTTCCAGCCAGGCTGCGGGTCGCGCACACAGGACCCGGGCATGCCGGAAAAACTGGCGTTGCAGTTCGGCAATCTGACCTTTGCCAGCCGCGAGATCGAAATCGGCGCGGACGACGATCCGGCGGAGATCGCCTACGACCGCGGCTGGACCGACGGGCTGCCGGTCGTGCCGCCGACCGATCTGCGCATTGCGCGTATGCTGTCGGGCACAACGCGCGGCCCGGACGAAGTGCTGGGCTTGATCCCGCCGAACCTGGTCGAATGCACGGTCGAGAAGGCGGCGATCAACGCGGTCATGGCGGGCTGCCGGCCGGAATATTTTCCCGTGGTGCTGGCGGTGATCGAGGCGGCGCTGAAGCCGGAATTCTCCATGCACGGGCTGCTCGCGACCCTGTGGTTCTCCGGCCCCGTGATCATCGTCAACGGTCCAGTCTCGAAACGCATCGGGATGAACTGGGCCGGCAACGCGCTGGGCCAGGTCAACCGCGCCAACTCCACCATCGGCCGCGCGTTCCAGCTGCTGATCCGCAATGTCGGCGGCGGAAGGCCGCGCGAGATCGACCGTTCGGTGTTCGGCAATCCCGGCAAATACACCTTCTGCTTTCCCGAAGACGAGACCGATCCGGACTGGGTGCCGCTCAACGTCGCGCGCGGCCACGCGCCCGGTACCTCCACCGTGACCCTTTTCCACGGCGACGGCGTGCAGGGCATCGCCGACCAGAAGTCGCGCGACCCGGAAAGCCTCGCCCGCTCGCTGGCAATGGGGCTGTGCGGCGTGACGCATCCGAAGCTGGTGGAATACTCCAACGCCATCCTCGCTCTCTCGCCGGACCATTACACGATCTTCAAGGACGAAGGCTGGGGCCGGGCCGAGATCGAAGCGGCGTTGCGCGAGGCGCTGCGGCGTCCCGGCCGCGACCTGATCGAGGTCGCGCAGGAAGTCGGCGCCGGGATCGACCCGTCGCGGGCGGAGGAGATGGTCCATAAATTCCGCGAGGGCGGCCTGCTGGTGGTGCGCGCCGGCGGCAGGGGCGGGTTGTTCTCCGCCATCATCGGCGGCTGGACCGGACAACGCCGCCACACCGAGGTTCAAATCGTATCGAAGGAGATAGGCACATGAGTTACAGCATCAATGCCATGCGCGACCCGACGGCGG
This sequence comes from Alphaproteobacteria bacterium, assembly GCA_047517345.1. Taxonomy (GTDB): domain Bacteria; phylum Pseudomonadota; class Alphaproteobacteria; order UBA8366. Next base: position 6,196 of record JAKZTB010000010.1, read on the forward strand.
AGACGGAAGCGGTCGAGCGCGACCGCATCCCGCCGAAGACGGACCTGTCGGGCGCCACGATCGGACTGCTCTCCATCTCGAAAGAGCGCAGCGCCGAATTTCTCGACAGCGTCGAGAGCCTGCTGACCGCGCAAGGCCACAACGTGCTGCGCTTCGAGAAGCCGACCCACACCAAGCCGGCCCCGGAAGGCGTACTGCAGGACATCGTCGAGAGGTGCGACGTAATCGTCGAAGGCCTGGCCGATTGAGGCTCCTGCACGTCGTGCAGTTTGCATGACATTCAGAACCTCGACCGCCGCGGCATCCCCGGCGGCTTCGTCGCCAGCGAAGCCTTTCAGGAAGCCGCCGCCGCGCAAGCCAATTCGCTCGCCTTCAACTCCGCCGTCGTGTGGGTTCCGCACCCGATTCAGAACCGTACCGAAGCGGAACTGGCCGGTTTGGCGGAGGAAGCGATCGCGGGGATATTGGAGATGATTACGCCTTAGGGCGGGAGGCTACTGGGAGTTTACGAAATGAGCCACGACCTCCGTTTCCAAGTGATTACCTTGCCCGGCCCGTCCTGGGACGATGTCGTGATGCGCTTCAAATATATCGAGGAGCTGGGCTTCGACTTGGTGACGACGGCGGACCACTTCGTCGACTGGACCAACCCGCCCGCACCGTGGTTCGAGGCCTGGACCCTGCTGGCGGCACTGGCGCGGGAGACCTCGCGCATCCGCATCGCGACCTATGTCACGCAGTTCCCGCTGCGCAACCCGGCGATGCTGGCCCGGGAAGCGTTGACCGTCGACCACATTTCGGGCGGCCGGCTGGAAGTCGGGCTCGGCACCGGGCTGGAGATCGATCCGAGCTACGACGCGGCAGGCATCCCGAACTGCAAGGCCAAGGAGCGGGTCGCGCGCTTTCGGGAATATGTCGAGATCGTCGACAAGCTGCTCTCCAACGAGAAGACCAGCTTTGAAGGCAAGTACTACCAGGTCAAGGACGCGATGATGAATCCCAGGCCAGTGCAGCGCCCGCGCCCGCCTATCGTCATCGGGGCACTCGGCCCGGTCATGCTGAAGATCACCGCCGAGTTCGCCGACAACTGGAACAGTCTCAGTTTTTTGGAGGATTTCGACAGCCAGATTGAGGAAACCCGCACCCGGATCGACCGGATCGACGCCGCCTGCGACGTGCTCGGCCGCGATCCCGCAAGCCTGCGGCGGTCCTTCTTGATGTTCGATCCCGGATCACGCGCCAGCGGCGGCGCCATCGCCTATTACGATTCTGCGGATTCATTCGCGGAACGCGCGGAACGGTTGATCGAGCTGGGCATCACGGAAATCGGCCTCTATTTTCCGACCGTCGACGCGCAGCGCCCGGTGTTCGAGAAGATCGCGAGCGACGTGATTCCGAGATTGAAAGACGCTTAAAGGCGCGCGCGATTTACCGCGCGAGCCAAGGAATCATTCATGCCGCATGACCCCAGCGACGTCATCGCCCGGCTCGACGCGGCGGTCGACGATTTCTGCCATCGCACCCGGTTCTTTCACGAGCCCTTCACCGAGGCGCGCGCGCGGATGTTCGTGCGGCAGCATCGGTTGAACACGCGGCAGCGCAACTCGGTGCTCAAATTCAAGGTGGCGACCAACACGCCGGACTGGGACCTGCGGCTCGATATCATCGGCGCCTGCGCCGAGGAGATCATCGCCGACAACCAGTTCTTCGACGGCAAGGCGCATTGGCAGGTGCTGCAGGAACTGGGCGAGCGCATCGGAATGGAGTCCGACGATATCGTCGCGGCCGAGCCGCTGCCGACCACCAAAGTCTGCTGGTATGCCTGGGACGGATTGATGGGCAACCGGCACTGGCTGCTCGGCCTGATCGGCAATACCTGCGCCGAACGCGCTAATATTCCGGGCTACGGGCCGCCGGGCCTGCGCGAACATGGCTGGTTCGGCATGGAGCGGCTGCGCTGGCAGGCGATGTTCGGCCTCGCCGACGAAGATTTGGTATTTTTCTCCAAGCACGAAGAAGCCGACATCATCCATTCCGACATGGGCTGGAAGACCGTCGCCGAACGGGCGCAGGAAATGCATATGGAAGACGCGGTCGTGCAGGCCTGCATCGACAACCTGCTGGTCTGGGAGATTTACCTCAACGGCATCGGCGACGGCGCGGACGAGGCGGGATAAGGTTCACATCGAGGTGGTGACAGGAGAAGCGCGCCCTCGCTAAAATCGATTTCCGTCAAGCGGGCCATATCAACAATTCGATCGGAAACAGTGATGTGCCCACAGATCTTGCCGAACGAACCGCCACAACTCGCGGTCCTCGACAGCGCAGACGTCTTTGTTCTCGTGGACAATGTCAGCGACGGCCTGTCGTCGGTTCCCGAAGGCGTCTCCGCGGAAGTCGAAAACCTCATGGAGGCCGGCGCCGAGGAATTCTCCGGCGACGGCCTCTGTTTCGCATGTTGGGGTATTTCGCTTGTCGTAACCGCGCGCATCGGCGAGCGGATCCGGACCATGTTGTTCGATGGCGGGCCGGCGGCCGACGCCGTTGATCACAACGCGCCGCGTCTGGGTATCGACATGGGCCGCATCGAGGCGGTCGCGCTGTCACATGGCCATATCGATCATGCCGGTGGCTTGCCGGCGGCGATCCGGCAAATCTATGCGGCGAACGGCGGTGACGTGGTGCCGGTACACGTCAATCCCGACATGTTCGCGCATCGCGGCGACATGCTGGATACCGGGGACGTCTTCCCGCTCGAGGACATCCCCTCAATCGAATCGCTGCAGCTCGCAGGCGGTCAGGTGGTGAACGATCCGGACGCCCGCCTGTTGCTCGACGACATGTTCTACCTGAGCGGTGAAATCCCACGGGTCACCCCTTACGAGCAGGGCCTGCCGGGACAGATGGCGCGGAAAGCTGATGGTGCGGCATGGGAACCGGATCCCTGGGTGATGGACGAACGCTTCCTTGCGGTCAATGTGCGCGACAAGGGCGTCATCGTATTCACCGCCTGCTCCCATGCAGGCGTGGTGAACGTGTTGCGGAACGCGCGCGATATATTCTCGCCGACACCGCTATATGGTGTGATGGGCGGGTTTCACCTCGCCGGCAGGACGTTCGAGAAGATTATTCCAGAGACTGTCGAGGATATGGAGGAATTCGGTCTGAAGGTCATCGTGCCCGGACATTGCACCGGTTGGCGTGCCGTTCACAGCCTGCTCGACGCGTTCGGCGAAGACGTGGTCGTGCCCTCCGCCGTCGGCCGACGGCATCGGTATTGAGGACCGTCCTCACTCCGCTGCCACGTCGCTGTCACGGTTGGTGCCGAAGCCGGCATTGCTGCCAAGCAGGGACGGCTTCAGCTTCAAATCCTCCTGCCACAGCAGACTTTCGGTGGCGAGGTGCAGCGGCTGGTCTTGCACGGTCAGCTCGTAGACCACCTCGTCGTATGATGCGTGGTTGTGCACCGCCCAGCCCGGCGCCGACAGCATCAGGTCGCCGGCCTTCCATTCGACGACCTCGCCTTCGACCGTGCTGCGCCCGCTGCCGTGGAAATAGTAGTTGATGGCGGCAGAGGTATGGCGGTGCGGCCGGTCGACGATCTTCGGCGGCCGCATGGTCATGGTGGCGAAGAAGCTCGGCGTGCAGCCGTTGGTGCGGCCGGTCATCGGGTTGTAGCACATGTAGAGCCGCCGCCCGACATAGTCCTTGCCGAGCGATTCCAGCCGGTCGATCTTCTCCTTCACCTGTTCCCAGGGCCAGTGCAGCGCCTTCGATTCAACGGCCTCCGGGTTAATCAACGCCTCATAGGGCATCAGCCAGGCGCCGTCGTCGCTGAGCTGGAAGGTGCCGAACGGGCTCTGCAGGCGCGGGTCGCTTCGGCCCTTGTTTTCGCCGTATTCCAGGTCGTCTGATTGGGCGGGCGGATTTTCGTCGACCGCGTAGACGTTGAGTTTTTCCAGGAACGCCGCGTTCGAATAGGTCAGCCGGACCTGTAACTCACTCGTATCGTTGATGTGCTCGTAGGCCGTGTAGGAGGGATGATTCCAGACATCGTATCGCGCGAAGCGGATCGTCTTTCCGGCGACTTCCGTGCGCCCCGTGCCCAGGATGCAGAAATTGACTTCGGTCGCGTTGTGCCGAAACGGAGCGGTCCGTTCGCCCGGCTTCAGGACATTGAGCGATAGCGTGATGCCCGGCGCGAGGCCGAGGCCGGGCTCGGTGGCACGGGGATGCACGAAGAAGCTTTGCCGGCGGCCGTTGTCGGGTTCTGGCAGATCGGCAAGCCGCTCGATTTCCGCGTCGATCTCCTCTTTCGAAATGACGAGCGCTGGCCAAAGATCGGGGTCCCGTTCCAGCGATTGGCCTGTGCGGTCCAGCAGCTTGATTTTCTCGTCTTTCACGATTTGTCCTCCTCCGAACAAATTAAATGCGTGTTATCCTTTGCCGAACGGCAGAGCCGTACTTATATCAAGAATAGTCTCACTCTTATGCGCTTGGGGAAACCAATTATCCCGTGATATTCGCGTCGTGCAATTCTGCAGGAAAATACACCGCAGAAATCAGCCGGTTTCGTCTATGAATTCTTGCCTATCCGGTTAACGCCCATGACCGCTACATCTAGGATGCCGCCACTCTCCCGAGTAAAGCTCGGCATAGGTTGGAGCAGAGGTGTCGCCCGCGATGCCGAGCAATGAGCGGAAGGCGTTGAACGGGTAGAACCGCCTGTTGAAGCGGAAGGTGAACTCGTTGAGGTAGGCTTGTAGG
>JAKZTB010000011.1:0-16669 GCA_047517345.1 Alphaproteobacteria bacterium
GACGAGCCAAGCTCGCCCGCATTTACCACAGGCCCATCAACAGCAACTTTCTTCTCAAAATTATCGGTCATGTTCCGGTCCTCCTTGGACACTTCGATTAAGCCAATTCTGTGTCCAAGGAAATCGGGTCCGACTCAGGAAATGCTACGGGGTCAGTTCCTGGGAGGCTTTCAACTGTATGTGGACGACCTTCCAATCGGTCGTCTCCCAGGCAACAAAACTTCCGAATTGTTGGCCTTCTTCGCGCTTAATCCCGGGCAGACCTTCGGCCGGCACCTTGTCGCGGAAACGGTTTGGGGCGAATGCCGGACCGGTGACGTCATGAAGGCTTTGCGCCAGGAGTTATGGACAATTCGCCGTGTGTTCAGTGACCTTGCCATCGATCCCGAAATTTATTTCTCTCTCAGCGGCAACGAACTGGGTGTGTATGGTGCGCCCGATATCGACGCAATCGAATTCGACGGTCGGTCGATCTATTGCTGGCTAGGATCGATGGCCCGTCGGCTGCGGAGGATATTGCGCGGCTTGAAGCGGTGGTGGCGTTGTATGCCGGTGAGTTGCTTCCGGGGTTCTATAGCGATTGGTGCCACCTGCCGAGAGAGATATTGCGGGACAAATTCATAATCTCTGTCGAGACGTTGATGTTCTGCTATGGACAAACGGGTAATTGGGGACCTGCGCTGATTTGCGGCAAGCGGCTCCTCGATGTCGATCCGCTGCTAGAGCATGTGCATCGGGAGATGATGAGATTTCACTACGCTCGCGGCGACCGGCCGGCGGCATTGCGGCAATTTCAGAAATGCCGCGATCAGTTACGCCGGGAACTGATGCTAGATCCGATGTCGGAAACGATTGCCCTTCGCGACGCGATTCAACGGGAGAATCGAGCCGAAATCAATCGCAAGGCACGTTATGCCGGAAGCGCAGCCAATCCGTACCGTGATCGGCTGCGGTTTTCGTATTCACCAGAAGCGCCGCACCGCGCGCACCGGGGAGAGCCGGGGGTCGACGCGTCAACTTAGTTTAACACTTCCTCTCCCCAGCCAGCGAAAATTCCCGCACGCTGGTTCGGATTACCCGGCCGATAGCATCCGACGATAAAACACCGGCTCTGTAGCCCTGCCGAAGCTGAACGGCTCGCCGTATCTCGAACGGTACGGCGGCAACGGCGCAATTCGTTCGTCAAGACGCCGAACAGACGAACTAAAGACTTTCCAAAGACATCGCAAAGACGCCGGGCATTTACGATGCGCGAATGTTTCTCAAATGAGTGAACTCGTATGCGCGAAAAAGGAAAAGAAACTGTCTTGTCGACCGAAGGTGATTGGCGTGAGCCGCTCTGCGAGGGAGTGGAGCCAACGCGGCACACCTTCATTTTGCGCCTGATTCCCGATCTGCGCAGTCGCATCAATTCGGCGCCGCGATGGCGCGGCGAACTGCAGCATTCGGCAGGCGGCGGCAAACCGGAGCGGAAAAAATTCAAGGATGTCTATGAAATGTTGAGAAGCGTCAAACACTCGGTGAACAAGCTTGTTTCGGAAAGTTGATGCCGATGGGCCCGTGTAGATCCCTAACGAGCCGCGAGAAATTGCAGCCCTGAAAACCAAACCGTCGCGGGAATCACATCGATATACCGCCGGTTTCAGGGTGCGCTCAGGAGGAAAGGTAATTAGACATGTCAAACGATGTACTCGATACCACTGTTCAGCTCGATCCGAATGGAAAACCGCCCTGGGTCAGTATCGAATTCGGGCATCTGCGATTGGGCGCCTACAGGACCTATCTCACCAATCCGAGCGAAACGGATATAAAGCAGATCGGACAGGGGAATAGCGGGGACCTAATTCCCGACCGGTTCGCGGTCGGCATGGGCGCTGCCGCCCTGAAGGGCTACTGCCTGACCATCGACGGGATGATTGCCGCGGTGCCGCCGGATTCTGATCCGGAAGGCCCGTTTACGGTCACGGTGCGGGTTACGCAGGACGGCGTAGATGCGGGAAACAGCCCGGTCCTGTTCCCGCAACCGACGCCCGGAAAACTGACCAAAGACGGCGTCGGCGCGATGCTTATCTACATCACCTTCGAGTGACGGCCCGGAAGGCTTCGGCCGAGGAGAGAAAAATGTCTAAAATCGTGACGATTTTATCGATATCGCTTTCGCTGCTCATGGCGGATGCGGGAAATTCCAGTGCGGCGGAACCAAAGAAAGACCCGTTGGAAGTCGATTGCACGAAGAACCTCAAACTCGACGATAAGACCGTCGAAAACGCCAATCCGGATGATGCGGCGAAGACGAATTTGTGTACCGACCTTGCCAGGGTATCGAGCGGCAAGGACAACGTTCCGGTATCTCCGGCATTTACGGTGCTCAATGTGACGCCGGATACCGTCATTCGCCCGCGAACACCGAACGATTTCGCAACATCTCTGCTCAACAACGTCGATCCAAACGGCAATTTCCAGCAAGGGTTGGCTCTGGATTTCAACCCCTATCTGTTGTGGGCGGGTGACCGCCTGACGCTGCAGGACTATCAGAACAGCGTCGCGGAGCGACTGCTTGCGCGAACCCAGATTTCGATTGCGACAACCAAAGGGCGCGAGGACGACGACAAGTCGGCGCGACTGGCTCTCGGGCTGCACGTGACGCCATGGCTGGATAGCGACCCGAAATTGAAGGATTCGAAGCTGCTCGGCTGCATGGTGACGCAACTCAGCGCCGCGATGAAAACGTTTCAAGGGCCGCCACCACCGAAAAGCGCTGGGTCGGCAAAACAGCAGGCGCACGCAGATCGGTTGAAACAGGCAGCTTCCCTCGCGTTGGATCCCGAAAAGAGCGCGCGATACAAGGCCTGCCGCGATAACCATCGCAAGGCCGAAGAGAACAGTTCCGGCTGGGTGCTCGGCTTGGCGCCCTCCTGGAACAGTAGCGACGGCGACCTAGAAGATCTGGAATGGAGCGGCCTGTCGTTCTGGTCATCGCTGTCGATGAACCTGGATATGGCAAGGCTGCCCGGCGTCGGAAATCTCGCCGGTTTTAGAGGCATCGACAGCGCGAGCGTCGGACAGGCGGTCTTTCATGTGCGGTACACGAAAGACGAAGAAGTCGCTAATCCAGCCGAATCTGGGAAGTTTCTCGAGCAGGATAGCCTAATCCTTTCGGGGAAACTCAGATTCGACGGTCCCGGCGGACAGGACGGCGATGTCGTCAGGGACATGAAATTCTCGGTGGCGGGTGCGTTGATCGACGCCTCGCGGGATAACGGCGTCGACGACACCTACTATCAATGGTCGGCCGAAGCGGAATTCCAGATGCCGAAAATCGCGGAGAACCTGTACCTCGTCATTTCGGCAGGGACGACCTCGGGCCGCGAAGACGAAAATGAAAGCTTCGCCGGCGTGTCCATTAAATGGGGATTCACCGACACCGAGCGGAAAAATAATAAGGCTATCGGAAGCGGCCGAAGTCCTGGCCTAAATCCAACAATGGCGCGGCGGGCGGGATTTCTGCCGGCGCCGGCGAAAGACGGGAGACAGACCAATGACCGATATCGCTGTGCTGAATGAGAGAGAACGCGTGGCCCAGGAAATACGGCGCAGTAACGTTCGCATATACATTACCTACATTCTCACATGGGCGTACGTTCTGGGTGTGGGCGGCGTATTGGCCTATACGATCTTTGAGGAAGCGCCAAGCCAGTTGACACTGGGAATCCTGGCCGGCCTGTCGTCCGCGTCCCTTGGGGTGATCGGCTTCTGGTTCGGGGGCCGAAAGCTCGACAAGGAGACCCAACAAACCGCGCAAGCGCCGGTACCCGCTGGCAAGGGACCAACGCCCGTAGGCACGCCTGCACCGACTCCGAATAGTCAGGCCGGCATCGTCCAGGCCAAAGCGAAGATGGCGACGCTCATGCCGGCCGGTCCGCCTGCCCGGCGCTCAAGGCGTTGATTCCGGCGGTGGAGCTTCGTCGCCAGCGCGCGGCAGGCTCCTGAGACGGGGTAAGTCGAGGCGAGCCGATTAACCGAAGTTGGATCAAGATGCTCAACTGCTTGCCGCCGCCTCGGCCAATTGGCGATCCTCTTCGGTCTGGTAGCGCGGCGTCGTATCCCGCAGCGCCCTGGTGTCGCCCTGGTCCGAATCGGCGAAATTCGCTTTCCAGCTATCGTCGCCCGGCCAGGCCGCTTCGACGCGGCGTATCTCACCGGGTGTGGCGATCGTCTGGAACGCCCGTAAGCCGTCGCGCACGATCCTGTATTGCTGCGCTCCGTCGAAGGGCGGGCCCGACGTATGGCCGAGCGGGAAATCGACGAACGCACCGCGCGGCGGCCCGCCCGCCTGCAGGATATCGAGCGCGCTGCCCATGCAGAATGTTGGGATACCGGCGGCTTCGAGGTGTCGGGCGATCAGACACACGGTCTGATGGCACACCGGTCACATGGGTATGAGGAAAACCGCATCGACATTCTGGGCTTTGTAGGCGTCGTGCAATTCCGGCGTCAGTTCCTCGCGGACTCGCCGCTGCGAATAGATACCGCCCATGCAGGAGAAAATTTCGTTGGCCACCTCGCCGATGGCGCCTTCGTCTTCGAGCCGCCGCAAGGCCTCGAGCGGCACCATGCAGGCCGGGTCCCGGCGCGGGCCTTCGAGATAGTTCTCGGTGATGTGAGAGAAGTGGATCTTGTCCTTGGGCGTGTCCTTCGGAATCGCGCGGGTCGAGGCGTCGTCCTTGTAGTAATAAGCCTTTTGGCCCACGACATAGGCACCGGCGGTTGTCAGCACGCCGATCCGGCATTCGTTGAGCGGTTTTTTCAGCGGGGTGAAAGGCGGCGCCTCTTCGGCGTGATACCACTGATAGGGCGGATAGCCGAGCTTGCCGTAACGTTCGGCGATTGCCTTCATGTATTCGACAGGCATGTGCGTCTCCTTTGCGGAAATCTTATCGGGTCCGGTGGGGGCCGGTCAAAAATTCGCCTTCAGGTCGAAGATGAGTTTACCACCGATGAGCGCCAAGAAACCCGCCGTGACGCGATCGAACCATGGCTCGAGCCGTGCGTAGGTTCGCCGGGAGGCCGGCGCCGAGAACAGGCTGGCGACGATTGCCAGCCAACCGAACTCGTTCGCGAATACGATGGCGAGCGTTGCGGCGTACACCCAGAGCGGCGGCTGCGCCGGCAACAGGGCGACGAAGATAGAGCCGAAGAAAACGATGACTTTCGGGTTGGCGATCTGCGTCAGGAAGCCGAGCCGCAGCGCGGTGGCAATATGCAACGGTTGCTGGCCGATTTCTATGTCGGCAACTTCGTCTGCGGCATGCCGCCAGAGCCTGAAGGCGAGAAACAGCAGATAAAACCCGGCGGCAAGCTTCAGTGCGAGGTAAAGCCACGCCGCTTGCTGAAACAGGACCGAAAGGCCGGCTATCGCACCGGTTGCCCAAAAAACCGTGCCGATCCCCATGCCGAGCGCGACGATGAGCGCCGACGCCCGGCCGCTGGCGAGCGCGGTGCGCGAGACCACCAGAAACGATTGCCCCGGACTCATTACCCCCAGCAGCTGCGTCACTGCCAGGGTCGCCAGGGGGAGGAGGTATTCCATGTTACGCATTCTGCTCGGGATCACAAATCAAGGCACTGGTGTGATGATTCTGAAGTTCGCCGCTTTGAAAGCGACGAAATTTAGAATCTGAATCACACTAGATTCAAATAGTTAGTGTGCTGATTCACGTAAAATTCAATCATTTGAATTTCACGATCAGGACACTGGGTTGCAGCCATTGTAACAACAGGCTCGTTTTTGGCACCCGGTTTGATTAGGGTTCAGTAGAGCCGAGCCAGACTCTTAAACCGCAGGAACGGCGATGGTTGACCCGGTCACGATAATACCCGGCGCCGCGCCGCTCGCCGAATGGCGGCGGCTTTACCGCGGTAGCGGGTTTAAAATTGGCCGCAGCGCAAAATCCGCCGTTGACGCCGCCGCGGCCGCGATCGACGAAATCGTGCGCGTTGGCGAGCCGGTCTACGGTGTCAACACCGGTTTCGGCAAACTGGCCGATACGCAGATCGAGCGGAGCCAGCTCGCGACCCTGCAGCGGAACCTGATCCTGTCGCATGCCGCCGGCGTCGGGGACCCTCTGCCCGACCCGGTCGTGCGACTGATCCTGGGTCTCAAGGCCGGTAGCCTCGCGCGTGGCGCTTCCGGCGTGCGCTGGACGGTGATCGAAACGATCGAACGCATGGCGGCTGCGGATTTGCTGCCGATCGTCCCGGCACAAGGCTCGGTCGGCGCGTCCGGCGATCTGGCGCCGCTGGCCCATGTGGCGGCGGCGATGATTGGTGTGGGCGACGTGCGCGTCGCCGGCGAACGCCGCCCCGCATCCGAAGCCATGGCCGCAGCCGGCATTCCGCTGCTCGAACTGGGTCCGAAGGAAGGCTTGGCGCTGATCAACGGCACGCAGGTGTCGACGGCGCTCGCGTTGGCCGGCCTGTTCGAGATCGAGCAGCTATTTCAGGCCGCATTGGTCGCCGGTGCCCTTTCGGTCGACGCGGCGCTCGGCTCCGACGCGCCGTTCGATCCGCGAATTCATGCGTTGCGTGGCCAGCCGGGGCAACTCGATGTGGCGGCCTGCCTGCTCGCCCTGCTCGACGGCAGCGAAATCCGCCGCTCCCATGTCGATTGCGGCAAGGTCCAAGACCCCTACAGCCTGCGCTGCCAGCCGCAAGTCATGGGCGCTTGCCTCGATCTGCTGCGCAATGTTGCGGCCACCCTGTCGGTCGAAGCGAACGGCGTCACGGACAATCCGCTGGTCTTCGTCGAAACGGGCGAGGTACTTTCCGGCGGTAATTTCCATGCCGAGCCGGTCGCCTTCGCGGCCAACGTGCTGGCCCTGGCGGTGGCCGAGATCGGGTCCCTGTCCGAACGGCGCGTCGCCATGCTGACGGACGGCACGATCAGCGGCCTGCCGTCCTTCGTGACCCAGGACCCAGGACTCAATTCCGGCTTCATGATCGCCCATGTGACGGCGGCCGCGCTCGCCTCGGAAAACAAGCAGCGCGCCGCGCCGGCCAGCACCGACAGCCTGCCGACCTCCGCCAACCAGGAGGACCACGTCTCCATGGCGACGCACGGCGCGTGGCGCCTGTTGGCGATGGCGCAGAACGCGCGCGGCATCGTCGCCATAGAACTGCTCGCCGCGGTGCAAGGCATCGATTTCCACGGCCCGCTCGCCAGCAGCCCGGCGCTGGAGCGCGTGCGCGGATTGATCCGTGCCGCGGTGCCGGCGATGGACGAAGACCGGTTTCTGTCGCCGGATATCGAAGCCGCGCAGGCGATGATCGCGGCGGGCGCATTTTCGGAATTCGCAACGGTCGGTTTATTGGAGTAGGGAGCGCACCGTGCCGCCAACCAGAATCGACAACAGCCGCGTGATCCGCGCCCCGCACGGCACCGAACTGAGCGCCAAGAGCTGGCTCACCGAAGCGCCGCTGCGCATGCTGATGAACAATCTCGATCCCGACGTGGCGGAGAAGCCGGAGGAGCTGGTCGTCTATGGCGGCATCGGCCGCGCCGCGCGCAATTGGGAAGCCTTCGACCGTATCGTCCATATCCTGAAGCAGCTCGAGGACGACGAAACATTGCTCGTCCAGTCGGGTAAGCCGGTGGGCGTGTTCCGGACCCATGCGGACGCGCCGCGCGTCCTGATCGCCAATTCCAACCTGGTGCCGGAATGGGCCAATTGGGAACATTTCAATGAACTCGACCGGGCCGGGCTGATGATGTACGGCCAGATGACGGCGGGCTCGTGGATCTATATCGGCTCGCAGGGCATCGTGCAGGGGACGTATGAGACCTTCGCAGAGGTCGGACGCCAGCATTACGGCGGCGACCTGTCCGGCAGATGGTTCCTGACCGCGGGCCTGGGCGGCATGGGCGGGGCGCAGCCGCTGGCGGCGACCATGGCGGGGGCGTCGATGCTGGCGGTGGAATGCCAGCCGAGCCGCATCGATTTCCGCCTGCGCACCGGCTATGTCGACGAACGCTGCGACGATCTGGATTCGGCGCTGGCGGCGATCGACCGGGCCTGCGCCGCGAAACAGCCGGTGTCGGTCGCCCTGCTGGGCAACGCCGCGGAAATCTACCCGGAACTGATCCGCCGCGGCGTGCGGCCCGACGCGGTGACCGACCAGACCTCGGCGCACGACCCGCTCAACGGATACCTGCCGGCCGGCTGGACCCTCGACGAATGGGCCGAGCGCCAGGAGCGCGATCCCAAGGCGGTCGAAGAGGCCGCCAAGAAATCGATGGCGGTGCAGGTCAAGGCGATGCTCGACTTCCACGACGCGGGCGTGCCCACGCTCGATTACGGCAACAACATCCGCCAGGGTGCCAAGGACATGGGGCTCCATAACGCCTTCGACTTCCCCGGCTTCGTGCCCGCCTATATCCGCCCGCTGTTCTGCCGCGGCATCGGCCCGTTCCGCTGGGTGGCGCTAAGCGGTGATCCGGAGGGCATCTACCGCACCGACGCGAAGGTGAAGGAACTGATGCCGGACGATGCGCACCTGCACAATTGGCTCGACATGGCACGCCAGCGCATCTGGTTCCAGGGCCTGCCGTCGCGGATTTGCTGGGTCGGCCTCGGCGACCGCCACAGGCTGGGTCTGGCCTTCAACGAGATGGTCGCATCGGGCGAAGTCTCCGCGCCCATCGTCATCGGCCGCGACCACCTGGACTCGGGCTCCGTCGCCAGCCCGAACCGCGAGACCGAGGCGATGAAGGACGGCTCCGACGCCGTCTCCGACTGGCCGCTCTTGAACGCGCTGCTCAACTGCGCGTCCGGCGCCACCTGGGTCTCGCTCCACCATGGCGGCGGCGTCGGCATGGGCTACTCGCAACATGCCGGCATGGTCATCGTCGCCGACGGCACCGCGGACGCGGCGCGCCGCCTCGAACGGGTGCTATGGAACGACCCGGCGACAGGCGTGATGCGGCACGCGGATGCGGGGTATGAGAGCGCGGTGGACTGTGCGGCGGCGTTTGGGCTGCGGCTGCCGGGGTTGGGGTAGAAAATGATAATATTTCAAGAGCCATGTATGCCTATATTTTTCTTCAGCTGTATGAAGCTATAAATGTCACATGGACCTACAAAATATGGATCGAAGGGCTTCTGTATTTATTGTGGCCGGTCGAATCTGAAGTTGACGGACGAACATATTGTACCACTATCCCTGGGTGGGTCACATATTCTACTCAAGGCAAGTTGTCGAGACTGCAATAAGATAACTTCAAGGTTCGAGCTTGAAGTTATGAGGAACCTTTAGGGAGACGCGCGAAATAGCTATGATGCACCATCTCGTAGAAAGAATCGGAGAAAGTCTCACATAAATTTAACTGATCTAAAAGATAATTCGAAAAAACTAAGAATAAAGTACAGCGATTATCCTGCTCCCATGATTTTTTATTTTATGCCTCGTGCTGGAATTTTGCAGGGTCTGTCGGAGACATTCGATTTGTCTAAGCAATGGAAATTGAGAGCGATTGTGGATCAGGAAAGGGTAGATAAATTTGAACAAAATTTCCAGGCCGATTGACATCAAAATTTAAACATGTGCCGAATAGTTTCGCGCGACTTATTGCAAAAATTGGATACGGTCAAGCATTAACTTTATTAGACCCTACCGACTTTCGTCCAATTTGTGTTCCTTATATTCTTGGAGAAAAGAAAAATTTATCTTTTATTGTGGGAGCGCAAGCCGAAGATTCTCCACCTAATGAGGGAATGGGGTATGTACTAGGAAATTCGGGATTCGGGACGCCAGAGAATTTAATGATTATGTCGTCGGTTAGATTGTTGGCAAACAATCATACGCCTAATTATCATATTGTAGTTGGCGATGTGCGTGGCCGGAAAAATGTTGAACGAGTAATCAGGAAGATCGGTGAAGTTGAGATAAAATTAATTTTTGAAAATAATGCCGCGGTTAATGAATTGGGTAATGAAAACGATCTATTCCCGAGTGTCTGGCCACTTCCGTTCTGGAGAATATGACAATCATTGAAAGATTTTCGGCACTACGGTGACAGTTCACAAAATTGAAATCCTAACTCGGCCCAGACTTTGTGCGCGGGGATCATCTTCGAGCGGTCTTTCGCCTGTTCCAGGCCTTCCCGGACTTTCGCCTCTTTCCACGCAAGATAGTCCGGATCGGTTCGTACTTCGTCCGGCCTCAGATGCTCTTCCAGCGTATCGTCGATTTTCGATGTCTCGCTCATGGCGCAACCATATCAGAATTGTACTTCGATAGGAATCACAAACGGTTGCGCGATTCCCTAACGCAGCGCCGCGCACGCCTCTTGGATCATGTCGCCGCCGCGCAGCAAATCCGCCTCCGGTGCCACGAAGCTCGCTCGGAAGTACGGCGATAGCCCGTATGCATTCCCCTGCACCACCGCGACCCCAACACTGTCGAGCAGGTACATCGTGAAGTCCTCGTCGCTCTCGATCACCCTGCCGTCGGGCGTTGTCTTGCCGATGGCGCCGGCGCAGGAGCAGAAGATGTACATGGCGCCCTCGGGCAGGTCGCAGGACAGGCCTTCCGCTTTGTTCAGTTTTTCGAACAGCATATCGCGGCGGTATTGCAGGTTGGCGGTGCGCTCTTTCACGAAATCCTGCGGGCCTTCCAGTCCGGCGACGGCGGCGGCCTGGCTGACGGCGCTGACACCCGACGCGCTCTGCGACTGCATCTTCGACATGTTGGCGATGATGTCCTTTGGGCCGCCGGCAAAGCCGATCCGCCAGCCGGTCATCGAATAGGCCTTGGAGACGCTGTTGGCGGTGACGGTGCGGTCGTACAGGCGCGGTTCGATCTGCGCGAAGGTCGTGAAGACCCGGCCGTCGTAAATCAAATGCTCATAGACGTCGTCGGTCAGGATATGGACGTGCGGATATTCCAGCAGGACATCGGCCAGCCCCCGCATTTCTTCCGGCGAATAGGTCGCGCCGGTCGGGTTGCTGGGCGAGCTGAACATCAGCCATTTTGTGTTCGGCGTGATCGCCTCGGCGAGCTGTTCGGGGCGCATCTTGAATTTGCTGTTCTGGCCGCAATGGACGATCACCGGCGTGCCGCCCGCGAGCTGCACCATGTCGGGGTAGGACGCCCAATAGGGGCCGGGCACGATGACTTCGTCGCCCGCGCTGACCGTTGCCATCAAGGCGTTGAACAGGACCTGTTTGGCGCCGGCGCCAACGGCGATCTGGTCGAGGCCGTAATCGAGGCCGTTGTCGCGCTTGAACTTGAGCTGCGCCGCCTTGCGCATTTCGATCAGCCCGTTGATCGGCGTGTATTTGATCTCGTTGGCGTCCATGCAGGCGATCGCCGCCGCCTTGGCGTGGTCCGGCGTCGGGAAGTCCGGCTCGCCGGCGGTGAGCTTGACGATATCGCGGCCTTCCGCGATCAGGTCGCGGACTCGCGCGGAGGCGATCTGGCTGGGCGACGGCTTGAACCGGCTCATGCGCGGGGCGAATTCCATGATTTTGGGCTCCTCAGGATCGAATGTCGGCATGCTTAAAGCCTATCAGGGCGGGTCAGGGAAGCGAAAATCGCGCTTCGGCGGTGGTGCGCGATCCACAATCACTATTGCAGAAACTAATAAAATTATTATTGACAACAAAAGTATTATCATTTATGCATGTATAAGCTTGTTGACTGAAGAACGTTGCAGGGGGCCGAGGGCTCGAACCCTCGCCCTTTCATAACCCGAACGGCTCCGCGTTTTTGCGGATCGAGGAGGAAGCAATGAAGAAGCGAGCAGGGGCTCTCCGGAATATCATGATCGCGGTCGTGGCGGCAGGATTGGTCACGCCCACATTGAGTACGGTCGCGCAAGCGGACCACCGGTCGCACGGTTACTGGAAAAAACAGGACCATCGCTGGGCCGCGCGCAAGCGGTTCGCCCGGCATTGGCGGCACCACCATCGGCACGAAACCCGCACTGTGGTCAAACGGGTCTCCTACCCACAGCGCCAGATTCAGAGCCCGTCCGGCAATACGGTGTTTGGCGGTCTGCTGGGCGCGGCGCTCGGGGCGGCCGCCGGCACCCAGTTCGGCAAGGGCAGCGGCCGCGCCGTGGCGATCATCGGCGGCGGCCTGATCGGCGCGCTGATCGGCGGCAGCCTCGGCAAGTCGATGGACCAGACCGATCAATACCAGGTCAACCACGCGCTGGAGAACAGCCCGACCGGCAGTACCATCGTCTGGCAGAATGCAGATACCGGCGGTGCCTACAAGGTGACGCCGACCAAGACCTATCAGGTCGCGGAAAACGCCTACTGCCGCGAGTTCACCACCTGGGGCATGGTCGGCGGCTACGAGGAGAAAATGTACGGCACCGCCTGCCGTCAGCCCGACGGGAGCTGGAAGACGGTTAAGTAAGGCGCGAAAAATAGGGGAGCGTGTAATGATCTTCCGACGTCACTTCCTTTTTCTAGCCTTCTGCATCGCCTTCGTCGGATCCGCCGTTGCCGGCGGCAAGCCGAATATCGTCGTGGTCGGGGCGGACAGCGATCCGGCTTCGGTGCGCCATGACAGCCGGATTCATTCGCGGGCCTATGTGGCGTTGTCCGACCAGCTGCACGAGGCCGGGTTCGATGTGTACGATGCCATCGATCTGTTTCCCCAGGCGGCCGAGCGCGTGCGGCGCAGCGACCGCGATATCGTTCTCGCGGCGCGCACGGCCAAACGGCCGCCGCTCGACATCGTCGTCATCTTCTCCGCCTATACCAAGGTGCGCCAGAACGACTACGGCATTTGGGTCGGGGCGCGTGTTGCCGGACGCATGCTGAACGTGCGGACGGGACAGCTGCTGGCGACGTTCGAACTAGCGTCGCCGGGCGCCATCGGCCTGCGCGCGGCCGTGCCTGATCGAGATCATCGGCCGCGAGACGCAGATCCTGGCCCGCGATATGGGCGCGGCGCTGGCCGAAAAATTGATCTGGGTCAGCGACCCTGCCCCGGCGCGCAAGCATGTGCTCAAACCGAAACGAACCCTTGCCGCGGCGCCGAACGGCTACGCCCTGGTACTCGACGGCTTCACGCCGGAAGACGTCATGGGCATCGAGGAATATCTCGTCGTGTTCAGCGACTACAACCGCCATCGCCCGGTCCGGGCCAGCGCGCGGCATCACGAGTTCTGGTACGAGTCCGGTGCCAGCAGCGGCCGCCTGTACCGCAATTTGACGAAAATGCTGAGCCATATGGGGCTGCGCGGCCGGATCGAATTTTCCGGCAACGTATTCACGATTGCCAAAATCAGTCCGCGCGCGCAGCGCGGGTTCGAAAAAGGCGACTGGTAGCGGGGAGCGGTAATGAGACTAATACCAACGAGCGCTGATAGTGACCCCTGGAGACGGTTTGGCAAGGTTTTCGGCAAGGAGCGCGCGGCGAAGCGATGCGGTGTATCGGGAGGCGTGCGCGACGCTGTCCGAAAGCCTTGCCAAGCCGCCCTTCGGGTCGCGGATGCGGCCCGGCGGAGGGCGTCGGAACGGCTTGACGATGTCCCGCATCGCCGGCGCCCTCCCTCCTGCCCGACGGGCCGCCTACGCGATCTCCAGGGGTCATTATCAACGCTCCTTGGTATAAAACGTCAAATCAAATTGGCGTTGTGGGTGGCGGCAATGCTGGCGCCCACCGTGGCGCTGGCCGAGGGAATCGACGGCTGGATTGCCGAAAGGCTGGCCGATGAAATCCTCACCGGTATCTCGCTGGACGCCGTTGCCGAGCGGCCGAGGATCGCGGTGCAATCCTTCGCGGCGGACGAGACGCCGGTCGCGGTCGAGGCGGCGAACGCGCTGAACGCTTCGCTGCTGTCCGCGCTGATCGCCAAAAGCGATGGCCGCCACGTCATCGTCGCCCGGGCTGCGCTGAAGTCGCTGGTCCGCGACGTTTCGGAAACGGCGTTGCCCGGGCCGCGCGACCCGGTGGAGACATTGCTGGAGAACGCCCGCGCCGACGTTCTGGTCATCGGATCGCTGCGCCGGTCCCGCGCCGACACATTCCTGTCCTACAAGGCGGTCGCCGTTGCCGACGGTGCGGTGCTGGCCAGCACGAAATCCTATCGTCTGCGGTTGCGCGATGCCGATCTGCCGCAGGCCACGCTCGGCCTCGACCAGGCGTTGAGCGTCGCCGCGCGCTACCTTGTGCAACGGGTCGACGGGCTGGAGGAAATCCGGGTCGGCGACATCCGGTACCGCAGCGAAACGGCGGAGACGCCGTTCGCCGCCTATCTTCGCGACCGGGTTGCGTACGAGCTCCGGCGCCAGTCGACCGGCGTGCTGACCGGCGCCGGGTTGCAGGTCGGGTTGTTCGACGATGACGGCTCTCTCCCGCCGGGCGCCTATCGCTTGATCGGAACCTACTGGCCGCTGGGCGATGCGGTCGAGCTGAGTCTGTCGCTGCGGGGCGAAGACGGCGTTGCGGTCACCTGGCGCGAGAAGGTGCGCCGCAGTTCGATCCCCGCGGCCTTGGCGCTCGGGCCGACGAACGAACCTGACCATACGCCCGAGCGATTGCCGTGGCAGCGCCCGCAAGCGGCACCGGCTGCGCCGGTTTTCACCACCGTTGTCGAAGGCCGCCCGACCGTCGCCGAAGCGCAGCGGTTGCTGCACGCGCTCGGCTACGATCCTGGGCCGGTCAACGGCGTGCTGGGTCCGCAGACCCGGCGCGCCATCGCCGCGTTCCAGCGCAACAACGGTCTCGGACCGGACGGCCGCATGACCCGCCGGCTCGTCGCCAGCCTACGGGAACGGCGCCGTTAAGCGCCGGTGAAATAGGCGCCTGCGCCTTTCATAACCGGATTGAAACAGTCCCCTACGAGTGGTGAAAGAAATGCATGACGGCGCGCAAGGAAACCCGATGACGGAGATCGCCCTGGCGCTCGCCATGGGCTTCTTCAGCATCATGGTGCTGACAATCATCTCGATGGGCGCCGCGCCGCAATCGGGCCAAGCCGTGGCGGCGGCGATCCTCGCGCCTTCGTCCAACGCGGACAGCGCCGTCGACGTCGATACGGAGGATACGGTCGTCGTCTATTACGGCGGGCGTTTCCTCGACGCCCAGCTGAAACCGGTCGATCCGGCCACGATAAGGGCGAACGGCCGTCTCATTCTCGCCATCGATCCGGGCCTCCCTCTCGGCGAGGCGATGGCCGCGCGCGAGAAGTTCAAGTCCGGCCGGCTCGTGGTCTCGACGCTCAATGCCGAGTGGTTTCGCGCCTTGAAGGGGAAAACGCGATGAAATGCCGCGGTACGCAGGTGTTCGACTGGATGCTGCAGCTGGCGGCACTGGTCGCGGTGCTCTTCGTCTTGAACGCCGGTGTCGCCCGCGGCGCATTGCCCTCAGACATGGAGCGCCATGTGATCGCCGAAACGTTCCGCGCCGGCATTTCGCCGTCCCTGGCACTGGCCGTTGCGGCGGTCGAACCCGATCCGGCGCGTTGGACGACGCGCAACGGCATCGTTGCCGCCATCGCGGCGCTTCGCGATTCCGTTACGCGCTACCCAAACCGGCTGGATCGGGCACTGGCAAACTACGATGGCAGCACCGACGGGCGGCGCTATGCCACTGCCGTCCGGGGCTGGATGCGCCGCTTCGATGCGGATGCGCGCGCCGCGGCACAGGCGCTGGCAGCACTATTTGCCGTGAAAAGGCCGGCGCTCGACGATTTCGATGACAGGATTGGGTCGCGCGCGCGACATGCCGGCCGGCGGCTCGACGATTTCCCGTTCGCGCGGCAGAAGGGTTGACCGATGGCGCGTACGCATCCCTTGCGAAGTTGCAAAGTCGCGCTGCTGGTCGCGATCGGTGTCGCCACGAGCAGCTGCACCACGGACGTCGCGGCGCGGCGCCCGCTGGACCGGCCCTCGGTCAAATCGATGGTGGCGCGCGAGGCGGTGAAAATGGGCGTCCCGGTCTCGCTCGCGCTGGCGGTCGCTCATGCGGAATCGAACTTCGATCCTCGCGCGGAGAGCCACAAAGGCGCGCGGGGCGTCATGCAGATCATGCCGGCCACCGCGCAATCCGAATACGGCATTCGCGCCGAACGGTTGTGGGAAGCGCGGTTGAACATCCGGCTCGGCCTGCATTTCCTAAACCGGTTGGTGAAGCGGTATCGCGGCCGGGTCGATTTGGCGCTGTCCTATTACAACGGTGGGTCCAAGGTCGGGGTTTGGCCGAATGCGCGGATCATTCCGGCAACGGCTAGCTATGTTTCGAAAGTGCGCAAGCTGCAGCGCCATTACCGGTCGCGTCTGGCGCAAGGGAGAAACATTTAGCCATGAGTGTCGCCGTCGCGGAACGCATGTTGCTCGAGGCCGGCAAGAGTTCGGAACTGGCCAATGTCTTCCGCACCGTCGCGGACACCGAAGCCGACGGCGTCGCGAAGTTTTCCGACTCTTTGTGCCGCGATCTGGTTCGCACGGTCGTCTGCCGCGTCTACGCCCCGCCCTTGCTGGAGCTGTGTCATTTGATTCGCGCCGCGGACGCTGTCAGTAGCACAAGGTATGTCCGGAATGTGTAGCACGCGATATGTCCGGTTTCTTGAAGCGTTCCAAGGAACCGGGGGTATCGATGGATCCGGAGATACGGATTGTGCGCATAGCAGAAGCATTGGGCCGCTATTGCA
>JAKZTB010000012.1:0-5314 GCA_047517345.1 Alphaproteobacteria bacterium
CTCTCTCTCGTTGCCCAACGGGAGGGTCGCCGCGGGGCTGGCGACGACCCCGCGAGGGGCGTTGCGCGGTTGGTTCGCAGGCGCTGAATGGGGCGATCGGGTCCCCGGGACAGTCTTGCGTCCAGCTGCCTGGCTGAGCAGGCGTGGTGCCGCGGCCCACTTTGTGTGCGGCACGCCTGCGGAACAGGATTCGCCTCCGGGCCGTCGTTCGCTGGGCCCACAGGAGGAGCCAGCACAGACGCCTGAGGACTGAGGGCGACCCGTCTGATCCGATAGCCGCTGGCGGCCAAACAGCGATCAGCGCCTCGAGGCAGCACAGCCGAACCTATGACGGGTTATCGCGGGCCGGGGCCGGTCGCGGCCCCGGCGGTCAGCAAAGCCAATGAGGCCGTCAGGCCGAGTATCGCCCTAACCGGCATATCCCACCCTTGTTCGTCGCGAGGACGCAGTGGCGCCGTCGCGGCAATCGTCGCAGGCGATCAACGGCACATTCGCACTACCGGAATATGCGCACTGGATGTTCACGGCATCACCCGGCCGCCGCTGACATGCACCGTTTGGCCCGTCACAAACTGTTCGCCGGGGTCCGCGAGCGGCAATGCGGCCCGCGCGACATCCGCCGGCTGACCGTTGCCGTACGCCTGTCCACCGAGGAATCGCGGGGCGGCTTGTCCGGGCCTGCGTTCGGTGTCGATCGCGCCGGGCACGATACAGTTGGCGCGGATGCGCCCGAGCCCCTCTTCGGCCAACGCCCGCGTCAGTCCGATCAAGCCGGCCTTGGCCGCGATCACATGGGCACGGTGCTTCGCCGGGCGATGCGCGCTGATACCGCCGATATTGACGATGGCGCCGTTGCGGCCATCGGGCAAGCGGCGAAAGAATTCGCGCGAGGTCAGAAACGCGCCCGTCAGGATGACGTCCACGGTGGCGGTCCATGCCTCGCGACTCATGTCCGCCAACGGCTCGTAAGGCCGAACGGCCGCATTGTTGATGAGGATGGATACGGGGCCGAAACGCGATTCGATTTCACCGTAGGCCGCCATGACAGCGTTTTCGTCCTCCACCTTGACCAGCCGGCCCACGGCCGTGCCGCTGCCGGCGCCCAGAGCGGCGAGCGCATGATCGAGCGCCGCTCTATCGGATCCGCCCCAGATACACACGCGCGCACCGGCCGTATGCAACGCCGTCGCAATCGCCAGGCCGATGTTCCGGCTGCCGCCGGTCACCAGGGCAACTTCATTGCTGAGATCGATCCGATAGGCCACGAAAGACACTCGCCGCAGGCACACCGGATGAGTTTAACCGGCCCCGGGCCGAATTGGTCCTGGTTGAGAACTTTCGCCGAAAGAGCCGGAACCACGCGCCCCCAAGCAGCAGAATAAATTGGCCCTGCAAGCCACCGGCCAGTCTTTGACTTCGGAACACGGACGGGACATATTGGCGTGGGAACGGGTTGGAAAACCGCTGGACAGAGACCGCGTACTGGCTGGGTATGGAAATGTGCCGCAATAACTCCAGCGGGCGCTAACGGCATTACGGGTGTTGTTGACGGCGCCGAAACGGAAGCTCAAGGCAGCATGAAACTAACCAAAGTTGAAATCGAGAACTACCGCGGTATCAAGGAACTCAGCCTGCCGCTTGACCCGAAATTAACGGTACTTCATGGAGGGAATGGCTGCGGCAAAACCAGCATACTGACGGCGATTGCATTGGCCCTTGGCGGCGACGAATCCTGGAGTGAGTTCAACCGGGTGGAACTGGATCGACCGGTGGGTTACTTCGTTGATCCCGTGGTTCGCTTGCACTGCTCCCCGTCGTCAGCTCGTTCAGTACCAGCGGAACCCTTCCGCATTACCCTGAGTGCTCCCAGCGTGCCGATACCGGGACAACCCCCTTGGCACCGCGAGACCATGCCTCCATATGGTCGCCCCATATTCAGGTTCTACAACATAGATCGCGAAATAGTGTCCAGCCTGGCAGGGCGCGAG
This sequence comes from Alphaproteobacteria bacterium, assembly GCA_047517345.1. Classification (GTDB taxonomy): domain Bacteria; phylum Pseudomonadota; class Alphaproteobacteria; order UBA8366. Next base: position 1,989 of record JAKZTB010000012.1, read on the forward strand.
ATGGGATCGCGACCGAACTACGACCAGTTGTTCGAGTGGTTCTACGCAAAGGAGAACGAGGAACAGCGGCGGCGACCTACGGCGCCAGGGCCGGAGATGTTCTGACCAGCGTCATGGGCGTGGAGGAACGACCGGACAAAAATAATGAATTCAAGGCAGCATTGGACCGCTATTTGCAATTGGTGTCCGACGGCAACGGCGAGTCGCAAGATGCGCTGGCGCTACGCGGGAGACTGGAGGAAATGTCGCCCCTCGATCCCGCGCTGAACCGTGCGGACCTTGAAATCAAGAGACGAAAACTCTTTCGACGAATGGCCTCCGAGCGGTGAAGCCAATCCGCTCGTTGACGGAGCCCCCGCCGGGCCTCGCGGACTACTTGGCAACGAAATTGGATGGTCCGAACTGGACCGAGTTTCGATCGCACGGTTCCGGAGGTTCGTACCTTGAGCTTATCGCCGAATTGACCGCAAACCAGCATGGCCTATGCGCCTATTGCGAGATACAACTCCGTGAAAACGACCGTCAAGTGGAGCACTTCGTGCCGCAGACCGAGAACACCAGCCAAGCGCTGGACGTTGCCAACCTGATGGCTGCTTGCACCGGCGGTTCGTCGCGTCGATTCGGGCCTGATCGTCGACTTCATGACCCCGACCGTCACTTGGCCCCGTTGCGCGACAACCTCTCCTGCGGCCAAGCCAAAGGCAACAAATCGGTCACCGATGCGATTGATCCCAGGACGCTGCCGGAGGAGCCGGTATTCGTTGTCCGATCCGATGGCCGCCTGGAAGTCGCGGATGAAGCGTGCGGGACCGCGGGCGTACGCGTCGACCGCGCAACGCACACCCTGGAGGCCTTGGGCCTGAACGTGGAACGACTTTGGATGGCGCGGCGGCGCCACTGGAACGATCTCGCTGAAGAGTCCGGCGCAATCGGCGACGAGGCGAGGTAAGGCGATTTGCCTGCCCGGACAGGGCCAGCCCTGCCGTCCTTGACATCGCCCAGGTTCTGTTCGACAGTCGCCGCTGGGGAAAAAACAATGATCGGGGTGATTCATGCTCACATCGAAGCCCGTCGGTTACTATCTTTCGGCTGTATTTACGGCATCGTTGTTCACTCTGGGTACGGGCGTGTACGCGCAAGACCCCGCCGAGGGCGAAGAAGCGCTGAACATGCGGCTCGTCGGCTACAACGACCTGCAGGGACGTAGCGCCTACCAGCCGATCGTTCAGCAACAGGGCGATCGCTGGATCGCCTATATCGGCCACCACGCCGGCCGCCACGAGAATTCGCTCACCGGCGCCGAAGAGGGCAACGGCACCTCGGTCGTGGATGTCACCGATCCCGAAAATCCGCAATATCTGTTCCACATCCCGGGTGGGGAAGGAGACAGCGAAGCCCAGATGGTGCGCGCGTGCGAAGGCAGCGATCTGCCCGGAGGCGTCGACGGCGACGTCTACCTGCTGCGCGCAATGGGCCGCAGCGGCCACCAGGTCTGGGATGTGACCGCGCCGGCGAGCCCGGTTCTGGTCTCCGCCATGGAGGAAACCGGGTTGGTCGACACCCACAAGAACTGGTGGGAATGCGATACCGGCATCGCCTATCTCGTTTCCGGCGTCGAGGGTTGGGCGACGCGGCGCATGACCCAGGTCTACGATCTCTCCGATCCCGCCGAGCCGCGCTTCATTCGCAATTTCGGACTGCCGGGACAACAGCCGGGCGCGCCGAACCACGAGGAAATGGGCCGGCACGACCTGCACGGTCCCATCGCCATCGGCAATCGCATCTACTTCGGATACGGGACGTTCCTGGACGGCGTGATCCAGATCGTCGACCGCGACAGGCTGGTACGCGGCAATCCCGCCGTCGCGGACCCCTTCGAACCGACGGACGAGAATCTGGAATATCCGGTCATCACGACCATGTACACAGGGTCCAGGCTTGGCGCGCACACGGCCTTCCCCGTGCTCGGGATCGAGGTGCCTGAATTCGCGGATAATTCCGAGGGCCGCACCCGCGACATGCTCCTGGTGGTCGGCGAATCGCTGCGCAATGAATGCCTTGAGAACCGGCAGATGATGTACATGGTGGACATCACCGACGAGACGCGGCCGTGGCCCGTCGGAAACTTCCAGGTTCCCGAGGAGAGCGGCAACTTCTGCGAGCGCGGCGGGCGCTTTGGCACCCACTCCTCGAACGAGAACATGACATCGATCTATTACGGCAAGATCGTGTTCCTGGCGTACTTCAACGGCGGCGTACGGGCTGTGGACATCCGCGACCCGTGGGCGCCGCAGGAAATCGGTTACTACATTCCCGCGATCAATGAGCGAACGACGCAACGCTGCATCAACGTGGACGGGGCGGAACGATGCAAGAAGGCCATCCAGACGAACAACCTCGAAGTGGACGATCGCGGCTACGTCTATGCGGTCGATCGGGCCAACACGGGGCTGCATATCGTCGAGCTGACCGGGCCGGCGCGCGAGATCGCCGATTTCCAGTGAAGCCGCGCGTACGCAGAAAAGCGCTCGGGATGGCCGGGCTACTCCTGGGCGCCGGCTCGATTCCGGCCGTCGGCTGGGCCCACTGGGAAGGCGTCGAGGCCGCGGACCCGGCGACGCCCGCCGCCGTACTGAGGTTTGAGAGCGCTGCGTCCGGCTACACCGAAGCGAATGCCACGCCGGCGCCCTGGCGCACGGTGTTCGAGGGCGATGGCGATTCCGGTGAGGCAACAGGGCAACGCGCCTCCGAACCCGACGCGGCGCGAACGGGCGGCGCGGACGACGCGCGGCGAGCGCCGGCCACTGCGGTGCAATGAGCCCGCCGGCGCGCGGCGGAGCCTCCGGCAGAAACCATGCCGCCGCCGTATTGGCGGTCGTCGGAATGCTCTGCGGGTGCGCTTCCGGTCCGGTCGTCGTCGCAGACGGCCTATCCGCCGAGCCGCCCCCGCTCACTGCCGAGCAGCAAGCACTGCTTGAGCGACGCACGCAGCGCATCGACGAACTGCTGGGGGAACCGCTGACCGCGGAATCCGCCGCCGAGATCGCGCTGTTGCAGAATCCCGCGGTGGAGCGCGCACTGGAAACGCTCGGCATGCCCGGCTTCGACCGGCTTCAGTTGGCGCATACCGTCAATCCGGCCTTCAACGGCGGGCGGCCGCCCAGCACCGTGGAGACCCGCATCGAACGGCCGCTTTCGGTCAATGCGATGACCTGGGTGAGCGTCCCGGCGCTCGCCGCGAATGACTCCACCGACGAGCGCGCACCGCGCCTGCAAGCCGCCGACGAGATCGTTGCCCGGTTGTTCGCGGCGCGGCGAGCCTGGGT
>JAKZTB010000013.1:0-5734 GCA_047517345.1 Alphaproteobacteria bacterium
CCGCTAAGCAGTCCGCTAAGCAGAGTGGGACCCGATCCACGGAAACCATCAGGGCCAGCGGTTCAGACAACACCGCGTCAACAGGCCGGACACAAGACTGTACCTGATCCGGGCGCTATACCGTCGAGAAAATCCTTGCAACGCGGGAGCCATCCACACAAGACGTAAATCGGGCGCAAGCGGACATTGGCAATAGAATGCTTGAAATGCGCGCCGCGAAACCTCCGTAGGCGTCCGGGGAACCCGCCCTATTTGAAAGCGTCTTTTCAGTGCCCATGCGGCGCGAAGCCCGCCAGGCGTTTGCCCTTTGGCCCTCAGTCCCGCAATAGCGCCATGTTAGTCTTGATCCCATTCGCCATTGGTGCTCGAATCAATGGCGCACTCAGTCGCTCTTCATCTTTTCGCAGTACCATTCCAGTAACTGACTTGCCCTAAGCGCGATTGCCGCCATAAGCGCCGACGAACATCTTACCGGCGGCGACGCGGTCATAGCTCAGTTCTGCGAAATCCTCGTCGACGGCATTCTCGCTAATCCAGCGCGCCAAATGACGGCCGATGGCCGGTCCGATCTTGAACCCGTGGCCGCTCCCGCCGCAGGCATCAAAGTACCCCTGGAGCCCGCTGCGCGGACCGATATAGGGGTACCAGTCGGGAGTCACGTCGTAGAGCGCGGCATAGGAATCGATGCGCCGCGCGCCGGCAAACGGCGGAAATCGATGCTCCAGGCGAGTCTGCACGTCGGAAACGAACGCCTCATCCGCGGTTTCCTTGTAGTTGTACGGATCGACGTCGAAATAGTCCTTGGGATAGCCGCGCCCGACGACAAAGCGGCGTTGGCCGAGAGGTCTCAAGTAAATGGCGTCTACGCCGTTGGAAACGGAAATTTCGGGGATGGGTCTGTCGCCGCGCGCTTCCCACACCGTGTCCTGTTCGCGGATGCTGCGCAGATCCATCTCGATCCCGGCACCCTCGGCGAGGAACTTGGACCAGGGGCCGGCGGCATTGACCACTTTGCCGGCGCCGACCGGGCCGTCATCCGTGAGTATCCCGGTCACCGCGTCACCGTTGCGCAAAAGCCCCCGCACCGGCGTGTTGAGCCGTAGTTCGCCGCCCTGATCGCCGAACCCTTTGACATAGGCCTCGGTAGTCCGCACCGGGTCGGCGTAACCGCCATGGGGCTCGTAGATCACGCTGGCGACTTCCTGGGGGTTGAGCCAGGGCAGGCGCGCCGCGACCTCGCCGGCGTCCAGGAACCAGGTTTCGATACCGCAGGATTGCAGCATGTCGACGTTGGTGCGCACCGCGTCGATCATGGCGTCCGGCACCAGGAATACCCAACCCGACCCGACATAGCCGCTGTCTGCCCCTATCTCGTCGGGCATGGCGGTAAACATGCCGATGCTTTCCTGGGCGAGGCGGGCCAGCAGGGCGGTCGAGTAATGCTGGCGGACGATGGCGGCGCTCTTGCCGGTCCCGCCGGACGCCGGGCCGCGCCGCTCGAACAGTGCCACCCGCTCAACCCCGTTGCGCTTGAGGTGATAGGCCGTGCTGGCGCCGAGAATGCCGGCTCCTACCACGATGACGTCATAGGCTCGGTTCATATTTTGTTTCCTCGCTGGGATCGACCGGTTTCCCGTCCTCCGCCTCGAAGCCGTAATGTTCCTTCATGTATTCCGCCGAAAACAGGCCATTCGCCAAATCGTCCTCGAGATCCGCTTGGGCTCGCCCGGTCGGGGGGCCATAGCCGCCGGCGCCGGGGGTGATCGCCGTGACGGTGGCATCAGGCGATATTTCGACCGTCATCGGTTTGACGGGCAAGGACTGACGATGGCCGTCGTCGAAGTCGAGCGAGAACGAAGCCAGGCCGCCTTCGCCGCCGCCGAAGAGGCCCCAAGGGTGACTGACGCAGCGTTCGCCTTGGCCGCTGAAAACCGTGGTGTGACCGATTGGCCGGTAGACCCGGCGCAGGCTGCAGCCGCCGCGCCAGGTCCCAGGCCCGCCCGAATCCGGTACCAGTTCGTAGCGCTCGATGAGCAACGGGTATTCGTTTTCCAGTGCCTCGACGGGAAGGTTCGAGGTGTTGGTCGTGTGGACCTGAACTCCGTCCTTGCCGTCCTTGTAGGCGCGCGCGCCGCCGCCGCCGCCGATCGTCTCCATATAGACATAGTAGCGTCCGTCGGGACCGGCCCCGAAGAATGCCGAGACGCCATTGGCGCCGTTGCTGGCGGCGATGACGCGATCCGGAACGGCCTTCGACAAGGCTCCCAGGATGACGTCGATGACCCGCTGACATGTCTGCGCACGAGCGGCCGTTGCCGCCGGAAAAACCGCGTTGGTGATGCTGCCGGGTTCGGCGACGATGCGTACGGGATCGAGCATGCCATGGTTGGTCGGGCCGTCGGGGTCGACCAGGACCTTGAGTGCGAAAAGCGCGCTGGCCTGCAGACCGGCATAGCTGATGTTGATGTTCCCTTGAACCTGCGGCGCCGACCCGGAGAAGTCGAACAGGATTTCTTCGCCCTCGACGACGACACGAACCCGGACCGGAATGTTCTCGGTTCCCATGCCGTCGTCGTCCATGATGTCCGCAAAGCTGTATTCGCCGTCCGGCAGCCCGGCAATACCGGCCCGCATGCGCCGGGCGACGGCGTGGACGAGGGCGTCGGCGCCCTCGCGCAGCTGTTCCACCGACCAGCGCCGGAACAGCTCGTGCAGGCGCCGTTCGCCCAGACGGTTGGCCGCGACCTGAGCCAGATAGTCGCCGCGCCGCTCCTCCGGCACCCGCACATTGAGGAGAATCAGGTCGAACACGTCCTCGACGATCTCGCCGTCCCGCATCAGCCGGATCGGCGGGATACGCAGCCCTTCCTGATAAATCTCGGTCATGCCGCCGGCCATGCTGCCGGGCGCCATGCCGCCGATGTCCGCGTGGTGGGCGATGTCGGCGACGAAGAAAACGAGTTGGTCGCCGTAGAATACCGGCGCGACGAGGGCGACGTCCGGCAGGTGCGAGCCGCGGCCGACGAACGGGTCGTTGGAAATGAACATGTCGCCGGGCTGCAGATTCTCGGGCCCGACCCGTTCGAGCACGACCTCCACCAGCCCGAGCATGGAGGCGAGATGCAGCGGCAGGCTCTCGCCCTGCACGATCACCCGGCCCCGGACGTCGAAAATCGCCGTGCTGTGATCCTTACGTTCCTTGATGTTGGTCGAATAGGCGCTCCGCATCAGCGCGACATACATCTCATCGCAGATGCTGGTCAGGCCGTTGCGCAGCAGTTCGACCTCGATGGCGGTCAGATTCGTCATGATTCATTCCCCGGGGCCAGCGTGACGATCAAATTTCCCCACGCATCGACGACACTGCGGTCGCCGGGGAAGATCAGCGTCGTCGTGTCCAATTGCTCGATGATCGCGGGGCCCGTCAACGCCTGGCCGGCGGCGAGAGAATCGCGCTGGAATACCGGCGTGTCATGCCAGGTTCCCGTCGTGAAGAAGGTTCGCCGGTGCGAGGCCGGCTCGGCGTCTGGCCTCTCGGCAAGCGTCGGCAGCGGCGGCTTGTCATATAAGCCCAACGCCTTGACCTTCAAATTGACGAACTCGACGGTCTCGGTCTCCGAATGGAACCCGTAGCTTCGTTTGTGGGCGGCGTGGAACGTCGCTACCAAACCCTCGCAATCCTCCGCGCCCAAATCACCGTCCTCGAGCGGGAGAGACAGTTCATAGTTCTGCCCGCGGTACCGCATCTCCGCCGTCCACTGGACACGGCGTTGGTCGGCCGGAACCGCCTCGTGTCCAAACCAGTCCTCTACCTTCTGCCGCAACTCCCGACGCATGGCGTTGAGGGTGTCGTGCGAGTCTTCGCGTAGCGGCATCAGCGCGGTCATCACGTAATCCGCGGTCAGGTCGCTATTCAACAACCCCTCCGCGCACAGAATTCCCGGACTCGGCGGAACGACAATTGTCTTGATTCCGAGATCCCGGGCGGTCTCGGTGGCCAACAGCGGTCCGGCGCCACCGAACGGGAACAGGCAGAAATCAGCGGGATCGTAGCCGCGCTCGACGGAGAGCGGGCGGATCGCCTTGACTACGGTGGCGCAGGCGACGCGGATGATCCCCCGTGCCGTCTCCATAAGGTCAAGCCCGAGTTCCCCGGCGAGGCGGCCGATAGAGGCTTCGGCGAGATCCCGGCGAATTTGCATGCGGCCATCCAGAAGAGCCTGGTCGTTGAGGCGGCCGAGCAGAACGTTGGCGTCGGTGAGCGTCGCCTCGACGCCGCCGAGTCCGTAGCAAGCGGGACCCGGATGGGCGCCGGCGCTCTGCGGTCCGACTTTCAGGAGCCCGTCCACGTCGATCCAGGCAATCGAGCCGCCGCCGGCGCCCACCGCATTGACGTCGAGTGCCGGCAGCCGCAATGGGAACCCAGCCAGCATGCGGTTGCGTACCTCTGTCGCGGCGCCATCGATCAGCACGCTGACATCGGCGCTGGTGCCGCCGATGTCGAGGGTGATGACATTGCGAAAGCCGGCCGCCGGGGCGCGGTGGGAGGCGCCGAGTACGCCGGCCGCGGGCCCCGACAAGCAGGCGCGAATTGGCAGTTTGCGCGTCATGTGAACCGACATGAGGCCGCCACTGCTCTGGCTCACCTTTGGTTCGGCCGGCACTCCGAGACGCGCGACCTCAGCGGAGAAACGATCGAGATAAGCATCGACGACCGTAAGCAGCGCACCGTTCAGGACCGCCGTCGAGAACCGCTCATACTCGCGAAACTCGGGGTAGACCTCCGTCGACGACAGGACGTAGACGTTATCTGGCAAGACATCGCGCAAGATGTCTACCGCCCTCTCCTCGTTTTCGGGATAGGCGTAAGAATGCAGGAAACAGACGGCCACACAGTCGACGCCCTCGGACGCCAGCAGGCTGCCGACCTCGCGGACACCGTCCTCGTCGAGCGGCACATGCACGCTACCGTCGGCGCGGCGCCGTTCGCGCACCTCGAAGCGCAGCCGCCTCGGCACCAAGGGTTTAGGAAAATCGAGATGGATGTCGTAAACCTTAGGTCGCACCTGTCGGCCTATCTCCAGCAGATCGCGGAAACCTTGGCTTGTGACGACCGCCACCTTGCCGACCTTGCGCTGGATCAGGGCGTTCGTACCGACCGTGGTGCCGTGGGACAGGCGGATGACGTTGCCCGCATCGAGCCCATGTTCGGCGAGCACCGTTGCGATGCCTTCGACGATGGCGACATCGGGACGATCGGGTGTCGATGGAATCTTGTAGCGAATGTGGCGGTTCTCGCCGGGAACGCTGACCGCCAAATCGGTAAAAGTTCCGCCTACGTCGACGCCGATGTGGATCTCCATGCCGTACCTCATGTCAGTCTGCGTGCGATGGAATTTATATGAAGTCTTCTATCTCACGACCAGATCATTCCGGCACGGTCGTTTTACGCAATCGTCCCGCTATCCTGACATATTTCATGACCCAACCGCGCTTGCTCATAATTTCAATTCGCGCTTTTGAAGGGCTAGAAGGCAGCGTAATTAAGGTGCAAGTAACGCTGGTTGCATGCCCCCGCAACCACCATCATACACTTCTGGTCAATTTAGGAGCTTGACCAAAACCTACCCCCGATTTGAACCTACGGGCTGCTCAAAGCGGTTTTCCAGTTTCGAAGATAAATTCCCTGTTCCCGTTTTGGCATTTCCTGTTCCGCCTAAAATTTTCCCTGTTC
>JAKZTB010000014.1:0-4284 GCA_047517345.1 Alphaproteobacteria bacterium
CGTTCAAACAGGACCCTCAAGGCGTCCTGTTGGGCGCGCGCGATACCCTCGGACTTCGCCGCCAATTCGTTAGCCGCCCGCGCGTCCACCGCTACCCCGCTTACGCTGAAAATATCTCTTCCCTGTGCGACAGCCGCAACCGTCGACGCAATCAGTACGATAAACGTCGCCAGCAAGCAGGAGAGTAATTTCCTATCCATCGACAACGGTACCTTGTGTGACGTATCCACCGTGCTGAAGTATTTTACCCGTACATCTTCGGGCTCCGTGGAGGAGCATTGCAAACCCTCCCGGATAAAGTATCTTCTGCGCCCGTTGTATACCTCGCTTGCCCAAGAGGAAACCATAGCGCGCGAAACAGCAGATAACGGTCTTTCGTACCGCGATGCAGGTGTCGACATCGATGCGGGAAACGCGCTCGTCGAGGCGATCAAACCCTTGGCGCGCCAAACCTCGCGGCCTGGCGCCGATGGGGTACTTGGCGGCTTTGGCGGTCTGTTCGACCTGAGGGCAGCTGGATTCCAAGATCCGATCCTGGTTGCGGCGACCGACGGGGTGGGCACGAAGCTGCGAATCGCCCTCGAATGCGGCGAGCACGATACGGTCGGGATCGATCTGGTCGCCATGTGCGTTAACGATCTCGTCGTACAGGGCGCCGAACCGCTTTTCTTCCTCGACTATTTTGCCTGCGGCCAGCTCGACGAGGCCATCGCGAAAGACGTGGTTACCGGGATCTCCGAAGGTTGCAAACAGGCCGGATGCGCATTGATCGGCGGCGAGACCGCGGAAATGCCCGGCATGTACAGCGGAAAGGATTACGATCTTGCCGGCTTCGCCGTAGGCGCGGCGGAACGCGGCTCGATGCTGACCGGAGAGTCCGTAAATGAAGGCGACCTGATACTCGGCCTTGGATCGAACGGAATTCATTCGAACGGCTACTCGCTCGTTCGACGTGTCGTGGAGAAAACCGATCTGCGATGGTCGGACGCGGCCCCATTCGCACCGAAAGAATCGCTGGCAAGTAGCTTGCTGACACCGACCCGTATCTACGTGCGAAGTTGTTTGGCTGCTCTAAAAACCGGCGGTGTGCATGGATTTGCGCATATCACGGGCGGGGGATTGCCGGAGAATCTGCCGCGCGTATTCCGTGACGAACTCGCTGCGGAGATCAAAACCGGTGGCTGGCCGATCAAACCGGTATTCGGTTGGCTCGCCAAAACGGGGGGCATCAGCGATACCGAAATGCAGCGAACCTTCAATTGCGGCGTCGGGATGGCGGTTATCGTCGATCCAGACGCGGCAAACGAAGTACGCGGCGCGTTGGAGGCACATGGCGAGTCGGTATTTGCGATCGGTCGTATAACGGCGCGCGGTTCAGGCCCGTCCGTGCGTTTTGCCGGCGTCGGTTAGCGACCATGCTGCGGGTTGCCGTTCTCCTGTCGGGCCGCGGATCGAACCTCCAAGCGCTAATCGACGCTGCCCGCGAGATGGATTATCCGGCGGCGATCGTTCACGCTATTTCGAACGTACCGGACGCGCCGGGTCTGAAACGTGCGCAAGACTCCGGAATTGCGACGACCGTTGTGGATCACCGCGATTTCGACTCACGCGAAGACTTCGACAAGGCCGTCAGCGGCGTATTGCGGGATTGCGATGCGGAGTTGGTCTGTCTTGCCGGATTTATGCGGATTTTGACAGCTGGTTTCGTTGACGAGTGGGAGAACCGGCTGCTGAATATTCACCCGTCGCTATTGCCCGCGTTCAAAGGACTCCACGCGCAGCAACAAGCACTCGACGCCGGTGTCAGACTGGCGGGCTGCAGTGTTCATTTCGTACGGCTTGGCATGGACGAAGGTCCGATTGTCGCGCAGGCTGCGGTACCCGTGCTGGGTGGCGACGACGCGGACACATTATCTGCGCGAATCCTTTTCGAGGAGCACAAACTCTATCCGATGGCCGTCCGCCTGATAGCCGAAGACCGCGTCAGGGTCTGCGATGATCGAGTATACCTCGACACGGATGCCTCCGAACGCCAATCGCTGTCAAACCCTGTAGCAGACTGATTTGTAAATCCGGACGGCACGGTCTACCAAAGAGCCAGCAGGATATGCGCGCGCTTAAAGTGGAGGATCGACAATGAATAAATTGGCATACCAGGACGCCCCACAAGAGAATCTCCAGACGTGGAGCCGGGTCACCAAATTGTTGGCCATTGGATCCGCCAGGACGGCTATCCTGCTGCTGATTTTGGCCGCGACGGTGGTTTAGCCGCAGCGACAGAACAAATCAGTCGACGATTTCCGTCTGACTGAAGAAGAACGAGATTTCCTCGGCAGCCGTTTCCGGCGCGTCGGAGCCATGAACGGAGTTGGCCTCGACCGACTCGCCAAAATCCTTGCGGATCGTTCCTTCGTCCGCATTTGCCGGGTTCGTTGTGCCCATCACTTCACGATTTCGGGCAATTGCGTCCGCGCCTTCCAGCACTTGAACGACGACGGGCCCGGACGTCATGAAATTGCATAGCTCCGAATAGAAAGCGCGTTCTTTGTGAACGGCGTAAAACCGTTCCGCTTGCGCCAGGCTCAACTGGAGCCTTTTCTGCGCGATGATACGAAGACCCGCCTCTTCGAACCGGGCATTTATGCTGCCTGTCAAATTACGGCGCGTTGCGTCCGGCTTGATGATCGACAAGGTGCGTTCGGTAGCCATTGATAAATTTCCTTTGATGCGCCCATAGCGAAAAGATGCGGGGTTATAGACGTGGCCGCCATGCCGGGCAAGCGGTCTGTTCGTCGTTATTTGCGCCGGTGAAGTCTCCTCTGGAATTCATAATTAAAACAAATCTGCGTCTTCATTCTCAATATGCATAAGGATCACTACAGTAATTCTGCCTAATATTTCGGCGTTGCCGGATTTTACTTAAATTGTCCGCAATATTTACGTCTCGTTAATCCTATACTGGTACCGATGTCGCCAATTTCGTTGCTGCCTGGGCGACCGGGCGCCCCAGTTGAAAAAAGACGAGGAGCCAGAAAATGGCAACTGCATCGGTAACACGAAGAAAAACCAGCGCGGCGAAGAGCCGTACAACCACCCGAACGTCGTCTACCCGGCCCCGCACGACAGCCGCGAAACGGACGACGACGCGCCGGTCCGCGGCCAAGAAAGCCGTTGCCCGCAAAACCGTTACGAAGAAGCCGGTTGCAAAGAAGACAGTGGCGAAAAAAACCGTCGGGCGAAAAACCGTTGCCCAAAAGTCCGCGACGAAGAAGCACGTCGCGCGCAAGGCCGTCGCAAAAAAAGCCCGTCGCACGCAAGGTCGTCGAACGCAAAGTCGTCGCGAAGAAAACGGCGACGAAGAAATCTGCCGTGCGAAAAACAGCCGCCAAAAAGTTGGCAAGGCGTCGCGTCGCGACACTCGAACCGCGTGCGAAAAAGCCCGTCAGCAACCGCCGGACCACCCGTAAGGCGGCGTAACACTTCCTATATCAAACTCGTGCGGCATAGGAGACCGCAGCTGGCGAATTTATGCCACACGAAGGAATATGGCGGGCGCAGCCCCGCCATTTTTCTTTTCAGGACGGTTTACGCTAAGTCTTCGTCCGGCTGGTTGGCCTCGGCCTTCTTTTCCCAACCGCCAGCATGATTTTGCTGCCAGTAAGTAAGATGATGTCCGGCGTCGAGATACGCGTTCCAGCGGCTGCGGGCCGCGCTCACGGTCTCCACATCGCTATCGTCGAAGAGTTCGCAGCACAGGTCGAACATACCTATATTGCCGGAAACTGCGCCATCCGTCAGAAACAGTACATTCGCAGAATTGGAATTCTCATCGGCATCCGTCAACCAGATTGGCTGTAACGATGCGTTTCCGTCTTCGGTGCTGCCGTGCGGAAGGAAGCTTTCATTCCGATAGGTCCACAATAAGCCGTTCAAGGATTCGACGCGCTCACCCGAACGGGTCATTACAACGGCCCGCCAAGACCGCTCCAGTGTTTTTTCCAATAGAACCGGAAGCGCCCGTTCCAGGGTCGTTTGTTGTAAGTGATAAAAGCGAACTTCAGTCAAAACGCCTAGAGCCCGTTTGGGAATATGTTGCTGTTTTCATTGGCAGTTGTCGAGTCGGATGGCAGGAGCGGCGCGCCAGGCGATGCCGGGCATCGGCCAAGGGCCGCGACGCACCAGCCGGCCGACAAGCGCCAACTCTTTGGGTGGCCTTTGTTTAATCGCTGGACTGCGTCAGCGCCCGCTTGCGATGCCGCCGGCATCGCGGCGCGAACCCTTCCT
>JAKZTB010000015.1:0-3132 GCA_047517345.1 Alphaproteobacteria bacterium
GCCCCGGCCCGTGGATAACCGGCTTGCCTAGGCCTGACTCGTGACGGTCGCTACGCCAAGCCGGGTTACCCACAGGCCTCCTCACAAAGAAGCGGACATTTAATGTGCTACAAAACCGGACATCTCTATGTGTCATTGACAATGGATTCAATCAAACTTGAAATGCTCTAGAGTAACAGTTAGACTGGTGCGGGCGGCGGGACTTGAACCCACACTTCCTATCGGAAAACAGATTTTAAGTCTGCCGCGTCTACCAATTCCGCCACGCCCGCAAATCGGGGGCGACGGTACTGGTTCCCCGGTCCCCGCGCAAGCCGCGCGGCGCGGCCGGAAGGGTCAAAATTTGACGCCGATTTCCCAGTCCGGCCGGCTGTCAAAGCCGCCTTCACGCGCGCGACGAAGGGGTCGCACGACGCCAGCAATACCGCCGCTGCCGCCAGCAAAACAGTCAAGCGAAACCGCGATGTCGCGACCTTTCGAGGCAATCCTTATCCCCTTTCCGCAAGCGAACCGGCCCTATGATACCATGAATCGAAATCGACCGCGCAAAGCCCGCAGGATGCAGGACTGGAGCTACTACATCTATTTCGCCGCCGCGGCGGCGCTTCTGGCCTTGTTCCTGCGCGCCCGGCGGCGCGGCGGCGGTCAGGTCGCGGTGGTCTGCGCCATCGTTGCGGTGGTCGGTTTGCTTATCCTGATAGCGGCCGTGAACCGATAGGGCTTATACCAAGGCGCGTTGATATTAATCCCGCGTCACCCAGGCGCGGTCGAGGTAGCGGGTCGTCCCGACCCGGCTCACGGTCAAATGGGCGCGGTAGCCCGCGGCGCCCTCGCAGGCGAAGGTTTCCGTTTCGACCTCGGGAGGGGTACCGGGTCCGCCGGCCAACGCCTCGTACAGGATGCGCCCGTCGACCGTGTCGGGCGCTTCCAGGCCCAGAACATGCAGGATCGTCGGCAGCACGTCGATGATGCCGGAAGGGGTCTCGACGACCCTGCCGCCTTCGAACGCGCTGCCGCCCAGCGCCAGCCAATTATGCAGTTCCTTGGCATGCAGGCCGCCGTGCAGACCGCCGCCGATGGGATAAGCGCCGTCCTGAAGCGACGATCCCGCAAGCCCCTGCCCGTTTACCGCGTCGTCGCTGGCGACAACAAACCCGATATCCGGGGCGCGGCGGTGGGCAATACCGATCTGATCGTGCGACAGTGCGCCGTTGCCGTCGCGCGTGAAGACCGGGCCGCACCAGGGCTGCGCCTGCAGCCACGCGACGATCCGGGCGATCAGATCCGGATCGGAGTCGCGGACGTAGAGACCGCCGGCGCTCGAAAACGATAGAATTGCATCCTGATCGCCCTGTACCGAGTCGCCAACCGAAAACCCTGCCTCCCGCAGGCGTGCGGCGACGTCGAGGGCTTCCGCCGTAACGGTAAGTTGGCCGTGGTCGGACAGGGTGACGATCTGCAGCGTCTCTTCCAGCCCTGCCGCCTTGCGCCAGTCGAGGATGCGGCCGAATTCGGCGTCCACCGTGCGGATCGCGGCGAGATTGTCGGGCGTGCCGATCCCCTTGTGGTGATAGCTGTTATCCGGTTCGCAATACCACAGGATCGTGACGGCCGGCGCGCCTTCGGGTTCGATGTATTTCAGAAAGATATCGGTCGTGTAGGTCAACCATTCGAGCGACGGGATGCGGTGTTCGGGAATGGCGCCGACCCGCTCGATCGCGGCCGCGATTCGATCGGCCGGCACCGACGCGTCCGGGCGCTTCAACGCCAGGCGAAACGCCCCTTGCGCTTCCGCCTTGTGGTTCAGGATACGGCAGCCGCCGGGCGTTCCGGCGCTGACCACGGCGAGAGCGAGCCCGGCGTCCGCAAGAATTTCCGACAGCACCGGCGTATCGACAAGCCGCCCGCCGAGACGCTTGTCGCCGGCCGACAATTCGCTTTCGTCGCCGGTATTGAACAGTTTGTCCGGCGAGGCTTCCAGGTCGAGGAACCGGTTGCCGACGATCCCGTGCCGGGACGGCGACGCGCCGGTGACCAGCGCCGTCTGGTTGACCCGCGTTTCGGTCGGATAGGTCGACCGGTTGTTCGCGAAACGGACACCCTCGGCCGCGAAACGGGTCAGGTTCGGCATCAACGCCGGGGTCACCATATCCGGGCGCAACGCGTCGAAAGCAACAATTAGAATTCGGCTGTCAGCCATCGGCCATGTCCTGGAAATCCGGCTCGCCGCCCAGCGACGTCATCAGCGCCGCAACTTCCTGCACCGCCTGCTCCAGCAGGGCGCCGTCGGTGTGGCGCAGGACAATGGTCGTCCCGAACCGGTTGCCCGCCTTGTAGAACGGATAACTACCGATATCGAGGGCGCTGTATTTGTCCTGCAAAGCCGCCAACCCGGCCGCCATATTGCCTTCGCCTATATAGCTGGCGACCGCGCGCGACAGCATCGTCTTGCCGCCGATCAACTCCGGTTTCAACCCTTCGAGCATGGCCTGCATCACCATCGGGACGCCGGCGAGCACATAGACGTTCTCGACCCGGAAGCCGGGCGCCGTGGATATCGGATTCTTGACCAGCACCGCACCTTCCGGCGTGTTCGCCATGCGCAGACGGGCCTCGTTCAACTCGCGGCCGGTCCGCGCATAATGCGCTTCCATCAAGGCCTGAGCCTCGGCGTTGCGGATCAGCGGCAGACCGAACGCCTTGGCGACGCAGGCCGCGGTGATGTCGTCATGCGTCGGCCCGATCCCACCCGTCGTGAAGACATAGTCGTAGATCGCCCGCGTTTCGTTCACCGCGGCGACGATCATGGCCTGGTCATCCGGAATGACCCGCGCCTCGGACAGAATCACGCCGACGCTGTTCAGTTCCTTTGCCAGATGCCGAAGGTTCGCGTCCTGCGTCCGGCCCGAAAGTATCTCGTTGCCGATGACGATCAATGCCGCACGAACCGTTTTCTCATCGCCCATCGCACACCGCACCCGCTAATCGGCCGGCCGGTCCGGCAAGCCTATGCGCGATGATAGTCCAGCCGCATCGTGCAGCGCAAAATATCAGAGGAAGGATTTCGTGACGACGTCGGTAATCGTCACGCCGAGCTTATCGTCCACGGTGACGATCTCGCCATAGGCTGTC
>JAKZTB010000016.1:0-13210 GCA_047517345.1 Alphaproteobacteria bacterium
GACCGAGCCCGGGCCTGTGGATAAGTGGACAGCTCGGCAAAGCAGCCGACCTGACCACTTCCCCACAGGCCCAACCACCACAACAGAAGCGGTCAATTCATATGGTACATAAAGCGGTCAACTCAGTTTGTTATCGACACCAGAGCAGCAAAAAAAAACGCCATCATTGCGGTCACGAAATCCGCATAGGCGACCTTCCAGGCGCCGCCGTGCGGGGCCGGCGGCGGCGGCTTGATTTTCTTTATTATTATTTCGCGTTCGGCCGCGCCGGTTTCATCGCTCATATCAACGGCCTTGGCTTGCCGGAGACGGCCCCGGCGCCTTCTTGCTTTCCGTATCGGCCATTCGAACCAGCAGGATGCTCACGCGCCTGTTGCTGGGCGCGTTCGGCTCTTTCGGGAATATGTGGTCCGTATCGGCGCGGCCGACGACGTCCGCGATACGGCTTTCCGGAAGTCCGGCGCCGACCATCGTCCGGCGTGCGGAATTGGCGCGGTCTCCGGACAGCTCCCAGTTCGAATATGTGGCGCTCGGGGGCAGCGGTGCGGAATCGGTGTGTCCGCTGATCGAAACCGGATTGGGAAAGCGAACGATTATGCGCGTGATGATTTGCAGCAGCGCTTTGAAATACAGTGTAAAAACGGCGCTGCCCGGCTTGAACATCGTCGCCTTGTCGCGATCGATTAGTGGGATTCTCAGCCCTTCGGGCGTTTCGTCGATGAGAAGGCTGTCCTGGAAATCTCGAAGCTCGTTGTTCTGTTCCACCGCCAAACGGAGGTCGGCCCGTGCTTTCTGAAAGGCTTCTTCCTCGCGTTCCCGCGCTTCGAAGTTGGTGCTGTCGGGGTTCGGCTCGTCCGAGGTGAGCGCGGCTTCCGCCCTTCCCCGGCGTTCCTTCGGGCCGCCCGCAGAGGGTATCGGTATCGTCACCGTCGGCGGTGATCCGGCAGACCGCAAATTACCGATCGCGCCGACTGCCAGGCCGCCCAGCAGACCGGTGGTTCCGCTTTCGTCGCCGGGCATGATGGTCGTCGGTTGAAAATATTGCGACAGCCCCTGTTTCTGGTCGTTCGTCGTCGCGTTGAGCAGCCACAAAAGCAGGAAAAACGCCATCATCGCGGTGACGAAATCCGCGTAGGCGACTTTCCAGGCGCCGCCGTGGGCGCCGCCGGTGTCTTTGAGCTTCTTCTTCAGTATTAACGGTTCTAGCGCTTCCTGGTCGGACATTGTCGTCGTTCATCCGTTGCGAATCGCGGAATTAAACTGGAGGCAGATCGGCGCACGCGTCTTCGACTTCGGCGAAAGTCGGCCGCTGATGCGAATGCAGTACCTTACGGCCGAATTCTACCGTCACGGCCGGCGCGTATCCCTAAAGATAGGCGATGAGGCCGGCCTTCATGCAGACGAAATACGCATGCTCGTCCTCGCGGAGCGCCTTCACCCAGGCGGCCATTGGCGCGACGAATCCATAACACAGCAAAATACCGAGAAACGTTCCGACGAGCGCGGTCGCAATCAGGCCGCCGAGAATTTCCGGCGGTTCGGAAATAGACCCCATTGTCACGATGATGCCCAACACCGCGGCGACGATTCCAAGACCCGGAAAGCTTTCGGCTAAGGTGTTGATTGCGTGTGCGACGTGATCGGCTTCATGGTGATGGACGTCGAGCTCGATATCCATCAGCGTTTCGACCTCGGTCGCATTGTCCGTGCCCAATGTCAGGAGCCGCAGATAGTCGCACATGAATTCCACCGCGTGATGATCGCCGTGGAATTTCGGAAAGGCTTGGAATACGGAACTGTCTTGCGGGTTTTCGACATGCTGTTCCAACGCCAGCATGCCCTTGGTCTTCGCCATGCGGAATATCTGATATTGCATGGTGAGCAGTTCCAGATAGTCGGCCTTTTTGTATCGCGGCCCCTTGAGCAGGGCGCCGAAGGCGCCAAGTGCGCCTTTGAGAACATGTGGTGGATTGGCAATGATGAACGCGCCAAGGCCACTTCCGCCAATGATGACGAACTCGAGCGGTTGGTTCAGAACCGCGAGATCGCCATGGACGCTGTAAGCGCCGAACACGGAGCCGATGACAACGACAACGCCAATGATAAAAAACATTTCTGCACCACGCCTAACTTTCGGAGAAACCTACGTTCTTATCGTTAATGAAGTCTATCATTATGGTTAACGAAGCCTCTCGATTATCTTAGAGAAGTATTAACAATCGGTTTTTTTTACGGCGGGATATCCTGCGCGATTGAAGTATTCCGTAGCCGGAAATTCTCGCGGAATTTTCATTGCGCTAGTGTCATTCAATTAGTTAGTGTGCTGATTCACGAGAAATTCGATCATTGAATTTCACGATCAGGATACTAGGCGCCGCCATCCGGAAGCTGACGGGTCGGAAATCCGATCGCCTCGAGACGCTGAATTATCTCTTTCGAATGTGCGGAGTCCCGAGTTTCCACTACCGCATCCAGTTCGGTGTGTTTGACGGGTACGTCGTAAAACATGCGGTGGTGGTAGATTTCTACGATATTCCCACCGGAATCACCGATTTGTTGCGCGACTCCCGCAAGGGTGCCCGGCTGATCGCTGATGGTGATTCGGAGCCGTGCCAAATAGCCTTCGCGCGACATCCCGCGCATCAGGACCGACGCGAGCATGCGTGAGTCGATATTGCCGCCGCAAGCGATCATGCCAATCCGGTTTTCCGCAAAACGCGGGATATTTTCACGCAATGCCCCCAGGGGCGCCGCGCCGGCGCCTTCGGTATGAATTTTTGCGTCGATCAACATGGTTTGCACCGCCGACTCGATCGCCGATTCGCTGACCACCAGGATGTCGTCGACATGTTTTTCGATGATCGCGCGGGTAATCGAGCCCGGCGATTTGACGGCGATTCCCTCGGCGATGCTGTCGCCGCCGACACTTAAATCCCGACCGTAAACGGCGTTGTACATCGTCGGGTATAGCTCGCTTTCGACGCCGACGATTTCGATTTCCGAATTGACGGCTTTGGCTACGATCGCGATACCGGAAATGATGCCGCCGCCACCGATCGGCACGATAATCGTGTCGAGGTCCGGCACGTCCTCCAGCAGCTCAAGACCGACGGTCCCTTGGCCCGCGATGATTCGCACATCGTTATAGGGATGAATGAATGTCAGTTTTTCCTTTTCAGCGAGCGCATGCGCATACGGTTCCGCCACGCTGATATTGTCGCCCTGCAACACCACCTTGGCGCCGAAGGCCTGTGTCCGCCGGACCTTATTGAACGGCGTGCCCTCGGGCATCACGATCGTCGCGGGGACGCCGAGACGTTGCGCGTGATACGCCACGCCTTGGGCGTGATTGCCGGCTGAAATCGCGATCACGCCGCGCGACCTCTCTTCCGGCGACAGGCTTTTCAGCTTGACCAGCGCCCCGCGGTCTTTGAAGGAGCCGGTGTGCTGGAGGGTCTCTAGTTTGACGAAAATCTCCGCGCCGAGGGCCGCGGACAAGGGGCCGGATCGCACGGTCGGCGTCCGTACGACTTCGCCGGCGATCGTTTTCGCGGCCGCGCGGATATCCTCGATCGAAACGCTCATGCCGACACCTCCTTGGCCCAGGCGGGCAGTGATCGCGTCACGTAATTCCGTTGGTATTAAATATAGTATTCGTCGAGCGGCGGATAGCCGTTGAAGCCGATCGAGGCGTAGGTCGACGTATAGGCGCCGGCGCTGAGGAATTCGATTTTATCGCCGATTTCCAGCGCCAGCGGCAGCTCGTAGCCGGCGTCGTCGTAGAGAATATCGAGTTCCTCGCAGGTCGGTCCGGCAATCACGACAGGGCCCGTTGCGCCGCCGTCGCGGGGCGTACGGATGCGGTACTGGATTCGTTCTTCCGTCGTCTCCGGCAAGCCGCCGAATTTGCCGGCGTCCAGATACACCCACCGCGCGTCGTCGTCGTAGCTCTTGCGCGAGATGAGAACGACTTCGCTTTGGATAATACCCGCATCGCCGCAAATGCCGCGGCCCGGCTCGACGATGATTCGCGGCGGGGCGTTGCCGAATTCCCTGGTTATCGCCGTGCCGATCACGTCGCCATACACGATAATTTCGGGAACCCGGCCGCGGTAGCATGCCGGGAACCCGCCGCCAAGATTGATCGCCTCGAGCGAGACGCCCGACGTGGCGACATGGGTAAACAACGCCGCGGTTTTCTCGATCGCGGCAATCCATTGCCGTGGATCGGTCTGTTGCGACCCGACATGAAAGGAAACGCCGTAGGGTTTGAGTCCCTCGCGGTTGGCTGCGATCAGCAGATCCTTGGCCATCTCGGGATCGCAGCCGAATTTGCGCGACAACGGCCATCGCGCGTCGCCGCTGTCCATCAGGATTCGGCACATGACCCGCGAGCCCGGCGCCGCTACGGCGAGCTTTTGCAATTCCGGCTCGCTGTCGAAACTGAACAATTCGACGCCGGACTCGAAGGCCCGGGCGATATCCCGTTGTTTCTTGATGGTGTTGCCGTAGGACAAGTTTGCCGGTGTCGCGCCGGCCTCCAGGCAAGTGTCGATCTCGGCGACGCTGGCGGCATCGAAATGCGACCCCAGGGAAACCAGCGCGGAGAGAATTTCCGGCGCCGGGTTGGCCTTCACCGCGTAATAGATATCCGCCTGGGGCAGGGATTGCCGGAGCGCCCGGTAGTTTTGCCGAACAACGTCGAGGTCGACGACGAGACAGGGCGTCGGCGGCTGATGGACGTCGAGAAAATTGGCGATTTTCTCACTCATGACGGCACTTCTTTCGGGCAAAGTACGCTGCGGTTTGGGGTGGCCTGCGCGCTGCGCGGGCTTTATAGGGATAGCGCATGCCTTATGAAATGAAAAATCGTTTCCGGCCGGGAAAGAGAAATGCGCTCGGAGCGGCCGGATGAGGAATGCATCGTCGCGCGATATGGCTGCCGGGTCGATTGCGTGCCTGGGACGCGACGGTTTCCATCGGATGGCGTACACCGCCTGGGGCGATGGCGAGGCCGCCAGCAACGTGATCTGCGTGCACGGTTTGACGCGAAACGGCCGGGATTTCGATCGCCTCGCCGCCGTACTCGCCGAAACGCGGCGCGTCGTTTGCCCCGACGTTGTAGGCCGCGGCAAGAGCGACTGGCTGCGCGACCCGGAACAGTATCAGATCCCGCAATATATTGCGGACATGGCGGCGTTGATCGCGCGGATGGATGTCGGCTGGGTCGACTGGGTCGGCACGTCGATGGGCGGTTTGATCGGCATGGCCCTGGCCGCGACGCCGAAGACGCCGATACGCCGCCTGGTGCTCAACGATGTCGGTCCGTTCGTTCCCAAGGCCGCGCTGCAGTGTATCGGCGAATATTGCGGCAAGGCGCCGTATTTCGACGACCTTACCGGCCTCCAACAGTATCTTCGCATCGTGCATGCCCCCTTCGGTCCGTTGAGCGAGGCGCAATGGCGGCATCTGGCCGAGCACGGCGGCCGGGTCGACGATAAGGGCCTGACATTGGCCTACGATCCAGGCATCGGCGTACCGTTCGATCGCCCGGAAGACCTCACGGATATCGACCTCTGGGCAGTCTGGGATACGATCCGCTGTCCGGTCCTCGTTCTGCGGGGTGCGCATTCCGATTTGCTGTCGCATGAGACCGCCCAGGAGATGGCCGCGCGCGGCCCGAAGGCGACGGTCGTGGAAATCGCGGAATGCGGTCATGCGCCGGCGCTGATGGCCGAGGATCAGATCGCCATAATCGATGACTGGCTTGACGCCTGATTTTCCGCCCTTTCGGCCAGGGGTGCCGTGGTGGGGGCCGGACCTTCAGACCCTGCGCAATTTCCTCTCCGCGCGCGCCGGCGGACGCCCGGTTCTCGACGGCGAGCGGTTGCACCTGGCCATGAATGACGGCAGCGGCGACCGGCTCGCCGCGTTGCTCACGCCCGCGCCCGGCGGCAAACCGCTCGTCGTCCTGATCCACGGGCTGACCGGTTGCGAGACCTCGAT
Source organism: Alphaproteobacteria bacterium (assembly GCA_047517345.1). Lineage (GTDB taxonomy): Bacteria > Pseudomonadota > Alphaproteobacteria > UBA8366. The sequence continues at coordinate 6,007 of JAKZTB010000016.1, forward strand.
GAACATGGTCCGCGCCGCGATGCATCACCATGCGCGGGGCCATCCGGTGCTGCGTCTCAATCTGCGCGGCGCCGGCCCGTCGCGCGCCAGCTGCGCGGGCGACTATCACGCCGGCTGCAGCAAGGATCTGGCGGCGGCGTTCGCGTCGCTTGCCGCGATGGCGCCGGAACTGGTAGGTCCCGGTTACTTCATTTCCGCCGTATCGCTCGGCGCCAACGTCATGATCAAATTTCTCGCCGAGTACGGTAGGGATTTCCCGGTACGCGCCGCCGCGTCCGTATCCGCGCCGATCGATCTCGCGGCCTCGGCGCGGGCCATTATGCGGCGCCGCAACGCGCTGTATCACCGCTGGCTGCTCGGCCGGATGAAAGTCGATTGCGGCGGATCGAGCCTTGCGCCAGCGCAGCGGACCGCGATGGAAAAAGCGCGTTCGGTATTCGAATTCGACGACCGCTTCCTCGCCCCGCGGTACGGTTTCGAGGGCGCGGCGCACTACTATGCGGAATCCAAGGCGGAACGCTTTCTGGAAGCGGTCCCCCTGCCGACCCTGGTGATCCATGCGCGCAACGATCCGTGGATTCCCGCGGCGGCCTATCTGGATTACGACTGGTCGCGCAATACCAAGCTGACGCCCTTACTGCCGCGGGCCGGCGGGCATGTCGGGTTCCACGATGCGGGGCACCAGGCCTCCTGGCACGACCGCTGCGCGGCGGATTTCTTCGCCGCCCATTGAGGCGCACTAACCCTTCAGCTTCTTCGCCGCCTCGATCGCGAAATAGGTCAGCACGCCGTCGGCGCCGGCGCGTTTGAAGCCGAGCAGCGCTTCGAGGATGACTTTTTCGTCGAGCCAGCCGCGTTCGACCGCGCCCTTGATCATCGCGTACTCGCCCGAGACCTGGTAGACGAAGGTCGGTATGCCGAAGCTGTCCTTCACCCGGCGCACGATGTCGAGATAGGGCATGCCCGGCTTGACCATCACCATGTCGGCGCCTTCCGCGATATCGAGCGCGATCTCGCGCAGCGCCTCGTCGGAATTGGCCGGGTCCATCTGATAGGTCCGTTTGTCGCCGATCAATGCCGCCTTGGTGCCGATGGCGTCGCGGAAGGGGCCGTAGACGCCCGACGCGTATTTCGCCGAATAGGCCATGATCCGCACGTCCTGGAACCCGTTGGCGTCGAGTCCGTGGCGGATCGCGCCGACCCGCCCATCCATCATGTCCGACGGCGAGATGGTGTCGCAGCCGGCTTCCGCCTGGTTGACGGCCTGTTTGACGAGGATCTCGACCGATTCGTCGTTGAGAATCGTTTCGCCGTCCATGACGCCGTCATGGCCATGGCTGGTATAGGGATCGAGCGCCACGTCGCAGACCACCATCATTTCCGGCAGCTGCGCCTTGATGTTGCGGATGGCGGTGCAGACGAGATTATCGGGGTCGAGGGATTCGCGGCCGTCCGGCGTCTTCTTGTCGGGTTCGGTGAAGGGAAACAGGGCTACCGCTGGAATGCCGAGCGCGGCGGCCTCGCTGACCGCCTTCGCGATCATGTCGGGCGAGTAGCGCACCACACCCGGCATCGACTCGACCGGTATGCGCTGGTTCTCGCCATCGGCGATGAACATCGTCCAGATCAGGTCGTCCACTGACAGCGTATTTTCCGCCACCAGCCGCCGCACCCCGTCGCCGCTCCGGTTGCGGCGCATGCGCACCGTCGGATAGCGCCCCGGCGTCTCGCTCGCGGTGGCGGCGTCCTGATGCGTCTTCGTCCGCCCGAACGGCGGCGTCACGATCTTCGGACCGGACATGAGGCTGCTCCCGATTGTGCGTTTGCGCGGAGTTTACGCGGAGCGCGGTGAGGGGGCAACGGGTGGAAAGGTATTCCGGCTCCGCACGATCCGGCAAAAATTTGCCGCGATTTCCGCGATCCTTCGTTTGACACGCGACCCCGCCCGCATATCATCCGCCGGCGAAGGAGGGGTGCATGGAATTCGAGCTCAACGAGGAGCAGCGGGCGTTCCGGGATGCGGCGCAGGCGTTTGCGGCCGACGTCTTCGAGCCGAACGCGGCCAAGTGGGACGAGGCGTGCATCTTCCCGGTCGACGCCCTGCGCCAGGCCGCCGCGCTGGGGTTCGCCGGTATCTATTGCGGCGAGAAACATGGCGGCTCGAATCTGTCGCGGCTCGACGCCACGGTCATCTTCGAGGAGCTGTCGAGCGGTTGCGTGTCGACCTCCGCCTACATTTCGATCCACAACATGGCGTGCTGGATGATCGACCGCTTCGGCGACGACGCGCAGCGCAAGCAATTTCTGCCGAAGCTCATGACGATGGCGCATTTCGCGAGCTACTGCTTGACCGAGCCCGGCGCGGGATCGGACGCCGCGGCGCTGCAGACCAAGGCCGAGCGCGACGGCGATCACTACGTTTTGAACGGGTCGAAGGCGTTCATCTCCGGCGGCTCGACCAGCGACATCTATGTCTGCATGGTCCGCACCGGCGCGGAAGGGCCGTCCGGCATCTCCTGCCTGGTCGTCGAGAAGGATGCGCCGGGCCTGAGTTTCGGCAAGAAGGAATTGAAGCTCGGCTGGAACAGCCAGCCGACCGCCGCGGTGGTCTTCGAGGACTGCCGCGTGCCCGTGGCGAACCGGATCGGCGAAGAGGGCGACGGGTTCAAGATCGCGATGATGGGGCTGGACGGCGGCCGTTTGAACGTATCGGCGTGCTCGATCGGCGGCGCGCGCGCCTGCCTGGAGGCCGCGCGCAACCACATGATGGAGCGGCGCCAGTTCGGCCGCCCGCTGGCCGATTTCCAGGCGCTGCAGTTCAAGCTCGCCGACATGGCGACCGAACTGGAGGCGGCGCGGCTGATGGTGCGGCGCGCGGCGGCGGCGCTGGACGCCGGGCATCCCGAGGCGACGCAATATTGCGCGATGGCGAAACGGTTCGCCACGGATGCCGGCTTTGATGTGTGCAACGAGGCGCTGCAGATCCATGGCGGCTACGGCTACATCAAGGAATATCCGGTCCAGCGTTTTCTGCGCGACGTCCGGGTCCACCAGATCCTCGAAGGCACCAACGAGATCATGCGCGTGATCATCGCGCGGCGGCTGCTGCGCGGATGACCGACGAGGTTCTATTTTGCATCGAGGGCGGCGTGGTGGAGATCACCTTGAACCGGCCGGCGGCGATGAATGCGCTGACGCTCGATATGGCGCGGGAGCTGTACGACCGGCTGTCGGGCTGGGCCACGGCCGATGCCGTCCGCGCGATCGTCGTGCGCGGGGCGGGCGACCGCGCCTTCTGCGCGGGCGGCGATATCCGCGCGCTGTACGACGCGAAGCAAAATGGCGACCCGCTGACGGCGGAATTCTTTCGCGCCGAATACCGGCTCAACCATCTGGTCTTTCATTACCCGAAGCCCTACATCGCCATGATCGACGGGATCGCGATGGGCGGCGGCGTCGGGCTTTCGGTCCACGCCGGCACGCGCATCGCGTCGGAATCGACGCTCTTCGCGATGCCGGAAACCGGAATTGGTTTGTTTCCCGATGTTGGGGGGTCGTATTTCCTGCCGCGCTGTCCCGGCGCAATAGGGATGTACCTCGCGCTCACCGGCGCGCGGTTGCGCGCGGCCGATTGTCTCTATGCCGGCATTGCCGATCATTTTATTGAGAACGCCCATCACGATGCGCTCGTCGCCGACCTGCGGGCGGGTACCGCGATCGGCGATGCCGTGAAACGGGCCGCGGGCGACCCGGGGCCGGCGCCGCTCGCCGAGAAATTCGACGCGATCAACAATTGCTTCGCCAACGATGGTGTGGAAGCCATTCAGGCGGCGTTGGAACAGCGCGGCGATGAATGGGCGGACAAAACGCTGCACGCCATGGCGGGAAAATCGCCGACCAGCCAGAAGATCGCGTATTTCCAGCTTGGCGAAGGCGCCGCGAAGGATTTCGATGCCTGCATGGTCATGGAGTACCGGCTCAGCCAGCATGTCATGGCCGGTCACGATTTTTTCGAGGGCGTGCGCGCGCTGATCGTCGACAAGGACAATGCGCCCCACTGGCAACCGGACACGCTGGCCGAAATCGACGACGCGGCCGTCGCGGCGTATTTCGCGCCGCTGGGCGAAGGGGATCTCATATTTTCGCGCCTAGCCGGCGCCGATTTCATAGGGAAGGATTAAGACAATGACGGATATCGGATTTATCGGACTGGGTAACATGGGCGGGCCGATGCTGGTCAACCTGGTGAAGGCCGGACACCAGATAAAGGCCTTCGACCTCTCCGCCGATGCGATGGAGCGGGCCGCCGAGGCGGGTGCGCAGATCACCAACGATGCCGCTTCGGCGTGCCGCGGCGTCGACGTGGTCATCACCATGCTGCCGGCCGGCCGCCATGTCCGCGCCGTCTATACCGAGGCGGTGCTCGACAATACCGAGGACGGTACCTTGCTGATCGATTGCTCGACGATCGATGTCGCGACGGCGCGCGCGGTCGGTGCGATGGCGGCGGAACGCGGCTTCGAGATGCTCGATGCGCCGGTCTCCGGCGGTGTCGGCGGGGCCGAGGGCGGGACCTTGACCTTCATGGTCGGCGGCCCCGATGGCGCCTTCGCCCGCGGCAAACCTCTCCTCGACATCATGGGAAAGAACATCGTCCATACCGGTGGCAGCGGCAACGGTCAGGTCGCCAAGATCTGCAACAACATGATCCTGGGCGCGACGATGATCGCGGTCAGCGAGGGTTTCGTGATGGCGGTCAAGCTCGGACTCGACGCGCAGACGCTGTACGACATCTGCTCCACGTCGTCGTCGTCCTGTTGGGCGCTGAACACCTATTGTCCCGTCGCCGGGCCGGCGCCCGCGTCGCCGGCGAACCGGGACTACGAGGCCGGGTTCACGGCCGCGATGATGCTCAAAGACCTGAGATTGGCGCAGGGCGCCGCGCAGGATGCGGATACGGCGACACCGATGGGGGCGGCAGCGGAGGTGATGTACGCGCTATTCTGCAATTCAGATGACGATTCTCTCGATTTTTCCGCAATCATTAACATGATAAGGGGAAATTAGAGGAAAATCTTGCAAAAAATATAAAAGTATGTAACATGCCGTGAAATTTGCTGATATTACCCAACAAAGCGGAGATCGCTGACATGGCCGTGAAGACCGACTACCTGCAATCGATCCATTTGATCGAAAGGTTGCACCGACAGTTTCTAGAAGTCGTTAAGAACGAGCTCGATCGGCATGGAATGCAGGATATCAACAACATTCAGGCCGTAATTCTCTATAATATCGGCGAGGATGAACTCACGGTCGGTGAGTTGACCAATCGCGGCTATTATCTCGGCTCTAATGTCTCCTACAATGTGCGGAAAATGGTCGAAAACGGCTATTTGATCCAGGAACGCTCCGCGCACGACCGCCGTTCGATCCGCGTCCGGCTGGCGGACAAGGGGCTGGAACTGCGGCATATCGTCGATTCGATGTTCGACCGCCACTCGGAACGCCTCGGATCTGATACGGTGCCGGTCGAGGAATTGAACCACGCCAATACCATCCTGCTGCGTCTCGAGCGGTTCTGGAGCGGGGGCATGGGCTTCAGCGCGGGCCCGATATAGAAATTTCATCGTTTGCGGGCCCTCGTTTTTCAGCATATCGCGGTTGAACATCCCGGCATCTTTCGCGATTTCTTCGCCGAAGACGGAATCGTTTGGGATGCCGTAGAGCTCGACGAAGGCGACGCCATTCCGAACCTCGGCGGCTATGACATCCTGTTCGCAATGGGCGGCCCGATGGATGTCTGGGAGGAATCCGCGCATCCCTGGCTTGTCGCTGAAAAGCAGGCCATCCGCGATTGGGTCTCGGCCGGCCGGCCGTTCTTTGGATTTTGTCTCGGACATCAGTTGCTGGCCGACGCGCTCGGCGGCAGGGTCGGACCTGCGGGCGCACCGGAGGTCGGCGTCATGGACATCGCGTTGACGGATGCCGGGTATGACGACCCTTTCTTCGAAGGGTTGCCGCGCGTATCGCCCTGTATGCAATGGCATTCGGCGGCCGTCTTGGAAACGCCCCCGGCCGCGACTGTGTTGGCGCGCAGCGAGATTTGCCCGATCCAGGCGATCAGAGTGGGCCGCGCCGCCTACGGCCTGCAATATCATGTGGAGGTGACCGGTGCGACCGCTGCCGAGTGGGGTTGCGTTCCGGCCTATGCCGAGTCGCTCGAAATGGTCATGGGCGACGGTGCCTTGAGCCGGCTGGAAGCGGATATGGCGCAGGCGTTGCCGCACCTCAACAGGACGGCGCGCACGATCTACGACAACTTCATGGGCATCGTTCGAAACGAGTTCTAACGACGACGAAACACCGGCAGCGGAAGGATGAGCGCGAGCGATGCCGTCGCGCAGACGAGGGCGGCCAACTCGGGCCAGCCGAGCGGCTCGCCGAGGGCAAGCGCGCTGAGCGAAACGCCGATCAGCGGCACCGGCAAGACACCCAAAGACGCCACCCCCGCGGAAAGGATGTGAACGACCCTGAACCACAGCCAGTAACCGACAACGGTCGCGATCAGAACGATGTAAGCCATACCGAACGCGCCGCCGACGGTAAATCGCGCGTACGGATCGGATTCCAATACGAAAGCCAATATGGCCAAGAGCATGCTGCGGAACAGCAACTGCCATGCGGCGACGGTAAACAGGGGCGTACGCCACACCGTTCTTTTCTGGAAAACCGTGCCGAGGCCCCAGCAGGCCGCTGCCGCCAGGATCGCAAGTATGCCGTATGGCGCGGTGCCAAAACGATTGAAATCATCGCTCGCCAATACAAGGACCGCGAGCAGCCCGAAAGCGAGGCTGACGATCCGGCGTCCCGTCATCGGTTCGCTGAGCAGCCATGCCCCAGCGAGCGCCGACCTGGTGTAGGCGAGCACCACGGCGCGGCTTGCCGGCAGAAGCGTCAGGGCGAGCGCGGTAAAATAGAGCCAGGCGGTGATCGTGAAAAATTCGCAAAGGATCGTAGGCCCGACATCGCGCTTGTGAAGCCAGAGTCCGCTTCCCGTCAAAACCGCGTGTAGCGCACCCGGTTCCTTGGACACAAGTTTGTCTCACGCGGCGGGCCTGATTGAGATCGCGGCGTGCCACGCCTGACGAGCTTGAGCGGGGCTCAGGTAGCCGTTCTTTTCGACGATCCACTGGGCATTGTAGAG
>JAKZTB010000017.1:0-11440 GCA_047517345.1 Alphaproteobacteria bacterium
TCGGGGAAAAGTCGCTGGAACTCGGGTAGCGAATGCGGGAATGGGAGATCGGCGCGGTCGAGAACATCCATGGCGCGCTCCCCTATATCCGGTTTGCGCCCATTCTAGCCCTAGTGGGTGTGGGTGTAAACCGGATAGGAAGGATTAAACAACAACCTCGGTCAAAAAATTTAGAACAAACTCGAATTGTCGCCGCCGAGCTGCTGCTTCACATTATCGATATCGCCCAGCACCCACAGTTCGGCGATACGGCCTGCCTTCATGCGAAAGAACGCCGCCCCTGCCCATTCGATTTCACGGCCGGTTGGTGCGACGCCAAAATATGCGCCACGATGGATGCCTCCGAAGGTCATGCGCGCGGCGACACGGTCACCCGTCGCGACGATATCCTCGATGATGCAGGTGTAATCGCCCAACGCGGCATGTACGCCCCGCATATAGTCGATGAAGCCGTCCTGACCGCGCTTCTCCGGCCCGAGCGAGCCGCGGAAGCGGAAATCGGGGTCCAGGAGTTCGCGTGCTATGGACTCGTCCGCTCGGTTCCAGACGTCGTTGTAGAAACGCTCGACAAGCTCTGTCGGTGTCGCCGCCATAATCGGTGATCTAAACCTGCGCCGCCATCCCGTCGCCAGCGGGATCGGCGCCGCCATCAAGCTTACCGTCTCGCAGCCGAATCGCGTGTACCAGAGGCGTCGCATAGCTGACGGCGTAGCGCATCGTCGGATAGCCGCGGTCCTGCAACGCGCGCTCGGTCGAGCGGAGGATTCGATTGGTGATCTCAATGGTGTCCGACAGGGTGCAAAAACGCGGCGCTGAAACCGCCTCCTGCGCGCTCATCCCGAAATCGACGACGTTGAGAATGGTCTGCAGCACGCCCATGGTAATCGTTGTCCCGCCCGGTGCGCCGAGTGCGAGCACCGGATTGCCGTCCTGCAGCAGCATGGTCGGGCATAGCGCCGTGAACCGCGCCTTGCCCGGCGCGAGCGAACCCGGGTTCCCCGGACGCGGGTCGAATACCATCATACAATTGTTGAACATGAAGCCGAGACCCTCGGTGACGACCCCCGAACTCGACCCAAGAGAATGGGTCATGTTGACGACATTGCCCTGGTCGTCCGCCACGCAGATATGCGTCGTTTCCTTACTTTCCGGCGCGCGCCCATTGACGCGCGGCACATGCGTCTTCTCGCCGCTGGTGATGCGCGCCGCCATCGTCGCCGCATAGTCCTTCGACATCAATTCTTCCATCGGAATATCGACGAAGCGCGGATCGCCCATGCGCGTATCCTTGTCGACCGTCGCGATCTTCATCGCCTCCGACAGGGTCGCGATGTAGTCCGGCGAATTGTGCCCTATACCCGCGAGATCGAAATTCTCGAGGATGTTCAGCATCTCGATGATCATCAGGCCGCCGCCGGGCGGCGGATTGGTCGCGACCTCGAAATCGCGATAGCGGCTCCGCAAGGGTGCGGTATGTTCGGTCTCGCATGTCGCCAAGTCGGCGAGCGTGATATGGCCGCCGTTTACGCGCATGTCGGCGTCGATCGCGTGCGCGATTTCGCCTGTATAAAAGTCTTCGACCCCGGCCTCCGCGATTCGCCGGTAGGTCCGCCCCATGTCGGGGTTCTTCAAAATGTCGCCGACATTGTACAGGCTACCGTCGTTTTTTCTGTAAATCTTCGCGGAGACGGGATCGTCCGTCACGACGCGAATTCGCGCAATACGCCCCGACTGCGCCGGTTGGTGCCAAAAGCCGTGCACCTTCGGCCGTACCATAAAACCGTCTTCGCAATAGCGGATCGCCGGTTGGATCATTTCGGCAAGCGGCCGCGTCCCAAACTTCTCGAGCCCTTCGGCAAACGCCTTGATCGTCATCGGCGTCGTCAACGAAGCATAGCCGGTCTCGTTCACCTGCCCTTCGAGAACGAAACCGAATCCGTCGTCGCACTCGCGCTCGATCAAGGATTGCCACATATCCGGCCTGGTCGAAAGCGGCGCCCGCCCGTGGAAATCGATGAAATAATGTTCATCGGTCGCCGCGGTGTATATCTGCATGGAGCCGAAGCCCGCGATACCGCACATCTGCGGATCGACGACTGTCTGCACCAGCGCCGCCGCGATCGCGGCATCCATCACGTTGCCGCCGTCGCGCAGCACATCGAGCCCGGCGTCCACCGCTTCCGGTTGTGGGGCGCAAACCATCCCGTGGATCATTTTTGTCCTTTTTAATTCGTCTGTTAATGATAACCGAGACATCCATGCCAGCGAAAAGACTAGGTGTCGATCAAATTACCCTCGCTGTCCCGCGTTTCCGGGCCGTGCACCCGGGCTCGCCCATCGCCGAAACTTTGATCGCGCCCCGCCAGAGCCGCCTTGAGCCCTTTGTCCTTGGCCACCTTGCGAAACGACCTTGTCCCCGGCGCGAGGTGCGCGCGGCCGTCATTTTCCGCCGCCATACGTTGCAGCGTCCGCGCGCCCATCAGTTCGAGGCCCATATTGACGATGCGTTTGTTTGCGGACAGCAGATCGGGGTCGATATGCGCCATCCGGTCGGCTAGCCCCTCGACTTCCGCCTCCAGCAGATCGGCCGGCACCGCCTTCAACACCAATCCGATCGACGCCGCTTCCGCGCCGGTAATCGTGTCGCCCGTCAGCAGTAACCGCTTCGCCCATTGCGGGCCGCAATGATACACCCACATCTGGTTCGGTAGGGAGCCGAGATCGCGCGCCGGCGGAAAACCCAGCGTCGCGTCATCGGCTGCGATAACCATGTCGCAAAGCAAAGCGATGTCTGTGCCGCCGGCAAGGCAATAGCCGTGGACCTGCGCGATCGAGGGTTTGTGCATGTCGAACAAGGCCATGCGCAGACGCTGACTATATTCCAACCGCCAGATATCGTCGTCGATCGTCGGGTCGGCATAGATGCCGCCGTCGCGATATGTGCTGCCGGGTCGCCCGCCCGCGGGCGGGTTGTTCAGTCCCGGCGTCAAATCGTATCCGGCGGAGAAGCAAGAGCCGGCACCACGCAAGATAACGCAATGGACGTCTTTGTCGTTGTCCGCTTCCCACAGCGCCGTGTTCAACTCTTCCAGCAGCGGCACCGAAAGCGCGTTACGCTTGGCCGGCCTGTTCAGCGAGATACGCGCGCGACCGTCTGCCGTCTCGTAGGTAATGTGCTCGAAATCGTCCATGTTGGAATCCCGTTCTTAGCGCTCGTCTTCGCCCGGAGTCTACACAAGCGGCCGTCGCAGGCCCGCATAAATTGACGTGCAGCCATCGGGCAGGGCTACAATATCAACGGCCGCACGATCCTTCCTTGACGCCTCCGTCATATCAGCCAGCTGTCCTCTTCCGGAGCCTCAACGTCGTCTTCTTTCGGTGCCTGTTGTTTCTGGTTGATCCAAGCGGTCACGATCGTCGTCACGCGTTTTTTCAAATCGTCGGCACTGAACGGTATGGCGAGAAAACCGTTGACGCGGAGTGCCTGCGCCTCGGCGATCGTATCGCCCGTTGCGGTCGCCGCCAGAAGTAGAAAGGGGTTGTCGCCGCGCGTTTCGCGCAAATGTTTTAGAACGTCGAGCCCGCTTCCCTTTGGCAAATCCAACCGGCAAACGACCAGATCGACCCGACGGCTGGGCCTCGACAAATGTGCCTTCGCAGCGACGGTATCCACCGCGCGGGAGATTTTACTTATTCCCATCTCCTGCAGCATGGTAACCAGGAGTTGCTGAAGGTCCCGATCGCCTGCGATCAGAACGCGCAGCTTCGTTAGGTCCGGTCTGCCGGGATTGGATGTCACGCCAGTCTCTCGAATGGAACCGCAATGTTCAGCCCCTGCGAACACGCGATCTGCTGTTTGAACTGAATGCTACCATAGCTTACAGCCGAGCGGGCACGCTCCCTCAATTGAAATCATCGATTGATAGGCAGCCGCAGTGTTGGGATCATAAGAATAGCAATTCGATATTATCGGTTGCTGGCGTTGCAATTTTGAAAGGATCCGAGCCATGGCGCTCATCGCCGTCGGTGGCATACAGCACGAGACTAATTCCTTCGCGCCGACCAAGGCCGATCTGAAGGCCTTCATGACCGGCGGCAGCCGGCCGTCATTGACCACCGGACCGGATCTGTTCCCTAAGGTCGAAGGAAAGAACCTTCCAATCGCGGGCTTCGCCGAACAGATCGAAGCGCTCGACCACCACATCTACGCCCTGACCTGGGGGGCGGCGGCACCCTCCGACGTGGTTACCGAACACGCCTTCGAACATATCGCCGGGCTGATCCTCGACGGCCTGCGATCCGCCCCGCCCTGTGACGCCGTTTATCTCTGCCTGCACGGCGCCATGGTGACCGAACATCTGGAAGACGGCGAAGGCGAGCTGCTGCGACGCGTGCGCGAATTGATCGGTCCGGAAAAACCGTTGGTCGCCAGCCTCGACCTGCATTCCAACACGACGCCGGAGATGATCGCCAATGCCGACCTGTTGGTCGCCTACCGCACCTACCCGCACATCGACATGGCGGACACCGGCGCGCGCACCGCGCGGCTGCTGGACGAGATGCTGCGCCGCGGCCGCAAGCCTGACAAGGCGTTCCAGCAAATTCCGTTCCTGATTCCGCTGAACTGGCAGTGCACGATGATGCAGCCGGCAGAAGGTATTTACCAACGCCTTGCCGATATGGAAACCGGCGACGTGATGCATACATCGTTCACGCCAGGTTTCCCGGCCGCCGACATCCACCATTGCGGCCCGTCCGTCTTCACCTATGCGTGGACCGAAGAGGCGGCGCGGGCGTCGTGCCAGCAACTTGCGGACGACGTAAACGGATTGGAAAGCGACTTCGCCGGAACGATCTATTCACCCGATGACGGTGTGCGGGAAGCGATGCGCCTCGCCGAGCGCGCGACGCGGCCGATCGTCATCGCCGACACGCAGGACAATCCCGGCGCCGGCGGCGATTCCAACACCGCCGGCATGCTGCGCGCGCTGGTCGAGAACCGGGCCGAAGGCGCGGCGCTGGGCCTGATGGCCGATCCGGCCGCGGCGGAGATCGTCCACCGCGCCGGCGCAGGATCGCAAGTCAATCTCAGCTTCGGCGGCCATTCCGGCGTCGATGGCGACACCCCTTTCGAGGCGCTCTATACGGTCGAGAGCCTGCATGACGGCCGATTCGATGCCACGGGTCCCTTCTACAAGGGTGCGGAGTTCAATCTCGGACCCTCGGCCTGCCTCCAGATCGGCGGCACGCGTGTCGTACTGGCCTGCAACAAGGTGCAACTGGCCGACCAGGCGATGTACCGTTTCGTCGGCATCGAACCGACCGAGCAGAACATCCTGGTCAACAAAAGTTCCGTCCACTTCCGCGCCGACTTCGCCCCCATCGCCGAGGAAATCCTCGTCTGCGCCGCCCCTGGGCCGATGATCGCCGATCCGGCGGACTTGCCTTGGAAGCGGTTGCGCGAGGGCGTGCGGCTGAAGCCGCTCGGACCGGTTTGGGAAGGCCGTGCATAGACAAGCACCCTGCCCGCCGAATACCTTGCAGAAAACCCCTATAGATCTTTGAGGAGAACCACATGAATCTCACTGGAAAATCCGCCATCGTCACCGGCGCTGGGCGTGGCATCGGCAAGGAAGTCGCCCTCTTGCTCGCCAAGGAAGGCGCCAGCGTCATCGTCAACGATCCCGGCGTCGGGCGCGGCGGCGAGGAGACCGATGACAAGCCGGCGGACGACGTCGTGGCGGAGATCGAGGCGGCCGGCGGTACGGCAATCGCGAACTTCGATTCCGTCGCCGAATACGCCAATGCCGGACGCATGGTGAAACGGTGCGTCGAAAGCTTCGGCAAGATCGATATTTTGGTGAATGTCGCCGGCATGCTGCGCGAGCGCATGATCTGGAACATGACCGAGGAGGATTTCGACGCGGTCATCTCGGTCCACCTGAAGGGCCATTGGAACATGTGCCATCACGCGACCAAGGTGATGCGCACGGGACGCCACGGGCGGATCATCAATTTTTCCTCCGACGCTTTCAAGGGCGCCATCGGTCAGTGCAACTATTCCGCGGCCAAGGCCGGCATCATCGGCCTGACCCGCTCCATCGCGCGGGAATGCGGCCGCTACGGCATCACGGCGAACGCCATGTGCCCGATGGCGGCAACGCGCATGACGGTCAACGACGCCGTGATCGCCGGCTGGAAGCGGCGCCTGGATGCCGGCCTGCTAACGCAAGCGCAATACGACTCGCGAATGGCGATGCCGGGGCCGGAATTCGTCGCGCCGATGGTCGCCTACCTGGCCACCGATGCGGCCGAGGACGTCAACGGGCAGCTCTTCCACGCCGAGCGCTCACGCATCCATACTTACTATTTCGGCGAGGAAGCGCGCTCGATATTCAAGCAAGACGATGACGGCATGTTCTCTGTCGACGAACTCATCAGCATGGTGCCGGAAGGCCTGATGCAGGGCATCCCGAACATCGCACCAAAAGAGGAACCGAAGTAGCTCGACATGGGACGCAACCTGACCCAGGCGGAGCGACATACTTTCGAGTCGGACGGCGTCGCGCTATTGCGTGGGGCAGTCGACGACAGCTGGGTCACCCGCATGCTGGCGGTTGCCGACCAACAATTGGCCAAACCTAGCAAGTGGTCGAACGATGCGAATCCCGGCGCCACACGGGACCGGAACTTCACGGACCGTTACCTGTGGAAGGAGAACGCCGAGACCGGCGCCTTCATCCGCGAGTCCGGCTGCGCCCGGCTCGCCGCCCAGGCGATGGGCAGCAGCAGCGCCCGCTTCTATTTCGATCATCTGCTGATCAAGGAGCCCGGTACCGCCAGCGCCACGCCCTGGCATCAGGATATTCCCTACTGGCCTTTCATGGGCAAGCAGATCTGTTCGATTTGGCTCGCGTTGACGCCGTGTACGGTCGAGAACAGTTCGCTGGAATTCCTTCGCGGCTCCCACTTGGACGACAAGTATTACGCACCCGAATCGTTCAACGGTCCCGACGACGGCAACGCCGCATGGATGGCGCAGGCAACCGGTGAAAAATGCCCCGATATCGAGACCGACCGCGGAAGCTTCGATATCGTGGGCTACGACGTCGAGGCGGGCGACGCGCTGATTTTCTCGGCCTGGACCGTCCATGGCGCGCGCGGCAACGCCTCGTCCGATTCGCGCCGCGCCGCCATCTCGACCCGCTGGCTCGGCGATGATGCCGTGTGGTATCCGCATCCGGGCACGGATCCGACGGTCAAAGCGGAGGACGTATCGGTCGCACCCGGCGACGCGCCGACGGACGACGCGTATTTTCCGGAATTGTGGCGGGCCTGACGACCTAGTTAGTCCGCCGCGTCTTCCATCGCTTCCGAGCGCAGCCAGATCGCCGTGTCGTGGAACGCCGCCCCCCCGGCCGGTGGGACAGGTGTCGCATCGATTAACAGGTTGATGCCGACCTTTCGGTCATAGGATTCGTCGGGCCAGACACCCTCGGCGATGACGACACCGGGCTTCGCGGTGTCGGAGATCTTCGCGAGCAGAAGGATGTCGCCGCGGGCGTTGCCGATGCGCACCAACCCTCCGTCGACGACGCCGTAGGATTTTGCGTCCGCCGGGTGGATCATCGCCGTCGGCCGGTCCTCTCGCTTCTGCGAACCCGGTGTTTCGGTGAACGAAGTGTTGAGATAGGTCCGCGGCGGCGGCGTCACCAGGCGCAGCGGTCTTTTCGGGCAGACCGTGTCGATAGCATCCCAATGATCGACGATGCGCGGCATGCCGTCGTGATAGGGACCGATCGCGGCCCAATCGGGTTTGAAATGGAAGCGTCCGTCGGGGTGCGGAAAGCCGTCGAGGAAGTGCGCTGCCTCGAAACTCGGCGCGCAATCGATCCACCCCTGTTCCGCGGCGGCGGCCAAACTGCCTTTGCCCGACGCTTCCAGCGTCACGTCGACCAGTTCCTTCGCCGTCATATCGAAACTCGGATGGTCGGCGCCGAGCCGTTTCGCCAGGGCGTTCACCACTTCCAGATTGCTGCGGCATTCCGCGTGCTGGTCCAGCACGCGCGGGCCGATGGTGAGCGCCGTATGGCCCCAACCCTTGTAGATGTCGTCGAGTTCAAGGAACATCGCCGCCGGCAACAGGATATCGGCGTAGCGCGCCGTCGCGGTCATGAACTGCTCGTGCACGCAGACGAACAGGTCTTCACGCGACAACCCCCGCCGCACCGCCGCCGTGTCCGGCGCGACCATGGCGGTATTGGAATTCTGGATCAGCATCGCCGTGACCGGCGGCCCGCCATTCAGCGCATCCGCCTCTCCGGTCAAAATGGCGCCGATGCGCGATTGGTCGAGCATGCGCCCGATGTCGCCGGCGCGGTCCATTGCATGCGCCATTGTGGTGTCCAGCTTCCAGATGTCGAAGCTGGCGAAGAACGCCCCGCCGCCGCGATGCCGCCAGACGCCCGTCACCGCCGGCAGGCAAATGACGGCATGCATGTTGGCGGCGCCGTTGCGGCTGCGCGTGAAGCCGACACCGAGGCGCAGGAAGCTCTTCTCGGTCGCACCGTAGAGCCGCGCGAATTCGATGATCTCCGACACGTCCAGCCCGGTGATACCGGCGGCCCATTCCGGCGTGCGCGCCGCGAGATGGGCCCGGACTTCGTCGTCGAAATCGGTAAATTCGGCAAGGTAGCGTTCATCCGCCATGCCCTCCGACAGGGCCACCTGCATCACCGCGCAGGCAAGCGCCGCGTCCGTGCCCGGCCGCAGCACCAAACCCAGATCGGCGGCGGCCATGGTCGAGGTTCGATAAACATCGACGACGACCAGCTTGGCGCCACGCTGCTTGCGAGCCTTCTGGATGTGGCTCATCAGATTGACATTGGTGTGGACCGGATTGCCGCCCCAAACCACGATCAAATCGGCTTCGGCGATCTCGACCGGATCGACGCCGCGCTGGCCACCGACGCCGGCCTGCCAGCCGGATACGGCCGGCGTAACGCAGATCGTACCCGTCATCCCGGAATAGCCAAGAGTGCGGCTCAACCGTTCGATCCCGTAACGCTGCATGATGCCCAAGGTACCGCCGGAATGGTATGGCCAGACGGATTCCGGACCGTGGCGCTCCGTTGCCGCTCGAAACGCCTCCGCGACCGTATCAAGCGCTTCGTCCCAGTCGGTCCGCTCGAAGCGTCCCTCGCCTTTCGGTCCGACGCGCCGCATCGGGTAGCGCAGCCGGTCCGGGTGATGCACCCGCTCGGCATAGCGCCCGACCTTCTCGCAGACCACGCCGGCGGTGAAGGGCATGTCCGGATTGCCGCGAACCCGGCCGATGCGGGTCGGCGACAGGCGCTCGACTTCCAGCGCACAAGCGCTCGGGCAATCGTGGGGGCAGGCTGTGCGGACGATCTCAACGGTCATCTGGTTATGCTCCTTCACCACGTCCGGGCTAATCTCTATCCTAGCCTGGAACATGATAATCGAACGATATAGGAAGTATGACCGAACATGACCGTCACGCAACCGAACATTCTCTTCGTCCTGACCGACCAGCAGCGCCTCGACTCCATGGCCGCCTATGGCAACGACTGGATCGACGCGCACCACATGGATGTGTTGGCGGCCCGCAGTTTCGTTTTCGAGAATTGCTACTGCACCCAACCGGTCTGCACGCCGTCACGCGGATCGCTGATGACCAGCCTTTACCCGCACTCGACCGGCGTCGTGCGCAATAAGATTCCCTTGCCGCCGGAATCACCTTCGATTGGCGAGTTGATGCCGGATCGCTATCACAACGCCCATATGGGCAAGTGGCATCTGGGCGACGACGTCATCGCCCAGCGCGGATTCGACACCTGGATTGCGATCGAAGACTTCCACCGGGCGAGCTACACCAAGAAAGAATACCGAAACGTTGAACCGGCTTATAACGATTGGCTCCGCGAGCATGGCGTGGAGCCCCCGCCCTGGACCCAGAGCTACGAAGCCTGGGCCGGCGGCGCCGGACTGACCGAGGAACAGACGCAAGCCGGCTTCCTGGGGCATGTCGCCTCGGAATTCATCCGCGACTACCCCAAGGGTCCGAACGCGGACGAGCCCTGGCTGGTGCACGTCAATTTCTTCGAACCGCATCCGCCCTATACCGGTCCGCTCAACAATCTCTACGACCACGACGCGATGGAAGTCGGCCCGGCCTTCATGCAGCGGCCGGACTCCGGGTCGCTCGTCAATCGTCTGCGCGCGGACTTCTATCTCGGCGGCGGCAACAATCCGCTCAGACTCGCCGGCGGCGACGCGCACGACACTACGACGGAGGCCGGATGGCGCAAGCTGCGCGCGCAGTATTTTTCGAACGTGACCCTGGTCGACCGGCAGCTCGGAAAAATCCTAACGGCGCTGGAGGATTCCTGTCAGGCGGAACGCACCATCATCGTGTTCTCCAGCGACCATGGCGAGATGGCGGGCGATCACGGCCTGTGCGAAAAGCGCAACCTCTATGAGGAAGCGTCGCGCGTGCCGCTTCTGATGCACGTGCCTTGGCTGAACGAGGGAACGTCCACCCGCGTTCGGGATCGATCAGCCATGTCGACATCATGCCGACACTGCTCGAATTCGCGGGCGCCCCGGTGCCAACGGACATCCATGGATCCAGCCGGGCCGGCGTCCTGCAGGGCGAGTCCGACTTGAGCGAGAACGATGTCTTCGTCGAGTGGAACGGCCTCGGCGACCGCAATCTCGGCAGTCCGGCGATCAACCGCATGGTATCGGTGCCGTGGCGCAGCGTTATCACGCCGGATCGGTTCAAACTGAATCTATCGCCGGGCGACCAGTGCGAATTGTATGACCTGGAAAACGATCCCTGCGAAATGCAGAACCTGTTCGACGATCCCGCGCAGCACGACCGTGTCCGCGACATGACCGCTCGCCTTCGTATTTGGCAGACGGAAACCGACGATAACGTGCTGTTACCGACGGTATAGCGGTCGAATGATCTGCCGTACTAGACGGTAATATGGAGGATCGACCCGCGTTCGGTCCCGGTGGCCGATCCGTCTTCGGTGCCGGTTTCCGTCGTTTGCGCCGCAACACCCGTCGCTTCGCTCGCACCGGTTTCCGCCTGTTGCTGATCTTGTCCTTCGGCCTGCGCGGCGGCCTCGAGTTGCCGTTGCTCGACTTGCTGGACACCCGTGACTTGCGTTGCACCCAAATTGGTGCTCGATGCGGCACCTGAAATATCGCTGACAGCCATTTTTAACTCCGTTTTACGGAATAACTTGCAGTAAATTCTTACCTATGAACCTTGCCTATCCGGTTAACGCCCATGACCGCTACATTTAGGGTGCCGCCACTCTCCCGAGTAAAGCTCGGCATAGGTTGGAGCAGAGGTGTCGCCCGCGATGCCGAGCAATGAGCGGAAGGCGTTGAACGGGTAGAACCG
>JAKZTB010000018.1:0-35409 GCA_047517345.1 Alphaproteobacteria bacterium
GCTCAACCGCTGCCGCCGACTGGCCAAGGACTGGGAGAACCTCAACCGCAACGCGCTCGCCTTCATCAAGCTCGCGTCCATTCGACTCATGCTCCGAAAACTCTGTAATCCTACATAAAGTCTCCGGACGGACTCTAAGAAATTATGCTTAATAAGCACCCTGAGCGGACAGTTTTCGAATAACGAAGCGCCCGGAACGTTGTTTCGCGTCCCGGGCGCTTCGGCAGTTCCCTCCGCCGCCGCAGAACGCGACGCCGAGATAATTCGCTTAGTTCTTCGACTTGTCGACCAGCGCATTCTCCGCGATCCACGGCATCATGCCACGCAGCCGGGCGCCGACCTCTTCCAACGAGTGCTCGCCGGACATGCGCCGCTCCGCCTTGAGGCGCGGCTGTCCGACGGCGCATTCGTTCATCCAGTCATGCACGAATTTACCGGTCTGGATGTTCTTCAGGATGTCCTTCATCGCCGCCTTGCTGGCGTCGCCGATGACTTCCGGGCCGCTGACATAGTCGCCGTACTCCGCGGTGTTCGACACCGAGTAGCGCATATTGGCGAGGCCGCCTTCGTAGATCAGGTCGACGATCAGTTTGACCTCATGGACGCATTCGAAATAAGCCATTTCCGGCGCGTAGCCGGCATCGACCAGCGTCTCGTAGGCCGCCTGGATGAGCGAGGTCAGACCGCCGCACAACACCGCCTGTTCGCCGAACAGGTCGGTTTCGCATTCCTCCTTGAAGGTCGTCTCGATGATGCCGGCGCGTCCGCCGCCGATGGCGCTGCCATAGGACAGGCCGACATCGTGCGCGTTGCCGGAGGCGTCCTGATGCACGGCGATAAGGCAGGGAACGCCGGCGCCGCGCTCGTATTCGGAGCGGACAGTATGACCCGGTCCCTTCGGCGCGATCATGAAGACGTCGATGTCGCCGCGCGGTTCGATCAGGTTGAAATGAATGTTGAGACCGTGCGCAAAGGCAATCGCCGCACCGGCTTTCATGTTCGGGCCAAGAGCGTCGCTGTACAGTTCGCGCTGGACCTCATCCGGCGCCAGCACCATGACGACATCGGCCCACTTCGCGGCGTCCGTCGCCGACATGACCTGGAATCCGGCAGCTTCGGCCTTCTTGGCCGATCCGGATCCTTCGCGCAGCGCCACCACGACTTCCTTCACGCCGCTGTCGCGCAGATTCATCGCATGTGCGTGTCCCTGGCTGCCATAGCCGACAATGGCAACCTTCTTGCCCTTCACCAGATTGACGTCGGCGTCACGGTCGTAATAAACGCGCATTGGCTCTATTCCCTATCTTGCAAAATTCAAATTCATCACACGTTACGCGCTTTTATAGAACCTCGGAGCCGCGGGCAATGGCGACCACTCCGCTTCGGGCGATCTCCACGTCGCCCAGCGCCCGCATGAGATCCGTAAACGCGTCGATCTTTTCCTGCGTCCCGGTGACCATGAACACGAAGGAGTTGACGGTCGTATCCGCCACCCGCGCGCGGAAGATATCCGCGATGCGAAGCGACTCGCGCCGTTCCGGACCTTTCGCCGCGAGCTTGATCAAGGCGATCTCGTGTTCGATATGCGGCCCCTCGTCGGTCAGGTCATGCACGTCGCTGACCGGAACCAGCCGGTAGAGCTGCGCCTTGATCTGCTCGATGATCATCGGCGTGCCCGAGGTGACGATCGTGATACGGGACATGGTCCTGTCTTCGCTGACCGTCGAGACCGTCAGGCTCTCGATGTTGTAGCCGCGGCCGGAAAACAATCCGATCACCCGGGCCAGTACGCCGGGCTCGTTGTCCACGAGCACCGCAATCGTATGTCGTTCGATTTCTTGGTTCTGCATCACTCAATACCCCGGACCCGGGCTTTGCCGGGTTCGGCTCTACGCTGTTTATAGGTCTTTATTTCGCTGGCTAAACAAGCACCATGCCGTCTTCGGAGACCGATTTCTCCCTCTCGTCATCCGGGCCCAGCAGCATGTCGTTGTGCGCGGCGCCGGACGGGATCATCGGGAAGCAGTTCTCGGCCGGATCGACGCAGATATCGGCGATGACGGCGTTGTCGGCCGCGATCATCTCCGCAATGACGTCATCGAGCTGATCCGGTTTTTCCGCCCGAAGACCGACCGCGCCGAACGCCTCCGCCAGCTTGACGAAGTCCGGCAGCGCTTCCGAATAGGTCTCCGAATAGCGGCCGCCATGCAGCAGTTCCTGCCACTGGCGTACCATCCCCATATACTGGTTGTTGAGAATGAAGACCTTGATCTTGGCGCGGTACTGCATCGCCGTCGACAGTTCCTGGATGTTCATCATCGTCGACGCTTCACCCGCGATATCGACGACCAGCGCATCGGGATGGGCCAATTGCACGCCGACCGCCGCCGGCAAGCCATAGCCCATCGTACCCAGCCCGCCCGACGTCATCCAATGCTTGGGTTTGTCGAAGGGGAAATGCTGCGCCGCCCACATCTGGTGCTGGCCGACTTCGGTCGTGATGAAGGTTTCGCGGTCCTTCGTCGCCTCGTACAGGCGCTGGATCGCATGCTGCGGCTTGATCACTATGTCGGACTGCGCGAATTTGAGGCTCTTGGCCGCCCGCCATTCGGCGATCTGCTGCCACCAGCCGTCGAGCGCCTTGCCGTCGGTCCGATACTGACCCGACTTCCAGATCTTGATCAAATCCTCCATGACGTAAGCGACGTCGCCGGTGATCGGCACGTCGACCCGCACGTTTTTGTTGATCGAGGAGGGATCGATATCGATGTGGATCTTCTTCGCGCCCGGCGCAAAGCCGTCGAGCCGGCCCGTCACCCGGTCGTCGAAGCGCGCGCCGACGCACAGCATCACGTCGCAATGATGCATGGCCAAATTGGCTTCGTAGGTGCCGTGCATACCCAGCATGCCGAGGAACTGTTCGTCGGACGCCGGATAGGCGCCGAGCCCCATCAGGGTCAGCGTGCAGGGAAAACCGGTCATGCGCACGAACTGGGTCAGCAGCTGGCTGGCCTTGTCGCCGGAATTGATGACACCGCCGCCGGCATAGACGATCGGCTTCTTCGCACCGGCCAACAGCTTGACCGCTTCCTCGATCGCACCGCGGTCGCCCTTGACCTGCGGTCTGTAGGTCTTGTGCACCGCCGAGCGCGGCGCTTCGTAGTCGCCTTCCGCGAATTGTATGTCTTTCGGGAGATCGACGACGACCGGGCCCGGACGCCCGCTGCCCGCGACATAAAACGCCTCGTGCAACGTCCGGCCGAGATCCTGAACGTCTTTGACCAAATAGTTATGTTTGGTACAGGGCCGCGTGATGCCGGTCGTGTCGCACTCCTGGAACGCGTCGTTGCCGATCAGATGGGTCGGCACTTGCCCGGTCAGGCACACGATGGGCACCGAATCCATCAGCGCGTCGGTCAACCCGGTCACCGCGTTGGTCGCACCGGGTCCTGACGTGACGAGCACGACGCCGATCCTGCCGGTCGACCGGGCATAGCCCTCCGCGGCATGCACGGCGCCGCCTTCCTGGCGCACGAGGATGTGGCGGATATGGTTCTGCTTGAAGAGCGCATCGTAAATCGGCAGGACAGCGCCGCCGGGATACCCGAATACGACCTCGACACCAAGGTCCGCCAGGGCCTTCATGACGATCTCCGCGCCGGTTATGCGTTCGCTAGCCATCTCGCTCTCCATACCTTTCCCGCTACAAAATCCGTAGCCACGATGAAATTTGTGCATCGCAATATCCGTTTCGCCGCAGCCGGTCAACCGCGACAAATCGCGCGAACACAGTCCCACCGAATTCGAGATACCACCGTTTCCCTTTGGTTTCCGGACATTACCGGTCCAAAGGGCGCAGACAATAGGGATTCATTCTGGCTCGGTCAACAGATTTTGGCGAATAAATGAAAAGATTTTAGGTAGAAAATTTTCCGAATATTGCGTTTCAAGCATTAAATTTGAAATAATCTGATGTTTAAACCAGGTCGTCTGACGTTTCGCATAGCGGCGCGTCGCCTGTTGCGCCATGTCTATCGCCTCTTCCAGGCCCAGTTCGCCCGCCTGATGGCGCAGGAACGCCGGCACGCCCAGCGCGCGCATCGCAGGCAGCGCGGGGTCGAGGCCTTCCTGACGCAGCGCTTCGACCTCTTCCAGCGCACCGGCACGCACCATTTCGACAAGCCTCTCGTCACAGGCGGCGTACAGCGTCTCGCGCGACGGGGCCAGCAGCACGACCTGAAACCGCAGACCGGGTGGCGGGCCTTCCGGCGGCAGCGCCAGCCAGTCCGACAACGGCCGGCCGGTTGCCGCAAGCACTTCGAGCGCCCGGGCGACCCGCTGCCGGTCGCCGGGCGCCAACCGCGCCGCCGCTTCCGGGTCGCAGCCGCGCAGGCGTTCGTACTGCGCCGCCGGCCCGTCCCGCGCCAATCTTTGGCGAATGTCGCGTCGAACCTCGTCCGGTATCTCCGGGATCGGCGACAGGCCTTGCATCAGGGCGCGCAGGTAGAGGCCCGTCCCGCCGCACAGGACCGGCAGCCGTCCGGCCTCGTGCGCCTCCGAGATCGCCGCGATCGCCATATCGCGCCAGCGCGCGGCGGAGCACACCTCGGTCACCGGCAGCACGCCGTACAGCCGGTGCTGCGCGCGCGCCTCGTCATGCGGACCCGGCCGGGCGGTGAGAATGCGCAGCTCGGCATAGACCTGCATGCTGTCCGCGTTGATCACCACGCCGTCGAATTCTTCTGCGACGGCGAGCGCCAGCGCGGACTTGCCGCTCGCGGTCGGTCCGGCGACGATCAAAACGGGATTATCCGGCTTGCCATCCATGAGTGCCGAAGATACAGACTGCGCGATGATGGACAACGTTCTTACGCTCATCGGCGACCCGGCGGAGGCCGCCCTCACCGCGGACGACGCACGCGCCGCGGCGGCGGGGATCGCGGCGTCCGGCGGTTCGGCCGCGGCACCGGACTGGCTTGCGGCGGGCGTCGCCTGCGACCTGCCCTTTGCCGCCGAAGATTTGGAGCCGGCCGCGGCCGCCGTTCGGGAGCGGCTGACCGGCCGCCCCGTGGATATCGTCGTGCAGGCATCGGCCGGACGGCGCAAACAGCTGCTGGTTGCCGATATGGAATCGACGATCATCGAGAACGAAATGCTCGACGAGCTCGCCGCCGCCTGCGGCATCGGCGGCGCCATCGCCGATATCACCGCCCGCGCGATGGCCGGCGAACTGGACTTCGAAGGCGCCCTCAAGGCGCGCATCGAAATGCTGAAAGGGCTCGACACAGACGCCCTGGAGGACTCCCTCGCTGCGATCCGCATCACGCCCGGCGCGGCCATGCTGATCGCCACCATGCGCGCGAACGGGGCGTACTGCGCGCTGGTATCGGGCGGCTTCCAGTTCTTCACCGGCTGGGTCCGCCGCCGGCTCGGCTTCGATTACGATCAGGCCAACCGGCTGGAAATAGCCGGCGGCAAACTGACAGGTTCGGTGACCGAACCGATCCTCGGGCGCGACGCCAAGCGCGAGGCGCTGTTGCGGTTGTCCGACGAACGCGGCATATCGCCGGCCGCGGCGATCACCGTCGGCGACGGGGCCAACGACCTCGCGATGCTGGAAACAGCCGGGATAGGTGTCGCCTTCCGGGCCAAGCCGATCGTCGCCGAACGCGCGCAGGCCCGGATCGATCACGGCGACCTGACTGCGTTGCTGTACTTGCAAGGCTATCGGCAGGAAGATTTTCGATATTGATCCGCGTATCCCCGATCATGCCGAGAAATTCATGCACTTGCGGCCCGCGACAGCAGCCGTCATCCTTAGCAACCTACGAGATACCGGAGAATTCAAGCATGTCCGAAGGCAAGATCGTCGCTGAGAAAAAGGGCCATCTGGGCCGCGTGATATTCGACAACCCGAAGAAGCACAACGCGATGTCCAAAGCCATGTGGGATGGGCTCGCCGAGACTATGCAGGCCTTCGATGCCGACGACGGCGTGCGGGTCATCGTCCTGGAAGGCGCGGGCGAGAAGGCGTTCGTTTCCGGCGCCGACATCTCCAAATTCGAGAACGAACGCGCCAACGTCGACCGCATCAAGGAATACGGCGTGTCGGTCAATCGCGCCTACGGTTCGGTGCAGCATGCGCTCAAGCCCACCATCGCCAAGATCGGCGGATACTGTTACGGCGGCGGCATGGGAATTGCCGTCTGCGCCGATCTTCGAATCTGCTCGGACAATTCCAGCTTCTGTATCCCGGCCGCCAAGCTGGGGGTCGGTTACGGCCATGAGAACACCAAGGTGCTGATGGATCTGGTCGGCCCGTCCTTCACGAAGGAGATTTTCTACACCGGCCGGCGCTTCAGCGCGGAGGAAGCCCGCAACATGGGGCTGGTGAACAACGTCGTTCCGTTGGCCGAACTCGACGCATTTGTCGACGGCTACGTGGAGACCATGGCCGGCAACGCGCCCCTCTCACTCAAGACGACCAACCTCGTCGTCAACGAGTTGCTCAAGGAAGAGGGCGAACGGAACATCGATCTGTGCCATCGACTCGTCGAAGAATGCGCCGTGAGCGAGGATATCGAGGAGGGGCGGCGGGCCTTCATGGAGAAGCGAAAGCCGGAATTCGTCGGCCGATAACGCGATCGGTCCCTTCGACATGCCCGAGGCACGCCCATATTCAATGCGCAGTACCGCCTACGATCATTGCGCCGGCGCCGGGGCGAACACGTAAGCCTCCATCGTTTCCTGCGCGGCCTGGCGGCGTTCGTGCCATTTTTGCGGTCCCCCGTAATACGCCAGACTTCCGGGCGCCGCGCGGCCTTCCCCATTGTAGTAGGACATGCAATCCCGAAACGGTCGGGTGTTTATATCGGCAACGCGGCAGTGCTCCGCGTACTCGATTTCGGGTTCTGTCTTGACGTCGACGATGCCGGCACCACGCTCCTGCAACGTGTTGAGCATCCAGACAATATAGTCCGTGTGCGCTTCGATGCTGCGGATGAAATTGAATTGTCCGCCGCCGCCTTGCGGACCTGAGATAATGAACAAATTGGAAAATCCTTGGCTGTGCAGGCCGAGATACGTCTTCGTGCCTTGCGACTCCCACTTCTGCCGCAAGGTTTGCCCGCCGCAGCCGACGATCAATTCGAAGGTCGATGACGCCATCCATTGAAACCCGGTCGCATAGATCAGAACGTCCAGCGGGTATTCCGTGCCGTCGTGAACGACACCCTTGGCGTTTATTTCACCCACGCCAAGCGGAGCGGTATCGACCAGCGTGACATGCGGCAGGTTGAACGCCGGCAGAAACTCATCGTGGAAGGCCGGCCGTTTGCAGCCATATGGATAGTAGGGCTTCAGCGCGGCGGCCGTTTTGGGGTCCTTGACCGTGGCGTCGACCCGGGCGCGGATTTGTTCCATGATCCGAAAATTGGTGTTGAGCTGTTTCTCCATCAGCTCTTCCGGCGATAACTCTCTGGCGTACTTTTTGCGCACTTTGAAATCGGCGACCTTGCCCGACAGGTAGTCGTCATTCCCTTTCAGCGCGGTCCGGCCGGATGAGATCTTGGCAAGCCTTTCGCGCCGGGCGCGCGCCCAACCCGGTTCTTTGGCCCAGGTTTCGTATTCCTCCGGCGTCGTCGCGCGCTGGTCGCGCACGTCGATGGACGACGGTGTGCGTTGAAACACGTACAGTTCCTTCACGATCTTCGCCAGTTCCGGAACTGCCTGCACGGAAGTGGCGCCGGTGCCGATGATGCCCACGCGCTTGCCCTTCAGGTCGATATTGTAATCCCACCGCGATGTGTGGAAGGCTTCGCCCTGGAAGCTTTCCATGCCATCGATCCTGGCCAGCCGCGGCGTCGTCAGGATGCCGTTGGCGAGGATGAGATAGCGCGCGCGCATGTTGTCGCCACGGTCTGTGGTCACTGACCATCGGCCCGCGGCTTCATCCCAAATCGTCTCGCCGACAGTCGTGTGAAACAGGCAACGCTCGTAGAAACCGAATTTCACCGCCATGCTCTGGCAGTATTCGAGAATCTCGAAACCCGACGCGAATTTCATCGTCGGTATGTATGCCATCTCCTCGAGCAACGGCAGATAGCTGTACGATTCAACATCGCAGGCGATGCCGGGATACCGGTTCCAGTACCAGGTGCCGCCGACGTCCCCGCCTCTCTCGCAAAACCGGACATCGGTAAAGCCCGCCGCGCGCAGCTTGTACCAAAGCAGAAGTGCTGCGAAGCCGGCGCCGACCACAAGAATTTCGCATTCGTCGGTCAGGGGCTCCCTCTCGACAGGGGCGGCCGAGTACACATCTTCGAGGTATTTGCTGAACTCGCCTTCCATCGCCATATAGTCCGCCACGTCCCGTCGCTTTTCCTTGAATTCGCGATACCTGGCTTGTTCGTCGGCGTTGAACACGGCCCCGGGCGGCGGCGGCGGAAGCGTCTTCAGCGATTCGTCATCGAGGGTCGAATAGCCCTTGCCGGAAATTTTGTCGTTGGCCATGGCGGCGCGTGTGTCGAAGCTTTTCAGGCCGGTCGTGGGGTCGGTTCGGATCGAAAGGTTCATACTCTGTACTCTTTGCCTCAGGTTGCAGATATTGAAAGGTTCGGTGACGGCATTTGGTCGACGATAGGCACCGCAAGCGACGATATCTTCGTCGCAAATCCTGTCTTACCTCGAAACGGTCCCCGCGCAATCGTCCCTTACAATTTGTTCAGTATGCAGTCACAGACACGAAGTGCAAAAAATAGCCATCGGCAATCGAAATCCGAATCAACTATCGGACCGGTTTCGGCCGCGGCAGCAATACCACCGTCACGTTGGCGATCAGCATGATCGCGGCAATCACGTAGAACACCTCTGTCAGGCCGTACGTGTCGGCGACCCAGCCGCCGATGAGCGGCATCAGGACGGAAAGCGCCGCCTGGGTCCCGAACAACAGGCTCGTCGCGGAAGCCCTGACTTCGGTCGGCGCCAAGTCCATCATCCAGCTATGGATGACGGGGCGAACCGCGTACATTACGAAACCAAGCACTGAAACGGCCACGACAAACATCGTTGCGCTCGGGATCAGGGGCAATAGGACGATGATAATTGTCGTGGCGGTCAATCCGGCCATCACGACCGGGCGCCGGCCGACCTTGTCCGACAACGTGCCGGCGATCGGCGAGACGATGACCCCGCCCAGATGCATGCCGGTGATGGCGAGGCCCATCAGCCACGGGCTCACCTCGAGCACGTTGTAAAGGTAGAGGGGCAAAAACATCACCAGGCCGACTTGGGCCGTCGACCGGAACGACGCCATCAGGCAAAGCCCCAGCACGGCGCGGCTGCGCACCAGAATCGCCAGCCCGCCTAAATAATCGCCAAACCCCATGGTCTTGCGCGCAACACCCGGTGCGGGACGGTCCTTCGGCATCAGATAGATCAGGAAGACGAGCACGACGACGAACACGGGCAGGGTGCTGATCGCCGCCGCGCCCTGCCAAGTAAACGAGATCAGGAGGACGCCGACCAGGGACGGGGCGATCATGTCGCCGAGGCTCGCCCCCGTTGCGTGTATGGACAGGGCATAACCGCGGTGATCGGGATAGCGTTCGGAAATGAAGGCGATCGCCGGCGGGTGCCACAGATTGTTGGTCGCGCCGATCAGGGCGACCATGGCGGCAAGGATAATGTAGAGACTGGTTACGCCAAAAACGGCGAGGGCGAAGGCGCCGACGACCAGGGACAAGATTTGGAAAATGACCTTCCGGCCGGTGACATCGACGACGACGCCGCTGCCGAAATTTGCCGCGAACGAACTGATATGCAGTATCGAGACCAGCAACCCGGCTTCCGTATAGCTAAGTCCAAGATCCTTCGTCAGGAGCGGCAGAAGGATCGTGAAGGTCATCGCGATCCAATGCGTCGCCCCATGTCCTAAACCCATCAAATAGATCGGCGCCTGATTCTTCAGGCGGAATTTGGATGTCGTTTCGGCGCTGCTCACGATAGCGGCCCTGATCGTTGTGCGGTCTTAAAGAAGGCGCAGGATAAGGGCTGAGACCCTGCCGCGCAAAACGAAACGACGCGGGACAGAGCCCGCGCCGTGCGTATTATCCGTATTTATACGGAATTCAGTTATCTTTGATGCGCAGCGGAATGAAGCGCATATCGCCGTCCTTGTCGACCAGCAACAGGACAACCTTGCGGCCCTTTTCGCGGGCCTTTTCGACCTGTGCGGCCACGTCGGCGGGCGATTTGACCTCTACCTGACCGACTTCGACGATGACATCGCCGGGCTGCAGCCGCCGCTCTTCGGCGTTGCTGCCCTTTTCGACATCGGTAATGACGACGCCCTTCATGTCCTCTTCGATCTTGTACTTCTCGGTCAGCTCCGGGGTGATCGGCGACAGGGCGAGCCCCAGCGACTCGATTTCGCGGCTGGCGTCGTCGCCGGTATCGCGGCGGCTGCCCCGCGTGGTGAGCGACGCCTGATCGACCTTTTCGAGCTCGCCGAGACGGACCGTCAGGCCGACCTCTTTTCCGTCCCGCCAAACCAGCACGGCGACGTCCTTGCCCACGTTGGTCTCCGCCACCATGCGCGGCAGCTTGCGCGATTCCGAAACCTCGCGTTCGTCGAAGCCGATGATGACGTCGCCTTGCTTGACCCCCGCGGCCTCGGCCGGGCTGTTCTTCAGCACGCCGGCGACCAGGGCGCCCTTCGGCACGTCGAGCCCCAGGCTCTCGGCGATTTCCGGCGACACGGTCTGGATCTGCACGCCCAGCCAGCCCCGGCGCGTCGTGCCGAATTCGCGCAGCTGGCCGATCACGTTCTTGGCCAGGTTGGCGGGGATCGAGAAGCCGATCCCGATGCTTCCGCCGGACGGCGAGAGGATCGCGGTGTTTATGCCGATCACCGCGCCCGCCATGTCGAACAACGGACCGCCCGAGTTCCCGCGGTTGATCGGGGCGTCGGTCTGAATGTAGTCGTCATAGGGTCCGGAGCGGATGTCGCGGCCGCGCGCGGAGATGATGCCCGCCGTAACCGTACCGCCGAGACCCAGCGGATTGCCGATCGCGATGACCCAATCGCCGACCCGCGCCTTGTCCGAAGCGCCGAATTCGACGGCCGTCAGTTTCTCCTTGCCCGGATCGATCTTGAGCAGGGCCAAATCGGTCTTCTTGTCCGTGCCGAGGATCTCGGCGTCGAATTTTTCGCCATCATGCAAGATGACGGTGACCTTGTCCGCCCCTTCGATCACGTGGTTGTTGGTGACCACCAGTCCCGTCTCGTCGATGATGAAACCGGATCCCAGCGACGTCACGCGGCGCGCCGGCCGATCGCCCTCTCGGCGATTGAAGCGGTCGAAGAAATCGCGGAACGGCGAGCCTTCCGGAAATTGGAATTGCGGCCCTGGCTGACTTTCGCCCTGGCGCTGCACCTTCTGCGTCGTCGAGATATTGACGACGGCCGGCAGCAGGCGCTCGACAAGATCGGCGAAACTGTCGGGGGCGCCGCGCGCGTCGGCAGGCGCCGCCTGCCACACCAGTATCGCCGCCACCGGCAAAACCAACAGCCAGCGCAGCGGCGCGGCGTGACGCGAACGTATCGATTGCAATAAACGGTTCACTGCGACCTCCATATCGAATCCTGCCCCATCGTCGGGCCATTCTCTGGCACGCATGTAGGGTCCGTCCGGAAGCGGATCAATCCGGATGCCCGAAATGTCATAATATATCCAACTTTTGGCCCAATTAAGGCAAATCCAACACCTAATTTTCGCCTTTTAGCCACGAATAAGCCAAACGATCACGAATCCCAGGATTGCCGCGGCAAGGCCGCCATTGCGCAACACCGTCGGCGACGCCTCCAGCGCCGTGCGCATCATACGCTGCATCGCTTCCGGGAATATCGCATAGAGCAGCCCCTCGATGACCAGCACGAGGGCGAACGCGGTCGCAAAATCTGCCAATCACCAGACCCCGGACGGACGGCCTATTTCCGCTTGGTCCCGCTATAGTTTCCGAAAAAGCGGAAAAAATCGCTGTCCGGCGACAGCACCATGGTGGTGTCGTTGCCGACGAGGTTCTCCTGATATTCGGCGAGCGATTTGTAGAACAGGAAGAAATCCGGATCCTGGCCGTACGCTTCGCCGAGGATGAGGTTGCGCCGCCCCTCGCCTTCGCCGCGCAGCTGCTCCGATTTTCGTTTGGCGTTCGCCAGGATAACCGTCCGGTCGCGGTCCGCTTCGGCGGTGATCTTCTGCGCCGTCTCCTGGCCCTGCGCGCGCAGCTCGCGCGCCTCGCGCTCGCGCTCCGTCCGCATCCGGTTGAACACCGCCTGACTGGTTTCGGTCGGAAGGTCGGTCCGGCCGATGCGGATATCGATGATATTGATGCCGAGCGTCTTGGCCTTGGTCGTGACTTCCGACTGGATCTGTTCCATCAACCCGCCGCGTTTCGGCGACAGCAGGTCGGTCAGCGATGTTTTCGCGATAACCCGGCGCAGCGAAGAGTTTACCAGATTGCTGAGCCGGTTCCGCGCGGTCGACTCCGTCCCGACCACCTGCAGGAACTTCAACGGATTTTCGATCTGATACCGCGCGAAGGCATCGACCTTGATCCGCTTTTTATCGTCGAGCAGAACCTCGAACTCCGGCGGGTCCAGGTCGAGGATGCGGCGCTCGTAGAACCGCACGTCCTGAATGAACGGTATTTTGTAGTTTAAGCCGGGTTCCGAGACGACACGCACGGGCTTGCCGAACTGCAGAACGATCGCTTGCTGAACCTGGTGCACCGTGTACAGGGCGGACGACGCCAGGACACCGAGCACGAGAATGACGATGCCGAGAATTGCGAGTTGGACTTTGCTCATGAGTTGATCTCCAATTCCCTAATTGCTGGTTTCTTTTTTGTCTTGATCCAGCCGCTTCTGAACCTCTGGCAACGGCAAGTAGGGAATGACGCCGGACGCGCCGCCCTTCTGGTCGATGATCACCTTGCGCGCACTGCCCAGGACTTCGCCAAGCGTTTCCAGATACATGCGCCGCCGCGTCACTTCCGGCGCCACCTTGTAGGCCTCATACACGGATATAAAACGGTCCGCCTCGCCGCGCGCTTCCTGAATTTGCTGTTCGCGGTAGGCTTCCGCCTGCTTGATATCCCGTGCCGCCTCGCCGCGCGCCACGGGGACGATCGAGTTCGCATAGGCTTCCGCTTCGTTTCTCAGCCGGTCGCGGTCCTGCCGGGCCCGTTGCACATCGTTGAACGCGTCGATGACCTCGCTCGGCGGATCGGTTTTCTGCAATTGCACGTTGGTGATCAGAATGCCCGACTTGTACTGGTCGAGGATCGTCTGCATCAGCTCGCGCGTCTTGTCCTGGATATTCTCGCGGCCCGTGGTCACGGCTATATCGAACTTCGTCTGGCCGACGACTTCGCGCATCGCGCTTTCGGCCACGAGCTTCACGGTGTTTTCCTGGCCGCGGATATTGAACAGATAGTCGCTTGCACTCTTGATTTTCCAGAACACGGTGAAATCCATATCCACGATATTCTGGTCGCCGGTCAGCATCAGGCTTTCTTCCAGAACGTCCCGTTCCGTGCTCCTGCCCCGGGTTACGTCGCCGGCGCCGCGAAAGCCGACATCGACGCGCCGCGACAAGTCCACCTGCGGGGTAAGAACCTCGCCCAACGGTGCGGGGAAATTAATGTCCAGTCCCGGCGGCGTCGTTTTCCAAACCTTTCCGAAAACAAGCGCAACGCCCTGCTGGCCCGGTTGAACCCGGTAGAACCCCGTCAGCAACCAAGCGACGATCGCAAAGGCGACGAGCAACATGATTATTTTCGGCGAGAAGCCGCCGCCGCCGGGCAGGATGGCTTTTACGCGCTCCTGGCCTTTGCGCAGCATATCTTCGATGTCGGGTGGCTGTCTGCCGCCGCCGCCGCCACCGCCGCCGGCGCCACCGCCGCCGCCCCCGCCCCACGGACCCTGTCCGTTACCACCACCATCACCAGATTGATTAGACCAAGGCATCGGCTCGTCTTCCTTAAAATTGCCGGTGTTTATACTTTCAATGACGGTGCGCTATGAGTACCGTACTTTTCTTGCCGCGGCACCATCACATATAAGTCAACACACATATAGGGCAGCGTCGTACCAGGCGCAAACCCCCAGGGCGGCGAATACCAGCACATTACGGAGAATCGAGTATGGCCACGGTGAGCGAAGAACAGGTGCTTGACGCGCTGAAATCGATCAACGATCTCGAAAATAACGAGGATATCGTGTCCTCGGGCATGATTTCGGGTCTGGTCGTCAAGGACGGCAATGTCGGATTCGCCATAGAAATCGACCCGCAGCGCGCTTCCGAATACGAGCCGCTGCGCACGGCGGCGGAAAAGGCCGTCGACGAAATTCCGGGGATCCTTTCGGTTACCGCCGTCCTCACCGCGCACAAACAGGCCGAGGCGCCACAGCAAGCCGCACCGCAACAAGGCCGCGGCAAGCAGATGGTGCCGGGCGTCAAACATATCGTCGCGGTTGCCTCCGGCAAGGGCGGCGTGGGAAAATCGACCGTCGCGACGAACGTCGCGCTGGCGCTTGCCGCGGCCGGACACAGCGTCGGCATCCTCGACGCAGACATCTACGGGCCGTCGCAGCCGCGCATGATGGGCATAACGGGCCGCCCCGACAGCCCGGATGGCGAGCGTCTGGAGGCGATGCAAAATTACGGCGTCAAGGTCATGTCCATGGGCTTCCTGGTGCCGGAGGAAACGGCGATGATCTGGCGCGGCCCGATGGTCACGAGCGCGCTGCAGCAGCTCATGCGGGACGTCAATTGGGGCCTGCTCGACGTCATGATCGTCGACATGCCGCCCGGCACCGGCGACGCGCAATTGACAATGTCGCAGGAGGTTCCGCTCGCCGGCGCGGTGATCGTCTCCACGCCGCAGGACATCGCGTTGCTGGACGCCCGCAAGGGCCTGAACATGTTCCGCAAGGTCGAGGTCCCGGTTCTCGGCATCGTCGAGAATATGAGCTACTTCTCCTGCCCGCATTGCGGCGAACGGTCCGATATCTTCAGCCATGGCGGCGCGCGCGAGGAAGCGGAGCGGCTCGGGATCGATTTCCTCGGCGAGATCCCGCTCGATATCGCGATCCGCGAAACATCCGACGGCGGCAGGCCGATCGTCGTCAGCGACCCGGACAACGAACACAGCAAGGCATTCCGGGCCATCGCCGACCGGATTTGGCAAAAACTGGATGGCGGCGCCGATGCACCGGGCCGCGCTATGCCGAATATTGTCATGCAATAATCGACAGTTGGCGCTTCGTTTGCTGGCGATCGCCGTGGTGGCGCTGCTGGCGGGTGACGCCGCGGCGTCGAGCGACCGGTCCTTCGAGGCTTTGAGGCTGATCAACGGGTACCGTGCGCAACACGGCTTGGCCCCATTGCGTATGGAAGCGCGCTTGGCGGTGCTGGCGCGCGACCAGGCAAACGACATGCTGTCGCGCCGCAAGCTCGATACGC
Organism: Alphaproteobacteria bacterium; assembly: GCA_047517345.1. Classification (GTDB taxonomy): domain Bacteria; phylum Pseudomonadota; class Alphaproteobacteria; order UBA8366. The sequence goes on from JAKZTB010000018.1 coordinate 15,528, forward strand.
GCAGTCGAATTGGCCTGACCTTGGAAAAACGACTGCGCCGCGCCGGCTATGCCTTCCGCCAGGCCGCCCAGCAAGTCGCGATGGGCTATCCCAACGGTCAATCGGTTGTCGATATGTGGCTAAACCGGCGCGACAGCCGCCAGCTCCTGTTGAACAGGAACCTAAGCGAAGCCGGCATCGGCTACGCGGAACGCGGCGGCGTAGCGCTCGATCATTTCTGGGTCATCACCTTGGCCGAACCGACCGGGCCTGCCGCCGGCAATTGGCGCAGCGAGATCATGCGCCATGTAAACCGGTACCGGGCGCGGAACAGGCTGCAGCCTTTGACCCTCGATCCCGTCTTGAATATCGCGGCGCAGGCGCACTCCAACGATATGGCGGGCCGGGACTTCTTCGATCATGTCACGCCGAACGGCAGCACCGTCGGCGACCGGGTCACGCGAGCCGGTTATACATGGCGCAAGGTTCTGGAAAATTTGGCCGCCGGTCAGGAAAACCCGCGCGAAGTCGTCGACGGCTGGATAAAGTCGCCGCCCCACCGCAAGGTGTTGCTGGCGCGCGATATCGACGACGCCGGAGTCGGATATACCTTCATGCCACAAGACGGCGGCGTCGTGCGGAGCTACCACTATTGGACCCTGAATTTGGGCCGGAAGCGCTGATCGTGAACGCATAGCGCTTAATCCGATGCGATCAAAGACACCCGAGCGATGATCGAAGGCTAATTTCAAGAACCACTGATAACGCCGACCGCGTTCGATGACATTGCTTATTAAAAAAAGAAGGGCCGCCCGTTGGGGCGGCCCTTCCCTTGTCTGACCTCGGTATTATGCCCAGGTCGGAACACGTCGCGTCAGGCGAAGCAACTCCGCACGGCGGCGACGATCCAGTTTCGAGCGACCGTAGGCCGCAAATGACAATGATACACTGGATCACCTCCTTTCCGTTGTTGAAACCACACCGCACTATGGCGCGCAAATGGTTGCGTAACAACCGCTATTCGGAGATGAGCCGCGTCCTCGGGAGCGTGAAACTAAATTAATTTGCTGAACAAATCGTTGAGCGGAAGCGACAGGACCAGGGTCAAGGTTTCCGTGCCCGGATTGATATCGTCGATCGAGGTGTTCGAAATGTGGTGGAAGGCGACGCCCAAACGTACCCGGTTGTCGAAACGATAGGCGAGTTCCAGGCCGGAGCGGAATTCGATCACCGAACCCAAATCCCTGCCGTCGCCATCGGTATAAAGACCGGCTGCAAAACTGGGCGTTAAGACGATCCGGCGCCCGAAATAGATATCGAGCATAATGCCCGCGTAGCCGTAGATCGCGGCATCGGTCGTCGTCATGACGCCGCCGAACGGCTTGACGTACCATTCGTCCCAGCTGGAGCGGTATTCGATATTGAACTGACCGGCGGTTTCGTTGTCGTTCACGTCGTAGCCGCCGACATGAAATGCGATAAACGACGGATCTTCGCCGGCATAGGCGCGTGCGCCGACGATCAGCGAAAGAACCGCGGCTGCGACCCCAAGCCCGCGAATAATTTGCGTTTTCAACATGAACACTCCCCCGAGAATAATACGGCCTGACCCGCCTGGGGCAATCGATTCCTCGAATTCAGGCGTCGATTGTCTTGAACTTCTCCGTCGCCTGGACAAGCGCTTTTCGAATGCCCGGCTCCATCGCCGAGTGGCCCGCATCGGGAACGATCTCATATTCCGCTTCCGGCCAGGCGCGGGCGAGCGCATCGGCAGCTGCAAGCGGACAGACCATGTCGTAGCGGCCCTGCACGATAACGCCGGGAAGATGCCTGAACCGGTCCACGCCGTTCAGCAAACGGTCCTTCTCCAGGAACAGGTCGTTGACGAAAAAATGCGCTTCGATGCGCGACAAGCCCAGCGACTTCATCGGGTCGCCAAAGGCCGATACCACTTCCGCACTCGGCAACAATGTCGAGCACGCGCCCTCATATTGAGCCCAGACCTTGGCCGCAGACAAATGGATATCGGGATCGGGGTCGACAAGCCGACGGTGGTAGTTGGCCAGCAATTCGTCGCGTTCCGCTTCCGGCAGGAACTCGGCGAAGCGCCGCCACGCTTCCGGGAACACGCGCCGCATTCCCGTCATGAACCATTCCACTTCGCCGGGGGTACACAGGAAAATGCCGCGCAAAATGAACCCGCGGCAGCGTTCCGGATACGCGATTGCGTAAGCGAGAATCAGGCTGGAACCCCAGGAGCCACCGAATAAAATCCAGGAGTCTATGCCCAGAAGGATTCGTAAGGCTTCCATATCGGCGACCAGATGATCGGTCGTATTGTCGGTCAGGTCGCCGAGCGGTTTCGAACGCCCCGCACCACGTTGATCGGCGACGATGATGCGGTAGTGCTTGGGGTCGAAAAACCGCCGATGTGACGGAGTCGCACCGGCGCCAGGGCCGCCATGCACGAAAAGGATCGGCACACCGTCGGAATTGCCCGACTGCTCCCAATAGAGGTCATGCGGCGGGTCTACGGCAAGACGCCCGCGCTCGTAGGGTTCGATATCCGGGAAGAGATCTTTCCGGGTCATGCCGAAATCCAATCTTCGGAAGTAAAATTCGACCTCGCCGGTCGTGCGAAATCTGGTATTAGACTGCGCCGTCACCAATTGCAAATGGCCCCGCATGTTCGAACTTCACCTCTTTCTGATGGTTCTGCTGTTGGTCGTCGGCGCGCCGGCCATGGCAAACTCGCTCACGGTCGACGGCGGCGGAAAGGTCGTCGAAATCGTCGATGGCGATACGCTGATTTTGGAAGACGGGCGCGAAGTGCGGCTTGTCGGCATTCAAGCGCCCAAGCTTCCCCTCGGGCGGCGAAATTTCAAAAACTGGCCGTTGGCAGACATTTCGAAGTCCGCACTGCTGACCCTCGCGCTCTACAAGACGGTGACACTGTCCTATGGCGGGCGGCGCGTCGACCGGTACAACCGGCAACTCGCCCATCTGCACGACGCGGCGGGCACCTGGATTCAAGGCGAGATTTTGCGCCGCGGCATGGCCGGGGTCTACAGCTTCAGCGACAATCGCGCGCAGGTGGCAGAGATGCTGGCGCTCGAGCGCAAGGCGCGCGCCGAAAGGCTTGGCATTTGGCGCCATCGCTTCTACCGCATTCGAAGCGCCGACGCGGTCCATCGCGATATCGGCAGTTTTCAACTCGTCGAGGGATCGGTACGCGCGGTCGCCGTCCGGCGAAAATATACCTACCTGAACTTCGGCGCGAATTGGCGAATGGACTTTACGATCGCCGTTCCCGCACGGGCACGTCGCGCCTTCGAAGCCGCGGGATTGGCGCTTACGTCGTTGGAAGGACGAAAAGTACGCGTGAGAGGTTGGATAAAATCGCGCAATGGTCCGATGATCGATGCATCCCATCCCGAGCAGATCGAAATCTTGCCGTAATTGTCTTAGAGTCCGTTTGGGAATATGTTGCTGTTTTCATTGGCGATTGTCGAGCCGGATGGCAGGAGCGGCCCGCCGGGCGATGTGGTTCATCGGCCAAGGGCCGCGACGCACAAGCCGGCCGAGAAGCGCCAACCCTTTGGGTGGCTTTTGTTTAATCGCTGGACCGCGTCAGCGCCCGCTTGCGATGCCGCCGGCATCGCGGCGCGAACCCTTCCTAACCAGCGAGTAAACAAAAGCCATGAAAACAACAACATATTCCCAAACGGGCCCTTACATAAACGCCCGAGGGGCTTGTACCGGATCGGAACCTATTCGATATTCCAACGAAGCAAACGATGACAAGGTACCGGATGGCGATTTCGCGGCGACATTTTTGCGGTCTCACCGCCGGCGGCCTTTTCGCAGGACTCGGCGGTTGTTCGGTAAATCCGGCGACCGGGGAACGAAACCTGATACTGGTCAACCCGTCCGAAGAAAAACAAATCGGCCTTCGCGAGCACCCGAAGATTCTGGCGCAGTTCGGCGGCGTCTACGATGACCCGAACGCCACCGGATACGTCGCCAGCATCGGCGGGCGGCTCGCCGCGGCCTCCGAAACGCCGGCTCTCGGATTCACCTTTACGCTGCTGGACAGCCCGATCGTCAACGCCTTCGCGCTGCCTGGCGGTTTCGTCTACATCTCGCGCGGCCTGATGGCGCTGGCCGGCGACGAAGCGGAACTGGCGGGCGTGCTGGGTCACGAGATCGGCCATGTCGTCGCGCGGCATTCAGCGCAGCGTCAGAGCCAGGCGATATTGGCGCAACTCGGCGTCGGCTTGTTGGGCGTGGTCGGCGGCCGTGGATCGACGCAGTTGGCGGGTACCGTCGCCGGCCTGTATCTGCGCGGCTATTCGCGGGATCAGGAGCTGGAGGCCAATATGCTCGGCGTCCGATACCTGCGCCGGGCCGGCTACAACGTCATCGCGATGGCCGACTTCCTGGAACGGATGCGCGCCAACAGCCAGCTCGAAGCGCGGATTGCCGGACGTTTGCCGGACGAGGTCGACCAGTACGACATCACCGCAACGCATCCGCGCACCGCCGAACGCGTACGACGGGCCGTATCATTGTCGGGCGGCAAGCAGGGTGGCCGGCGGCATCGTGGAGCGTATCTCGATACGATCGACGGCATGATTTTCGGGGACGGGCCGGAGCAAGGCTACACGCTGGGCCAACGTTTCGCCCACCCGAAACTTCGCTTCGAATTCCTGGTCCCGAACGGGTTCACATTGCAAAACAGGCCGGATCAAGTCGTCGCTACGTCCAAACGGGACAAGGCGGCGATTATTTTCCATTCGGCTCCCAAACCCTACCAAGGGAAAATGACCGGCTATCTGGGGAATGTCTGGGCGCGTGGCGCGGCGTTGAACGAACTCGAAGCGATCAGGATCAACGGGCTCGATGCGGCGACCGGCTGGGTGCGTGCGCGCGACGGACGCACCGATTATCGCTTGATCGCGATCCGGTTTTCGGCTCAGCAAATTTTTCGCTTCGTTTTCGCCGCCGCACCAACGACGATGCGGCGTCTCGCTGCGCCGTTCCAACGCACCACATACAGTTTTAAACGATTATCGTCCGCACAGGCCGATGCCTTGCGTCCGAAACGGTTGCGAATTGTCCGCGTCGCACCGGCGGATACCGTATCGGGATTTAGCACGAAAATGGCGGTCGACTCATTTCGGCAGGAACGCTTCACCACCCTGAACGGTCTTGGCAGCGGCCGTCCCCTCGCGTCGCGAAAACGCGTCAAGCTCGTCGTTCAGTCCTGAAACGGCCGTTCGAATCGATCAAGTTGCCGGCAAGACATCGAAGGCGATGCTGATCCGCGTACCGTCGGTTTTATACGGAATCGTCCGGTGGAAAAAATAGCTGGGAAACAGCACCAATAGACCGGGTTCCGGTCGAATGGCGCGAACCGGCGGCGGGCTGGACCAATGAAATTCATCGCTCGGCCGGCCGAACTCGATCCATCCCGCTTGTCCGGCATCGCGGTCGCCGACGACATCGGGAACCCGGGCGTAATAGACACCGCTCAGCCACGCCGAAGGATGGATATGCGCCGCTTGATAGCTGCCCCGCCCTTGCAACACGATGGACCAGGCGGTCAACCGCCAGCGCTGCGGAGCGTTTGCGATAAAGGGATGGCCGGGATCGTTGCCAAGGCGGAGACGATAGCGGCCGACGGCGGCTTCCACCATGGACTGAAACGCGGCAACGGGCCCGACGGTTTCGCCGAGCAGCTCGCCGGTATGCTTGCCGTGCCGCGTGGCATGGCTTGCCGGCGCATCGACCAGAGTCGGATGCGCCAGCATATGCGACGCCAGCGCGTCGTTGAAAGTGCCGATATCCGTAAAACCCGTGGGCGGCGGCGAGTGTTCCGGACCGAGAAACCGGTCGAAATCGACCAACCATCCGACTTCCTTGGCAGCACCGCTTTCGCCCCATGCGATCGCCTTTGCGGCCAGCACGCCGGAATCGCCCGGATGCCGCGCGAGAAAGCGATCGCACGCGGTCACGGCAGCAGTGGGGTCGCCTTGCTCGACCAAAACGTCGGCAAGGTTGGTGCACGCATCGGGATAATCGGGATCGAGTTCCGTTGCGCGGCGCAGCGCATCCGTCGCCTCCGGCAATCGTCCGAGTTGCTGTAGGACGATGCCATAGCCCGACAACGCTGGCGGATCTTGAGGGTCGCGCGCGACGGCCCGTTCGTATGTGGTGCGCGCCTCCTCCAACCGACCGATCGTGCGCAAAACGAAACCGAGGCCGGCATATGCCGGCGCGTGGTCGGAATCGGCTTCGATCGCGCGCCGGTACGCCGCCACGGCTTCTTCCGGCTGCCCGAGTTCGTGCAGTGCCGTCGCCATGTTGTAATGGGCGGCCGTCGCGCCGGGCGCTAATTCCGCGGCATGGCGAAAAGATATGAGCGCCTGCTCCAACAACCCGCCCGCCTGATGCACCACGCCCAGATTGAAATGCGCTTCGGAATCGTTCGGGTGACGCGTGACGGCCATCTCCAGAAGGCTCGTCGCCCTATCCTGATCGCCCAATTGGAATGCCGCTATCGCGGCGAGTTTGAGGACACCGGGGTGATGCGGCGTGTCGCGGAGCACGCCGTCGCACAACGACGCGGCTTCATCCGGATGGCCTTCCTGCAGGCACTGTTGCGCGCGCGCGATGGCATCGTCGATTCGCATTTGCCTAGTGCTCACGCGTTTTCACCACCCTTTGGCAGGGTCTACCGTCATGCGCAGAGTATATAGGATGGTGTGCTTATACCAACGAGCGTCGATATATATGCGCCGGTCTATTCAAGCGTCTACGAGCAGATCGGCGGGCGTTTCGATATCGCGGGCGATGACATCCCGCATTTTGATAAGGGCGCGGTGCTCAAGCTGGCGCACCCGCTCCTTGCTGACACCAAGCTCGCGGCCCAATTCTTCGAGCGTCGCACCGTTTTCGCGCAGACGCCGACGCTTGATGATTATCTGTTCACGCGGGGACAGCTCCCGCAATGCCTTGTCGAGCCATTGCGATCGCACTTCGGTATCGTGGATTTGGCGCACGACCGCTTCCGGAGTTGGCCGCGTATCGGCCAGAAAATCCTGCCAGCTGTCATCCGAGCTTACCGCAACAGTCGCATTGAGAGACTGATCGCTGCCGCTCAGCCTGTTCTCCATCGATTCCACTTCGTGATATTTGACGCGTAGTTCCCGCGCGATTTCATTTCGGCCATTCTCGTTCAGGCGACCCGAAGGCGTGTCCGCGATACGCGCACGAAGCCGTCGCAGGTTAAAGAAAAGCGTCTTCTGAGCGGCTGTCGTTCCGGTTCGGACGATCGACCAGTTTCGCAGGATATAATCCTGAATCGCGGACCGTATCCACCATGTCGCGTAAGTAGAAAAACGCACTTCACGGTCCGGATCGAATTTCGCCGCGGCCTGAAGCAATCCGATATTGCCTTCCTGAACCAGATCGCCCATCGGCAAGCCGTAGTTGCGAAACCGGGCAGCCGTGCTGATGACCAGCCTGGTGTAGGACAGAACCAGCTTGTGCAATGCGGCTTCATCGGCTTTGCCGCGCCACCGCCGAGCCAACTCGAACTCATCCTCGCGCTCCAACATCGGTTGGCGCATGGACGTCCGAATATACTTCAGATTGGCCTTTTGCGTCTGCGGATCATCAATATAAGCCATGATAGACCCAATACCCTTCCATACAACAGGGTTACCCGATCAATTTAGTAAGGTATATCATGGGCGAATTAGGGAGGGAAAGAAAAAAGACCAAAATGGTCTTGTTTCCAATGATATTAATTAAACCATTAATCAATTATGGTTTTTAGAATCATCCTAATAATATTTCTGGATTTTAAAATAAATTTGCCGATTACTTTAATTGGGTAAGTTGGGGAAGAAGAGTTTACGCCTCTAAGCGCTCCAAAACATCGCCTTGCGGCGTGAGACAGAACGCGGCTAAAGACCCGCCAAAGCCGCACCCGCCATCGATCGTCAGTGTCGCAGTCGTTTCCGACAGTCCATTATGATCGGGATCGTAGCCTCTAACCAGCCTTCGAAATCCTCCGTAAGGGTCCCGAATTCGGACGAAACTTCTACCTGCCCACCAAAAACTGTCGGTTTGCTGCGACAGATCGCGGCTGACGTCGATACCGGAGTTGACGAACAAAACGCCCCCCGCGCGGGAGACCGCGGCGCGTTTCAAGCCGTTCATCATCGCTTCATGACCCGGCGCGGCACGCAAGGCGTCGCGGAGCGCTCCGGTCCATGCCGTAAGCGCAACGACGCCCTTCTCGGCGCAGTCGAACCCTTCTTTGGTCCGACCGCCGTAGGATTCCAGTGTCGCGGCGACACCGCGATCCAGCATCCATGCAAAATCTTCGGCGGCTCGATTGGAGAATTGGAGCTGCAGCAGCTTTTGCCACATCTCTTCCTGCGCACCACGCAGGAACACGCAATCGGCTTCGTCCATATAAGGGGGTATCGACAAAAACATCCGGCGAAACCGCAACAGCTCTGCGATCGTGGCAAACATCGACTCGCCGAAGCCGAGATAATTGCCCAGATAAACGAGGCGGTCGCCATACGCCAAGCGGGACCGTATCAAGTCGTGCAGTGCCGCCAGGCGTTCGGCATCGCCATGAATCGCACCGACGGCCCAAATACGCTGGGCGCGCCGGAGCGTGACAATGCTACGGTCGTCAGTCATAAGCGGCGCGTATCACCTCCGGCCGCTATCCCCCGATCGGTCAAATTTTTAGGGACTGAACGTTAGGCGGCCTGCAAAACCGTTTCGAGCTGCTGGCTTGCGGCATCCTCGTCGATTTCCTCAACGGCGGCAAGCTCCCGGACCAAACGATCTAACGCTGCCTGATAGATCTGCCTCTCGCTATAGGATTGATCGGGCTGATCCGCGTTACGATGCAAATCGCGCACGACTTCCGCGATGGAAACGGGATTGCCGGAATTGATCTTCGCTTCATATTCTTGCGCCCGTCGACTCCACATAGTGCGTCGCACGCGACTACGGCCTTTCAGGGTCTTCAGCGCGATCTTCATTTCATCTCTCGATGATAGCCGCCGCAGACCGGAAGTCTCCGCTTTCGTGATGGGGACGCGCAGGATCATACGATCCTTGTGAAAATCGATAACGATCAACCGCAACTTATCGCCGGCAATTTCCTGTTCCTCGAAACCAGTAACCTTACCGACACCGTGCGTCGGATAGACAACGTAATCACCAGCGGAAACTTTCAATTTTTTTTTGCTCATTCGCTCTTCTCATAATTATTTAAAACACAAACCTAGCCTCGTGTGTGTCGGCTAGACACATCAATGGCTTGCGTGTCACAACCTTCAATGAAATCGCGCGGAAAGAACCGTCAAAATTAAGCTGCGGCCACCGTTTCGGCAGTTGACCACAGCATGTTCCAATTCCCAGTCAAACGGTTTGTCCTGCGGAACACCATCGAACCGGGCGCAATTCCAATCGCCTCCTCGTGACGCCAGCCTCTAGTATATCACAAATTCGGGGTGAATCCCAGCGGCGCTCATGCTTCACCGGGGTTGGAACTGAAGTACTTGTCGAATTTACCGGTTTCGTCCTTGAAGTTGTCCGCATCGGCTGGACTTTCGCCCTTGCGGGTAATGTTGGGCCATTGCTCCGCATATTCGCGGTTAATCTCGACCCATTTCTCCGTGTCGCTTTCCGTATCGGGAAGGATTGCCTCGACGGGGCATTCAGGCTCGCAAACGCCGCAATCGATGCATTCGTCAGGGTGGATCACCAGCATATTCTCGCCGACATAGAAACAATCGACCGGGCAGACCTCGACGCAATCCTGATATTTGCATTTGATACAATTTTCGTTGACGATATAGGTCATATAGAACTCTCCCTCGGTCCGTAAATCATCGCTGGCGCCGCCCGACCCTGGACAGGCCCAAAATACTAACTTTTCAGGCGTTCGCGGGCGCGTTTACGCGCAATCCCGCTTTCCTTGTCAGTGACATACAAAAGTCCGGCAACCTGACGCAAGAGGCTTGCTTCATAATCGTGCAATTCGCCGTCGATATAGGCGACTTCCCAAAGCATCTCCAGCATCGCGACCCTCTCTTCATGGCTGAAATGGTCGCGTATCGTCCGCGTGAAACCATAGATTTCCGGAATCGCGTCGACCTTACCGACCGCCGCGTCGATGAGCAGTCCGGTTTCGCCCGCTGGCAGTTCGAAACGTTGCTGCAGTATCTTCGTGATGTGGGATCGTTCGTCTTCACCGAACGCACCGTCCAGACGAGCCGCTTCGACCATCAGCGCGGCGGCGGCGAGTTGCAACTCATCGGGGGAGTGCTGGCCGTCCGCAGATTCAGCACGGCCCTCTCTCTCCAGAAAAAAACTTCGAATTTTTGCAAGCATGGTTGCGGCATAGTACATTGCTGCAGCCATGTCACACCGTTTCGCATGGCCATCCCGTATTTCTGACCACTTACCGCCTCTGGCACCGGTCGATAGTACCGCGAAAATGACTAACGCCCGCCTGCACGCCCCCGCGACATTACGCAATCGCGAACCCATTCTCGCCGTACTTCAGCGCGTCCTGCCGCAAAAGGGCCTCGTTCTCGAGACCAACAGCGGGAGCGGAGAGCATGCGGTTTTTCTCGCCCCGCGGTTGGCGCCACGAGCCTGGCAGCCGAGCGATATAGACGACGATGCCCGCGCGAGCATCGCCGCGTTTGTGGAGGAATCCGACGCGGCGAATCTGCTGCCACCGCTGAAACTGGACGTAACCTGGCATGAGTGGCCGATACGCGAGGCAGCGGCGATTGTCTCGATCAACATGATCCATATCGCACCCTGGAAAGCCTGTCTCGGCTTGCTCGAGGGTGCCGCCCGATACTTGGCCGAGCCCGACGGTATTCTCTATTTCTACGGTCCGTTCACGCGCAACGGCGAACACACGGCACCCTCCAACGCCGCATTCGATAGCGGCCTGCGGGCGCAGAACCCGTATTGGGGTGTAAGGGATCTGGATGTCGTCGCGACGGAAGCCACGGCGCGCGGCTTCGCGCTTGCGGAGGTCGTCGAGATGCCGTCGAACAATCTCTCGGTGATTTTTCGACGGACCGCAACACAGTGTTAGTGGCCCTGATTATCTTTAAGGCCGCCGCAGCAACCGCTCGATCTCGCGCCGGTCTTTTTTCGTCGGCCGTCCGCTTCCCGAATCGCGCCGGGCCGGCCCAATCGGCCGTTCCGGCTTCGGTTGCGCCTCCGGCGGGTTCAAATCGCGATAAAGCGCTTGCGCTTCGGGTGCCGGTCCTCGGCGCTGCCCCAGCGCGATAATTTCGATTACGCGCACGTAAGGGCCTTTGGCGAAGGTAACGACATCGCCCGGCTGAACCGAATGATGCGATTTACGGACGATAGCCCGATTGACCCGAAATCCGCCCTTTGCAATCTGCTGCGCCGCCAGCGTGCGGCTCTTAAAAAGGCGGGCGTGCCAGAGCCATTTGTCGAGCCGCAATTTTGCCGCCACCATCTCCGTCATTTCGCGCCCGCCAGGTCACGCAATTTTGCAAACGGCGATGCCGGATCGAATTGCGGCGCGTGCTTCCCGTTGCGCCGCGACCGTCCATTCCTGCCGCTACGCTTCTTCGGCCGAAAGATGGTTCCTTGATCCGTTCGGTCGACCTGATACCCCAAGTCGCGAAGCATGTCGGAAAGCACTTCGCCATTGCAACCGGTCACGTTCGCAAGCTCCGAATCCTCCACAAATTTTTCATTCCGGACCGCTTTGCGCGCGGCCGCCGCAAATCGTTCGGCGGCATCGAGCCTGATCGCCCGGTGACCCAGCGTCCGATAGCCGGTCAATTGCCAAAACTCCTGGGACAAAGAGCCAAGCGAAACCGTCAGCGCCTGCCCGATACGCGGCGCTGCCTGATCCGTGAAAACGGCGGCCAGCACGGCGCGCAATCGCTGAGCTGCCGGGCGAAGAAGCGGTGCGAAGTAAAGCGAGTGCACACCGAAACGCAGCCCTAACCCCGTTAATGTCTTCTTGTCAGCCGCATCGAGAACGGCGATTTGCCCGCGGGCGGATTCGCGCAGGATCGAGCCCAAACCTTCGGAAAGCTGGAAAACGATTCCTCGTGCAGCGGCGCTCAGCGCAGCATCGCGCGCCTTGAACAGCGCGGCGAGTCTGCAGCGGAGGTGACCGTCGAGCCAATGGCTGAGACGCGTGTTTATCCGGTCCCGGACATGGGCTCTCAGCATCTCGTTACGTAGCAGCGTAATGGCAGGATCGAGCGGCGACGTTCCCTTTTGTAGGAGCGCGATTTCGTCGTCGCCCCACCGTATCCGGCCGGTGCGCGACAATGAGAACGCTTTGTCGGTGTCGGCGCACAGAGCCGCGACTCGCGTTTCGACTTCAAGCGCGATCGTCCCGCGCGCCGCCGAAACGAGCGTTTGCGTCTCCTCGCGGCTTTGCGTCGCATCACGCACGAATTTCAATCCGGCCATCGACCCGGCGACGACACCTTCGACCACAACCTCCCCTGTCTTGGAGACATATGAAAGAAGCGCTTCGTCGCCTTGCCGGCGCTTGGCGAACACCGGCGCGCGACGGTCGACGAAACGCTGCAACAGCCGTTCGTGCAGGGCATCGGAGAGACGATCCTCGATATCTCGGGCGACGCCTTGCCAATGCGCGCTGTCGGGAAGCCAGTCAGGCCGATGACTGATATAGGTCCAGGTCCGAACATGGGCGATCCGCTGGGTCAGCGTATCGATGTCGCCGCCGACGTTGTCGAGCCCGTAGATATGGTCGGCCACCCAGTCCTCCGGTAGCCATCCGTCAACCGTCGTGAGATGCAAGTAAACCTGTTTCAGCAGCCGAACGTGAATATCCGGCATCACCTTGCGGAAATCGGGAATCTGACAGACATCCCACAATAGGCGCACGGCAGCCGGATCGGTGACGCACGCGATAACGTCGCTGTCTGCCGCCAGTTCCTTCAGAGTCCGGAAATCGTCGGCTTCGCGCGCCCGGTACAACAGATGCGACGGCGGGCGCCTGGAAAGACTTTCGAGCAGCAACCGCGCCGAGCGAAAATCAAACTCCCGGTTGCGCCAGCTTAGCCTTTCAAGCTTGTCGTATCGGTGGGTTTCGATTGCCTCGACGATATCCTCGTCCAGCGGTGCGACATTGTTTGTAACGCCGAAGGTCCCGTCATGTTGGTACCGTCCGGCACGCCCGGCGATTTGGCCGATTTCCGCCGGCATCAGACGCCGCGGCGTCCGGCCGTCGAACTTTCGCATGCCGGCGAAGGCAACATGCTCGATATCCATATTCAGGCCCATGCCGATCGCGTCGGTCGCCACCATGAAGTCGACCTCCCCGGCCTGATACATCTCGACCTGGGCGTTGCGGGTACGCGGCGAGAGCGCACCGAGAACCACAGCGGTACCGCCGCGCTGCCGGCGGATCAGTTCGGCAATCCCATAGACTTCGTTCAGGGAAAAGGCGACGATAGCGGTTCGCCGCGGCAGCCGCGTGAGCTTCTTCGCACCGGAATAGGAAAGTGCCGAGAAACGAGGCCGCGTTTCGATTTCGGCCTCGGGTACCAATTGCTTCAACAACGGCGCGATCGTATCGGCGCCAAGCAGCATCGTTTCATGCCGGCCGCGCGCGTGCAGCAGCCTGTCGGTGAAAACATGGCCGCGCTCGGGGTCGGCGCAGAGTTGGACTTCGTCGATGGCGAGAAAATCGACTTCGCGGTCGAGCGGCATGGATTCGACCGTGCAGACGAACCAACGGGGCCGAGGCGGGATTATCTTCTCTTCGCCGGTGATCAGCGCAATGGACCGGCGCCCTTTCAATGCAACGACCCGGTCGTAATTTTCTCGCGCCAATAGCCGGAGGGGAAACCCGATCATGCCGCTGTCATGGCCGAGCATTCGGTCGATCGCCAGATAGGTCTTACCGGTATTCGTGGGGCCCAAAACGGCCCGAATCCGGCCTCGTTTTTCGTGCAGCGCCATGTTGTTCCACCATCGCGGGATTCCAGGACAATATCAAGACCTAGCGAGCGTTAACCGCATTTGCGGTGCATATTGTGTAGGTGTAGGTGTGGTTATGGTCGAATGTTTTCGACCAGTGGAACGAAGGCAACCGGCAGGTGGCATCCTTCGGTAATCGTCCCTTCGGCATCCTTCTCGTACGAAATGAGCGACTGGGCCCAGCCTCTGCGACCGACAGGGATCACCAAGCGGCTTTCAGGACGAAGCTGCGCCAACAGGGCGTCGGGCGTCTTTTTCGCCGCGGCCGTAACGATAATGCCGTCATAGGGCGCTTCGGCCGGCCATCCCTTGCTGCCATCGGCATGCAGGACGGTAACGTTCCCGTAGCCGAGCCGCTGCAACCGGTCCCTGGCACCGTCGGCAAGCGCGCCGACGCGTTCCAGAGTGACCACGCGCGCGGCGATTTCAGCCAGCACCGCGGTCTGGTAACCGCATCCAGATCCGATTTCCAACACACGGGCGCCGGGCGAGAGTCGCAGCATGTCGGTCATGATGGCAACGATAAAGGGTTGCGAGATGGTCTGATCGTGGCCGATCGGCAGCGGTCTGTTTTCATAAGCGTAGCCGCGCAGTTCCGGCGGTACGAATTCATGCCGCGGCACCCTCAACAGTGCGGCATGGGTTGCAGGATCGAGAAATTCCCTGCCGAAGTAGCGGCTGGTTTCTGCGACATCACGGCGAACCGTGGACAGCAACAGTTTGCGCTGCGCAAGATAGGCGTCTTCCATAATGGCCATTCAACAACATTGGGCAATCCGCTGTATAGCGGCGGAAAACCTTGCAGCACGGGCCCTGCCATCACATATAGCCCGCAGACAATATTCCAAGGGTGGAACGGTAGAACGATGACGACGAAAAAGACCAAGAAACCGGACACGAAAAAGAAGAAAAAGAAGGCAGCCCGCTCGAAGGAAGAGACCCTCGCCTTCCAGGCTGAGGTGAGCCGGCTGCTCGATATAGTCGCGAACGCGCTATACAGCGAGAAGGAAATCTTTATCCGCGAACTCGTGTCGAACGCCGCAGACGCGTGCGACCGGCTGCGCTATGCGGCAATAACCGAACCCGCGCTTGTCGAGGGCGATAGCGAATATGCCATCGCGCTCAGCACCGACAAAAGTGCCCGCACCCTGACGATATTCGACAACGGAATCGGCATGGATCGCGACGAATTGATCGAAAATCTCGGCACGATCGCACGCTCCGGAAGTTCGGCCTTCGTCGAACAGATTTCCGGCGATGCAAAGAACGACCTCTCGCTGATCGGCCAGTTCGGCGTCGGCTTTTATTCAAGCTTTATGGTCGCCGACAAGGTCGAAGTCGTCAGCCGCCAGGCCGGCGGAACGGAGGCCTGGAGGTGGACGTCGGACGGCAAGGGCGCCTTTACCGTCGCCAAGGCGGCCCGCGATGCCCGCGGCACGACGGTTACGGTGCACCTTAAGGAAGACGAAACCGACTACGCCGATCCGCAGAGGGTGCGGCAGGTCGTCAAGACCTATTCCGACCACATCGCTTTCCCGATCAGCGTCAGCGACAGCGAAGACGAAGGCGACCCGGAGACCGTCAACACCGCGTCGGCGCTTTGGACCCGGCCGCGTAACGACATTACCGAACAGCAATACACTGAGTTTTTCCATCACGTATCGCACATGGTGGGCGATCCCTGGTCGACGCTGCACTTCCGCGCCGAAGGCATGATCGAATATACCGGCCTGCTCTATATTCCCGACTCGCGGCCGTTCGACCTTTACAACCAGGACCGCGCTTCGAAGGTACGGCTTTACGTGAAACGCGTCTTCATCACCGAGGATTGCGAAGAGTTGGTGCCGCGCTGGCTGCGCTTCCTGCGCGGCATCATCGATTCGGAGGACCTGCCGCTCAACATCAGCCGGGAAATGCTGCAGAACAACCCGGTGCTTTCGAAGATCCGCGCTGGCCTGACCAGCCGGGTGATCCGAGAGATCGAGTCAAAAGCGGAAAAAGACGCCGAAGCCTATGCGGCGTTCTGGGAAAATTTCGGCGGCGTCCTGAAGGAAGGGCTCTATGAGCCGTCCGGCGAACGGGACGCGCTGCTGGACCTCGCCCGATTCCGGTCGACCAAGAGTGACGGGATTGTATCGCTTGCCGACTACGTCAGCCGCATGAAAGAAGGCCAGACCGCGATCTACTACATTACCGGCGGCGAACTCGACGCGCTGGCGCGCAGTCCGCAACT
The DNA here is from genome assembly GCA_047517345.1 of Alphaproteobacteria bacterium. Taxonomy (GTDB): domain Bacteria; phylum Pseudomonadota; class Alphaproteobacteria; order UBA8366. Next base: position 31,807 of record JAKZTB010000018.1, read on the forward strand.
CGAAGGATTTCGTTCCCGCGGCATCGAGGTGCTGATGCTGACCGATCCGGTGGACGAGTTCTGGGTGCCGATGATCGGCGCGTTCGAGGAAAATCCGTTCAAATCGGCGACCCAAGGCGGCGCCGATTTCGACAATATAAAGTCGGACGAAAAGGACGCGGACAAGAAAGAAGAAAAAACAGAAGACGACGATACGCCGAAGGAAGATATCGACCGGCTCCTCGCCGCGATGAAACTGGCGCTGGGCGAGGATGTGAAAGACGTCCGCGTCTCTGACCGGCTGACCGAAAGCGCGGTCTGCCTGGTTGCGGATGAAGGCGATATCGACATGAATCTGGAGCGATTGCTGAAAGCGCACCAGCAAATCGACACGCGCGCACCGCGCATCCTCGAAGTCAATGCCGGGCACGCGTTGATCAAGGAGCTTGCCGAGAAAGCCAAGAACGGCGACGGCGCCACGGACGATGCCGCTCTCCTGCTGCTCGATCAGGCGAGAATTCTCGAGGGCGAACCGCTGCCGGACCCGGCCGGGTTCGCGCAACGCATGTCAGCCTTCATGACCAAGGGCATGCGCGTTTAAAGCACGTTGCGACGGGGCGCTTTTTCCGGCGCCCAAACGCTCGGTATTATCGCGTTAGCTGCCTTCGTAGGCCAAGACGGCAGCGGCGGCAATCGGCCCTTGATTGACCGCCTGCACGATGACGGCGCATCCGCCGTCGCCCTTCTTGCCGGCAAGCGACACCATCAATTCGACCGGGTCGCCGGTCCATTGTCCAACGAGATCGAGGGCGCGCACGACGTTCGTATTGACGAGCGTCTCCCCGCGGTTCTCACCGCGCAGGACTTCGGTTTCATGTTTGGCGTCGAAGGTCACGAAAAAGATGTCGTATGCGCCGGCGGCATGGTCGCCGCTGACGTTAACCTGAACGCTATCGCCCACTCTTTTCAAAACAACGGTCGGACCGGTTTCCGATATCCCGCGCACGAGCGCGATTTTCTTTTCGACCAGATTGCGCTTCGAGCCGACTTCGTGAGTTTGTCCTTGGATCACCATCTGCGGCGTGTAGACGTACCTTTCGCCCAATGCGCCGCTGTAGGCCCGTTGCCGCTCGGCATAGGTCGGCGAACCGAACGGATCCTTCCAACCGATATAGTCCCAATAATCGACATGGAATTCGAGCGCAATCAGGTCGGGGCGCGTCGCAAGCTCACCGAGAAAGGCCTCGGCAGGTGGGCAGGACGAACAGCCCTGGCTCGTATAGAGCTCGACAACGACAGGGAATTTGGTTTCTGCGGCAGCCGGCCCGCCGAACATCGCAAGGCCAAGCACCGCCAACCCGTACAAAGCGGAATTCGCATATTTCATACCGCTAAGATAGGGGCTGGTAGGGCCCATTGCCGAATCACATGTCGGTGAGAACGGCGGATTAAGCGTCAGGCCGCGGCCTCCATCATGTTGCGCAGCACATACTGCAAGATGCCGCCATGACGGAAATAATCGACCTCATCGAGCGTATCGATGCGGCACAACAGGGTAACGTCCTCGCTACTGCCGTCGGACCGCGTAATTTTGCAGGACACATCCATACCGGGCGTGATTCCGCCCTCGACGCCAGTGATATCGAAAGATTCCGTGCCGTCTAGTTTCAGGCTGTCGCGGCTTTGGCCGTCCTTGAATTCCAGCGGCAGCACACCCATCCCGACCAGATTAGAGCGGTGGATACGCTCGAAGCTTTCCACGATGACCGCCTTGATGCCGAGCAGCCTGGTGCCCTTCGCGGCCCAGTCGCGCGACGAGCCGGTGCCGTACTCCTTGCCGCCGACGACGACCAACGGCACGCCTTCTTCCTCATAGCGCATCGCCGCGTCGTAGATCGACATCACGTCGCCGCTCGGAAAGTGCTTGGTGTAGCCGCCCTCGGTGCCGGGGGCGGTATCGTTGCGGATGCGGATATTGGCGAAGGTGCCGCGCATCATGATTTCGTGATTGCCGCGGCGCGCACCATAGGAGTTGAACTCGTTCGGCCGCACCTGGTGCTCCGTCAGATAAACCCCGGCGGGACCGTCCCGCGTGATCGCGCCGGCCGGGGAGATATGGTCGGTCGTGATCGAGTTGCCGAGCAGCGCTATCGAGCGCGCGCCATGGATTTCGTTCAGCGCGTCCGGTTCCATGCCCATGCCCTCGAAGAACGGCGGATGCTGGACATAGGTTGATCCCGCGCTCCACTCGTAGGTCATGCTTTCCTTGGCCGGGATGTTCCGCCACTGCTCCGGTCCTTCGGAAACATTGTCATAACGGGCGCGGAACATCTCCGGCGTCAGCACGTTTTCGATCATGTCGCTGATCTCTTTGTTGGTCGGCCAGACATCTTTCAGATAAACCGGTTCGCCGTCCAAATCCGTACCGAGCGGGTCGTTTACGAGGTCCGTGCAAAACGATCCGGCCAGCGAATACGCCACGACCAACGGCGGCGAGGCAAGATAGTTCAGCGTCGTCAGCGGATGCACGCGGCCTTCGAAGTTGCGGTTTCCCGACAACACCGCACCGACCGCGATATCGCCGGCCCCTATCGCATCGTCGATCGCTTCGGGCAACGGACCGGAGTTGCCGATGCAAGTCGTGCAGCCGTATCCGACAAGGTCATACCCCATCGCGTCCAAATGCTCCTGCAATCCCGCGGCCACCATGTAGTCGGTGACGACCTGACTGCCCGGCGCAAAGGAGGTCTTGACCCAGGGCTTCGGTTTCAGACCCTTTTCATTGGCCTTCTTGGCGACCAGGCCCGCGGCGATCAGCACCGCAGGGTTGGAGGTGTTGGTGCAGCTGGTAATCGCCGCGATGACCACGTCGCCAGGACTCAGCGAATAGTCTGTCCCTTCGACCGGCGTGGCCGTTCCGGTGCCGGTTTCCGCCATCGCCTTCTCGACCGAGTCTGTCATGCCGGACAAGGCCACCCGGTCCTGCGGCCGCTTCGGGCCGGCGAGCGACGGTTCGACCGTCGACAGGTCGAGTTCGAGCGTGTCGGTGAAAATCGGATCGGCGGAACCCGAATCGCGCCACATGCCCTGCGCCTTGGCATAGGCCTCGACCAGCGCGACCCGGTCGTCGTCGCGGCCGGTGAAGGTCAGGTAACGGATCGCTTCCGCGTCGATCGGGAAAATGCCGCAGGTCGCCCCGTATTCCGGCGCCATGTTGGCGATCGTCGCCTCGTCGGCCAACGACAGATTGTCGAGGCCGGGTCCGAAGAATTCGACGAACTTGGCGACCACGCCTTTCGCGCGCAGCATCTGTACGACGGTGAGAACGATATCGGTGGCGGTCGCACCTTCGCGCGGCGCGCCGGTCATGCGGAAACCGATGACTTCCGGGATCAGCATCGAAATCGGCTGACCGAGCATCGCGGCTTCCGCTTCGATACCGCCAACGCCCCAGCCGAGCACGCCCAAGCCGTTGATCATCGTGGTGTGGCTGTCGGTGCCGACCAGCGTGTCGGGATAGGCGATGTTCTTGCCATCCGAATCCGTGTCGGTCCAGACGCCCTGCGCCAGATATTCCAAATTGACCTGATGGCAGATGCCGGTGCCCGGCGGGACGACCCGGAA
>JAKZTB010000019.1:0-22761 GCA_047517345.1 Alphaproteobacteria bacterium
GCGCACCGTGACCGCGCGCAAATCAACGGACAAATCCTGGGCCGGCAGCGTCGCCATGACCGGCACACTGCCACATCGAGAACGGAATGGCCAGCCCCGACATCGGCTCACGATGCTCGGCAGGCGGACAAAAAACTAGCCCTGTCTTCCCGCCCCTAATTCAATTTCCGACTACGAAACCGCTCCGATCGCAGCGGTAGCACCCTCGCCAACCGCGTTGGCTATCTGCCCGAGGTAGCCCGACCGAGCCGCACCGGCGGCATAGAGGCCGGATACAGCTGATTCCAGCGAGCCATTGACGGTCACCGCACCGTCGGCATCGCGGACCACTTCGTCCGGCAGGTAATCCGTGTTCGGGGCGACACCGACGAACACAAACACGCCGGTGCAGGCGAGGTTCTCCATCGTGTCGTTCTGGGTATCGCGCAGTTGCACGCCCTCGACCCCATCTGCACCCTCAATTGTTTCGACGACGCTGTTCCAGCGGAACGCGAACTTCGGGTCGTCCGCGGCGCGGTCGACGTAGGTTTGCCGGGCGCGCAAGCGGTTGCCGCGGATCACCATCGTGATCTTGCTGCAATGTTCGGCCAGGTGCAGCGCCTCCTGCAGCGCGGCGTCGCCGCCGCCGACCACGACCACTTCCTCGCCGGTGAACATCGCGCCGTCGCAGAAGGCGCATTGCGAGACGCCGCGGCCGTATAGTTCCGTTTCGCCCGGCACGCCGAGTTGTTTCAGCTTGGCGCCGCTGGCGACGATAACCTTGGGCGCGCGGTATTCGCCGCCGGCGGTCTTGACGATCTTGTCGTCGCCGTCGAGCGACAGGCTCTCGACCGGTTCCTCGGTGATCTGGACGCCAAGGGTCATGCACTGTTCGGCCAGGGTCATCGCCAGCTCGATGCCGGACACGTCCTCCACCGTCGGATAGCCTTCGAGCTTCCCAACATTGATGACCAGTCCGCCCATCATCTCGGCCTCGAGCAGGCAGACGCCTTTGCCACGCTCGGCGGCACAGCGCGCGGCGGTGAGACCGGTGATGCCGGCGCCGATGACGATGAGGTCGAATTTTTGGCTCATGAAATTGTGCTCTCTGTGTCGCGGGCCCGCAGACTATCCCAGTTTGCCGGCAGTGTAATCGGTTTGACGATGCGGCAGGGCGGGAACCCCCAGGACGGGAAATAGACGTGCTGCGCGATGGGAATGGTGCCGCCGGCGACGAAGACCGTGATGTCGGACGGATCGCGTACGGCGGGGATCGATCCGGTGTCGGCGGCTTCGATGACCCAGTCCGGCCACTGGTTCGCTTCCGCCAGGTCCTTATGCAGCCAGGAGCGGCGCCACATCTCGGTATCGAGGCGGCCGTTCTTCCAAAGATGTCGTTTCACGTCATCCTTCGACCAGCCGTCCGCGGCCAGTTGCTTGGCGACGGCAGGCGCGAGCGCAATCGTGACGACCCCATTGTGATAGATCGCAAAGAGCGACGCGGCCGATCCCATGACGCTGGCGATCTCGGCCAGTCCGCCGGTCACGTTGATCGCAGTTTCCGCCCGCCTGACAGTGACGGCGCTAACGTCGGGATCGAGGCCCTGTTCGACATGCAGCGGATCCCAAGGGTTTTCCGCCGCGTTTTCCGCCAGGCACATCGTGTAGCGGCCCGGCTGGCCGATGCCGGCGAAGCTTACCGCGCCGGGCCAGCCGCCGCCGACATTGTTCATGATCAGGCGCAGCGCCCGGCCGATCGTCGCGTTGGCCTTCCAGCCGGGTCCAAGCGCGCCGTAGCTGGCGTTCAGGTTGAGTTGCTTGACGATCGGGCCGCTGACGACCAGGAGGGGCGCCACGTTCTCGTCCGTCGTCTGCACGCCGCGGAGATTGAAGTCCGGCTCGACGATTGCCTCGACCGCCGCGATCACGACCGGCAGATAGCTCGGCGCACAGCCCGCCATCACCGCGTTGACCGCAATTTTCTCGACGGTGGCGACGCCCTGCAGCGGATCGAGCGCGCCGAGCACCGTTTGCGCCGGCTGCGTGGCATAGCGCAGCATATCCTCGACCCGGCCGAGGGTCGGCGGCACGATCGGCAACCCGTCGGTCCAGCCGCGCGCATAAAACAGGTCGCTCACCTGCGCATCGTCGGCATCGCGGATGACCTCGACCCGTTGACGTGGAAACTGGGCGACGAGGGGCGTGCGCGCCTTGAGCCCGGATTCCTCGACCCGCAGGCGCAACGTGTCGTCGATCCACTCCCCCGACGCGCGCTGGCCGGTCGGGAGCAGAACCCATTGGGCGTCAGGCGGCATGGCAGCTAGCGTTCGTTTCGACGCCTCGAAGTGGTCGAACGGCAGCCCAATCGCCCCCCCAACCTAACCTTCCCCCGCCAGGGGGGAAGGGAATTTGCGCCGGATTTTGGGTGTTACCCCCTCCCCCTTCACGGGCTGAACGCCTTTGATGACCGTTCAGGGTCGGGGTGCAAGGCGGTGCGCTTATCGTCAAAACGCCTTCGCCGCACGCAGCTTGGCGTCCCAATCGGCCGGCAGCGCGATCTTCTTCGCCACCGGAAAGCCCAGCATACCGTTATGCGCGAACGCGTACGCGTTGGTTCGCATCGGGTCGCCGGTCACCACGATCATGAAATCGTCCGGCGAACAGACGATCGGCACCATGCGGTCCGGATCGTCCGACTCGGCGAATTGCGGCGGAGCCTTGCCCAGATTGACCAGATCCCGCAGCGTACGCTGTCCCGGCACCAGATTGGTGTATTCGCCGATATACTTCTCGAACTTCCACGCCGGCCAGCGGGCGTGCTCGTACAGATATCGGCGCACATCCTGTTTGGAATAGCCGGATTTGGCGATCGTCTCGGCCAGGATCGGACTCAGCAACAGCAGCGGTTTCAAGGTCGCCGTCGCGATGCCGAGGGTGAAGCAGAGCTGCCAACCATTCTGTTTGAGCACCCCGTCGGCCAGGTAGGGCAGCATCTTCTCCGCCGAATCGCCATAGACCGAGACGATGACGTCGCCGCCGGTGTAGCGCGCGATGGTCACCGTGTTGTCGCCGGCGGCGAAGCCCATATCGGCGCTGAGTGGCTGCCAGCCGATCTTCGCGACCGCGTCCTCGTTTTCCGCCAGCACCACGCGCCAAGTGTTGCCGTAGGTGCCCTTGTCGTTCTGATGCAGCAGGAATCCGGCCACGTTGCGCAGATAGAGCCGCCAGAAACGCCCGATGCTGGAATTCGCCATGAACCCGTCGCGCATCGCGCCCTGCTCGCAATTGAAGCCGAGTTGCTTGATGATCGGGCCGTTGAGGGTGATCAGGGTTTCCGCGCCCGGCGTGTTGCCGCTGTGCTCGACCCCGTATTCCGGATCGGCCATCGCGTCGACCAATGCCATCAAGATCGGCATATATTCAGGACGGCAGCCCGCCATGACGCCGTTGATCGCGATGTTCCACGGCGTGGCGCTGCGGTTGTCCGGCAGGATCACGCCGATGACCTCGTGCGAATCCTTTTCCGTAAAGTCGAGGAACGCCTGGATCTTGGCCTCGGTCGGCGGGACGATCGGCAACCCATCGCTCCAGCCGTTTTCGTAGTAGAGGCGGTTGACCTCCTCGAAGGTGCCCTCGAAGACGATGTCGGTCGGCTCCGGTTCGCGGATCGCCGCCGCGGCCTCCGGATCCGTCGTCAGGTTTTGGATGACCGATTCCAGGGTCACCTCGAGGACGTTGCGCTTCAGCTCTTCGACCGACTGCGTGTCGACATGTCCCGGCACCTTGGACACCGCCAGGTTCGGATAGCCGAGCCCGACCGACGTGGTACCCGCCTGTCCGACGAAGCCTTCGCAAACCAGCGATGTGCTCGGCACGCCGGCACTTTCGGCGACGGCTGCCGCCCGCAACACGGCGGGCGTACAGCTGCCTCAGCAGCCCATTCCGGATATGACCGCGTCGACCTTCAGTTCCTTCAGGCGCGCCGGCAATGTCTCGATGATGTGCGCCTCATCTTCGCCGTGGGTCGAACCGAATTCCTCGTAGGAGACGAAATTGACGCCGGGGAAACGATCCTTCAGCGCCTCTTCCAGCCAGCCGAAGATTTCGTCGCCGCGGAACATGTAGTCCCACAGATGGCAGATCGTCTTGCCGTCCAGCGTATCGGGCCGTTTGGCGAGCGGCGTAATGTCCACCGTCTTCCCGCCGCGCGGCCAATGGACGGCATAAATTCCGTCCGCATTGCGCGCCGCCATATCTCATCCTCCTTATATTCATCTGGGGTTAATGGTACTCACACCGACCGCTTCCCGCCAGGAGGGCGAGTCGTTGCCACGGCTTCGTTTCGAATTATCCAACAATTTTAGAAAAATGTGACGCGCGTCACTGAAGCGCGGCCACGTGCCTGGCATCCTCGATCTCACTTGAAGGTCACAGCGCGGATTGAAGACATGACCAAACTATCGACAAGCTCACGCACGAAACTGATCGGCGGCGGATTGCTGATCTGGGCCTTCACGCTTGTTTCGTTACTGCCCTACTGAAGGCGGGGCCAAGCCTAAAAGCGACCTGGCGTCGCGAACCTTTCGCTAACGCATTGCGGATAAAGGTTAGCCGCGACACGCATACATAGCTATTCTATCTCCCGGAGACGGCACTTCGCCTGAACGCGCTCAGGCGGCCCCTTCACGCAGCCCCTGGAGAACGGCATGTCCCCATCCGACACATCCCCGCGCTTTCCCGTGCCCAAAGGGGCATGCGATTGCCACTATCATATATTCGGGCCGCGCGGCGACTATCCGCCGAAGGAGGGCACCGTGCATCTAATGCCGGACGCCTTGCCGGAAGACCACGCGGCGATGCGGGCTCGTGTGGGGCTGGAGCGCATGGTGCTGGTCCAGCCGGGCAGCTACTACTCGAACAATTACCCGATGCTGGACGTGTTGGCCGCGGAAGGCGACAAGGCGCGCGGCATCGCGGCCTACGATCCCTTCATCGTCGATGTCGAAGTCGAACAGCTGCACGAGCAGGGCGTCCGCGGCATGCGCATGAGCCCCGGCCGCAACGTCGACGAAGAGCGGATCCAGGTCGTCTGGGGCCACATCATGTCGCTCGCCCCGCGCTTCGAACCGTTTGGCTGGCACATTCAGTTCCTGCTCTCCGGCCATCTGCGCGACATGTTGCTGCCGATGCTGAAGGACGTGCAAGTACCGGTCGTCATCGACCATCTCGGCCTGTTCCGGCCGGAGCGGATCGACGGGCACAAGGGTTTCGAGGCCCTGCTCGAACTGCTCGAACACGACCATGTCTGGGTCAAGGTTTCGGGCGCGGACCGGGTGACGCGCGACGGCAAATTCGAAGACGCCATTCCGGTCATGCAGGCGCTGATAAAAGCCGCCCCCAACCGCATGGTCTGGGGCACCGACTGGCCGCACACCGGCGAGCGGGAACCTCTCCCGGAGGGCGAGGAGACGGTCACCGTGCCCTATGGCGAGGTCGATGAGAACAGATGCCTGGCGGTCCTGGCCGACGCCTGCCCGGACGAGGCGACGTTCAAGAAGATTCTGGTCGACAACCCGGCGCGGCTGTATGGGTTCTGACACGCCCAGATTGGATCAATCGTACCCGAACAGCCAGCGCGTCGTTGCGTTGTGGATATTCCGGACCGAATTCACCGTATCGCGCGGGATGAAGATTTCGTCGCCGGGGCCGGCGGTACAGCGTTCGGCGCCGATTTTCAGTTCCAACTCGCCTTCCAGCACCGTCACCAGCTCGTTCGTCGCATGGACGAAGCCGTTCCATTCCTGGCCCGGGGGATCGGTGAAGCTGTGGCAGGAATAGCCGCGCCCCTGCCAGGATTTCGCGACCGAACCGCGGTCCACCGTTTGCGGGAATTTCGACCTGACAACCATTTCCGGCATCGTCGCCCCTTTCGTTTGCCGTACGGACGGTCATAATCAGCCGATACCGGCGCGACCTCAACCCTCGCGGTAATTACAGGATTAAGCAGGGAGACTTACCGATGACCGAATTTCGCGAGATCACGGACGGGTTGCGCTTTCCCGAAGGGCCGATCGCCATGCCGGACGGCTTGGTCGTGCTGGTCGAGATCGAGGCCGGGCGGCTGACGCGCGTGCAGCCGGACGGCAGCAAGGAAGTCATCGCGGAAACCGGCGGCGGGCCGAACGGCGCGGCCATCGGACCGGACGGCGCCTGCTACATCTGCAACAACGGCGGCTTCAACTGGGAAGAACTGCCGGACCGGCTGCGGCCGATCGGCCAGGGCGACGACTATCAAGGCGGGCGGATCGAACGGGTCGACATGGCAACCGGTGCCGTGGACGTGCTCTACACCCATTGCGGCGACGTGCCGCTCAAGGGTCCGAACGACATCGTGTTCGATGCCGAGGGTGGGTTCTATTTCACCGATCTGGGCAAGGTGCGCGAACGCGACATGGACCGGGGCGCCGTCTATTACGCGAAACCGGACGGCGGCAGCATCAAGGAAGTCGCCTTCCCGGTGATCACGCCGAACGGCGTCGGCCTGTCGCCGGACGACAAAACGGTCTACGTCGCGGAAACCGAAACCAGCCGGTTGTGGGCCTATGACGTGCTTGCGCCGGGCGAGCTCAGCAAGGCGCCCTTCCCGTCGGTCAATGGCGGGACGCTGGTTGCCGGATTGCCCGGCTATCAGCGCTTCGATTCGATGGCGGTCGACAGCGCCGGCAATGTCTGCGTCGGAACGTTGATCCGCGGCGGCGTCACCGTCATCTCTCCCGACGGGCAGGATATCGAGCATATCGCGACGCCGGACATGTATTGTACGAATATCTGCTTCGGCGGACCGGATCTGAAAACGGCGTTCCTGACGCAATCCTTCTCCGGTAAGCTGATCGCGATGGACTGGCCGCGTCCCGGCTTGGCCCTGCATTTCCTCAACGATTGAGGCCGATTATGACCGAGATCAAAGACCCGATCGCCTTCGAGCTGTTCAAGAACACGATATTCTCGATCGCCGACGAGATGGCGTTGACCATTTGCCGCACGACCTATTCCGGCGTGCTGCGCGACAACATGGATTTCTCCACCGCCTTCGCCGACACCAATGGCAAGCTGGTGGCGCAGGGCCTGACCCTGCCCGCCCATCTGGGGTCGATCCCCGACGCGCTGGATGTGGTCGTCGAGCGTTTCGGCGCGGCGATGAAGCCGGGCGACATGTACATCATGAACGACCCCTTCGACGGCGGCATGCACCTGCCGGACATCTTCATCTTCAAGCCGATATTCGTGGAGGACCGGCGGGTCGCCTTCGCCGCCACGATCTGCCATCACGCCGATGTCGGCGGCCGGGTGCCGGGTTCGAACGCCTGCGATTCGACGGAGATTTATCAGGAGGGGCTGCGCATTCCGCCGCTCAAACTGTACGACGAAGGCAAGCGCAACGACACGATCTGGTCGATCATCGAAAAGAACGTGCGCATTCCGGTGCAGGTGCTGGGCGATTTGCGGGCGCAACTGGCGGCTTGCCACATCGCGGAAACCCAGTTCCTCGAACTGGTCGCGGAATACGGCGAGGAGACTGTCGGCGTCTACATGGCGGAGATTATCGACTACGCCGAACGCCTGACCCGCGCCGCGGTGCGCGAGCTTCCCGACGGAGTGTTCACGTTCGAGGACTGGATCGACGACGACGGCATCGATATCAACAAGCCGATCCGCCTGTTCGTGACGATCACGAAGAAGGGCGACGGCATGACGTTCGACTGGACCGGCAGTGCAGACCAGGTCAAGGGCGCGATCAACAACACGCTGTCCTTCACCAAGGCGGCGTCCTATACGGCGGTCCGTTCGGTCCTGCCGGACGGCATCCCCAACAACGAAGGCGTCTTTCGCGTCATTAAAGTCACCGCACCGCCGGGCACGATCGCCAATATGGTGCTGCCCGGGGCCTGCGCAGCGCGCGGGTTGACCGGGTTCCGCATGGTCGACTGCGCGTTCGGCGCGCTGGCGATGATGTTGCCGGACAAGGTCTGCGCGGCGTCGGACGGCGGCAATACCGGCGTGTCCATCGGCGGCTACGACGCAGACCGCAAGCCGTATATCTATGTCGATTTCGCCTGCGGCACCTGGGGCGGACGGCCCTGGGCCGACGGGTTGCAGGGCAATTCAAACATGTTCGCCAACATGGCCTCGCAATCGGTCGAGGTCATCGAGGCGGAACAACCGATGCAGATCCTGAGGTACGAATTCATGTCCGACCGCGCCGGTGCGGGTCAGTATCGCGGCGGCGCACCCTACCGGCGCGACTACCGGTTCTTGGAGAAAGAGGCGATTCTCCAGGTCCGGTCCGACCGCCGCGCGATCAAGCCTTACGGACTCTACGGCGGCCGGCCGGGCAAGCCGTCGATGAACTATCTCAATCCCGACGGCAACAACCAGCCGCTGCCCTCGAAACCGACCATGACCATCACACGGGGCGACGTTTTCAGTCACGAACTCGCCGGCGGCGGCGGCTGGGGCGATCCGTTCAAGCGCGATCCGGACGCGGTACTAATGGACGTGCGCAACGAGTTGGTCAGCTTTGAAGCGGCGCGCGACGAATACGGGGTCGTCGTCGATACCGAGGCCTGGACCGTCGACAGGAACGCTACGGAGGCGCTCCGCGCGGCGCGGCCGGACGCCGATCTGCCCGATATCTGCTGGGAATAGCAAGCCATGAGCCAATTCAGAGTCGGCGTCGATATCGGCGGCACCTTCACGGACATCGTTTTCCTAGGCGAAGACGGCCGCGTTCTCACCAAGAAAGTCTCCTCCACGGTCGACGACTACGCGCAAGCCATCGTCGACGGCCTCGCCGAAATCTACGAGGAGCACGCGCTTGCCGGCGCCGATATCACCGAGCTACTGCATGGCACGACAGTCGGATCCAATGCGATCCTGGAGAACAAGGGCGCGCGCACCGGGTTGATCACGACCGAAGGATTTCGCGACGTTCTGGAAATTCGCACCTTGCGTATGCCGCGGCTGTACGACCTGCATTGGGAGAAACCGGCACCGTTGGTCGAGCGCTACCTGCGCCGCACGGTCAAGGAGCGAATCGATTCCGACGGCAATATCCAGACCGCCCTCGATCCAGCGGACGCTGAGCGGACCGTTCAGGTATTGCTGGATGAGAATGTCGAGGCGATCGCTGTCTGCCTGCTCAACGCCTACGCCAATCCGGTGCACGAGCGCGCCGTTGCGGAAATTATCACGGCGAAGGCGCCCGACTTGCCCTTCTGCATCAGCTTCGATGTGCTGCCGGAAATGAAGGAGTACGAGCGCACCTCGACGACGGTGATCAACACCTATGTCATGCCGATCGTGAAGGGCTATCTGGAGTCGCTACGCCGTGAACTGGATTCCAGTGGCACCACGGCGCCGCTGCTGCTGATGCAATCGAACGGCGGGTTGATGACCTCGGAGGCGGCGATCCGCCTGCCGGCCAATATCGTCGAGTCCGGTCCCGCCGGTGGCGTCATCGGCGCCCAGGCGCTGTCGCGCAAGCTCGACATGCCGGACATGATCACCTTCGACATGGGCGGTACGACGGCGAAGGCCTCGCTGATCGAAGGCACCGAAGTCACCCGGTCGCTGGAATACCAGATCGGCGGCGGCATCATGATGGGCTCGCGGCTGATGACTGGCGGCGGCTATTCGTTGAAGCTGCCGGCCATCGACCTCGCCGAGGTCGGCGCCGGTGGCGGCTCTATCATCGCTATCGACGCGGGCGGCTCAATGCAAGTCGGCCCGCAAAGCGCGGGCGCCCATCCCGGGCCGGTCTGCTACGACATGGGCGGCACCGAACCGACCGTGACCGATGCCAATGTCGTGCTCGGCTATATCAACCCGGCCCATCTGATCGGCGGCGCGCTGCCTCTCAATCCGGGAAAAAGCCGCAGCGTAATGGAAGAAAAAGTCGCCAAACCGGTCGGGCTCGAGGTGGCGCACGCCGCCTACGGCGCACACCAGATCGCCGCGTCGAACATGATCCGCGCGATCAAGGCGGTGTCGAGCGAACGCGGCCGGGACCCGCGCAAATATGTGATGCTCGCCTTCGGCGGCAATGGGCCGCTATTCGCCGCCGGCATGGCCAAGGCGCTACGCATGACGCGCATCGTCGTCCCCCCATCGCCCGGTCTGTTCTCCTCTTTCGGGCTGCTCTATGCCGATGTCGAACATCACTATTCGCGCACCGTACGGCAGGTTCTACGCGGCAGCGATCCGGCCGAACTGAACGCCGCCTGGCAAGACTTGGAAGATCAGGCACGCCAGCAGCTCGCCGTCGACAGTTTCAGCGAAAAGCAGATGCGCTTCCGGCGCGCCGCCAACATGCATTACAAGGGCCAGATTTTCGAACTGACGACGCCGGCGCCGGACGGCAAAATCGACGAGGCCGCGATCGCCACGCTCGAGGAATCCTTCGGCCGGGAACACGAAACCACTTACGGCCACCGCGCCGGGCCGGAAGAACCGGTCGAGCTGGTCAACGCCATGCTGGTCGGGCAGGGTATCCCGGACCGGCCGCGCGTCCCGGACCAGCTGATCGCGGACGCCCCCGAAGCAGCCGATCCCTTGCCGCCGCGCCAAGCCTATTTCGGGCCGGAGGCGGGCTGGATCGAGACGCCGGTGCTGCGCCGCGAAGACCTCGCCACCGCACGTTCCGGCCCGTGCATCATCGAGGAATACGACGCGACCTGCCTGGTCCCGCCGGACGCGGCGGCATCGCTCGATGCTTACGGAAATATCGTCATCGATCTTGGTTAGGGCTGTTTTTCAATGCCTTACAAGACCTTCGGGTTCACCGAAGAACAGATTCTCATGCGTGACAATGTGCTCGGCCTGCTCGAACGCGTGCTGCCGCCGGAGAAGATCGCCGAACAGGAAAAGAACTCGGAATATCCCCACGAGGCGTTCAAGGCGCTCGCCGAAGGCGGCTGGCTGACCCTTCCGTTTGCCGAAACCCACCACGGCATGGGCGCTGGCTACAAGGATTTCGCGGTGTTCGTCGAAGCGCTCGGATATCACTATCCGGGCATCCGCACCGCCTATATGACCACCGTCGTCTACGGCGGATTGTACATCCATAATTTGGGCAGCGACGCGCTGAAACAGGCGTTCCTGCCCGGAATCATGAAGGGCGACATCCGCATGGCGGTGGCGATGACCGAACCGCAGAGCGGTTCCGACGCCGCCGGTATCCGCTTGCGCGCGGTCCGCGACGGCGACGACTACATGCTGAACGGACAGAAGGTCTACATCACCAACGCGCACGAGTCGGACTTCCTCGTCGTCTCGGTCAAGACGGACCCCGATGCAGGGCGCAAGGGGCTTAGCCTTATGGTCGTCGATACGACGTCGCCCGGCTTCGAGGTGCGGCCGATGGATCCGCTGGGCAGCCGCGCGACACTGCTGAATGAAGTGTACTTCGACGACGTCCGGGTCCCCGCATCGCGCCTACTGGGCAAAGAGAACGGCGGCTGGCGCGGACTGATGCAGGGTTTGAACCTGGAGCGCATCCTGATCGCGGCGAGCAGTTCCGGTCAGTGTTTGAAAATCATCGAGGTGGCCAAGCAATTCGTCGAGGACCGCAAGGCGTTCGGCAAGCGCATCGTCGACTTCCAGGCCGTCGCGCACAAATTCGCCGAGATGGCGATGATGACGGAAACCGCGCGGCTGCACACCTTTAACACCGCGGAGATGCTCGACGCCGGCGAAGACGCGATCATCGAAACCGCCATGGCCAAGGTCATCGCGACGGAGAACAATTTCAAGGTCGCCGATCTGGGCATGCACATCATGGGCGCCGCCGGCTACGTGCAGGGCGACATGCAGCGCCTGTTCCGCGACGCGCGCCTGGGCACGATCGGCGGCGGCACCAGCGACATATTGCGCAACGTGATCGCCCAGCGCATGGACCTCTAGGCCCTTCGATGCGCCGCGCGATCCCTCTGGTTCTGGCGGGTATGGCGCTCTTCGCGAGCCCGGCGGCGGCGCAGTTCAAGAGCCAGGCCGGGGTCTGTTTCGCCGGCACCGGCAAGTTCGAACTCGATATCAGCTTCTGCAGCCTGGCGATCCAATCTCGCAGGCACGAAGGGCCCAGCCTGGCGACCCTGTACACTCATCGCGGCCGCGCCCGGCTGGAGCTCGGCGACCTTGGCGGCGCGGTCGCCGATTTCGACACGGCGCTTGAACACAACCCAGTCTCCGCACTCGCCTACAACGAACGGGGCCGGGCGCGGCACAGGGCGGGGGACAACACCCGCGCCGTCGCGGACTACGACGCGGCCCTCGTCCTCAACCCGCGGTACGGCGCCGCCTACCGCAACCGCGGAACAGCGAGGATACACGAGGGCCGTCTACGAGGAGCATTGGCCGACCTCGACGCCGCTGTCGACAGCGTCAATTACGATCCGGCCAGCCGCATCCTGCGCGGTATCGCCCGCTATCTCAGCGGCGATTACGATGCGGCGATCCCCGATCTGTCGGCGGCCCTGATCCAAGCCTACCCCTATCCCCAGGCGGTCCTATGGATTTACCTGGCCGGGCGGCGGTCCGGGCGCGACGGCAAGGAAGACTTAGCCGAGAATGCCGAGGCCATGTCGGCCGGCGCCTGGCCGGACGCGCTGATCGAAGCATTTCTTGGCGAACGGTCACACCAAGCGGTACTGGAAGCAGCAGAACATCCGCGCGACGACATCCGCCGGCGGCGCCTGACCCAGGCCCATTTCTATCTCGGTGAATTGGCCAATGTGAACGGCGATACCGCGATGGCGCAAAAACACTTCCAGGCTGCATTCGCATTAGACCTGTTCGAGGCTATCGAGCGCGCCGCCGCAACGCTCTCCCTGGAGCGGTTGCCGCGCTAGGTATGAACTTCGCTCCCCTGTGCTAGAGTCACGAACAAGAGCTAAATGAAACATCGGAATGGATATCGCCATGACCTATCAGCACATCGAGGTGAAACCGCTTTCCGGCGCGCTCGGCGCGGAGATCGGCGGTGTCGACCTGTCGCAGGATCTCGGCAATGCGGTGTTCAGCGAAGTGCAGGAAGCGCTGCGCGAAAACCTCGTGATCTTCTTCCGCGATCAGGCATTGTCGCCGGAAGAGCACAAGGAATTCGGCCGCCGGTTCGGCACGCTCAATATCCATCCGCAATATGTCCCGCTCGACGGTCATCCGGAAATCCTGCCGATTCTCAAGGAGCCGGAGGACAAGCTGAATATCGGCGATGTCTGGCACACCGATGTGAGTTTCCTGGAACAGCCTTCCATGGGCTCGATACTGTACGCGCACGATGTACCGGCAGCCGGCGGCGACACGATGTTCGCCAACCAATACCTCGCCTACGAGACGCTTTCCGAAGGCATGCGCGAGATGCTGGGCGACATGACCGCGATCCATAGCGACCGGGTGCTGAGCGACCCGAACAGCGCCACGGACCGGAACGAAGGCCGCTCGACGAAGATACGCGAAGACGCGATGACCGATGAGGAAATCAACAACGAACATCCGGTCGTGCGGACGCATGTCGACACCGGGCGCAAATGCCTCTACGTCAACCGGCCCTTCACCGTGCGGTTCTCAGGCATGAGTGAAGAGGAAAGCGAACCGTTGCTCGAATTCCTGTACGCGCACGCCACGCGGCCGGAAATTACATGCCGGTTCCGGTGGGAGAAGAAGTCGGTCGCCTTCTGGGACAACCGCTGCACCCAGCATTACGCGCTGAACGACTATCACGGCCAGCGGCGCACCATGCACCGGGTCACCGTCAACGGCGAACGACCGATCTAGGCGGCGAAGTCGCGCAGCACGTGCCCCGGCCCCTGCGCGTGTTCGATATAGTCCGCGCCATCATGGACCTGCGTGCCGTTGATCCAGACGCCGTGAATGCCGGCGGGCTTGCGGATCGTCCGCGGGCCGCCACCGGGCAGGTCCGAGATGCGCTGCGGATCGCCGACACCGATGGTGGCGGGATCGAACAGCACCAAATCCGCGTGCGAGCCCGGGGCGAGCCGGCCGCGGGCCTGTATCCCGTACAAATCGGCGGGATGACTGGTCAGCCGGCGCACCCCTTCCGCCAGGGTGAATACGCCGAGCTCGCGGACCCAGCGCGACAGCAGGTGCAGCCCGTACCCGGCATCGCACATATAGATCAGGTGCGCCCCCGCATCCGATAGCGAAACCACGCCGCAATCGTGCCGCAGCAACCGGCCGACACCCTCGTCGCCGACATTGAGGAACTTGCCGAGGAACGCCGTTTCCAGATTCTCCGACAGCGCCAGGTCGAGCATGACGTCGAGCGGATCGGCCGACCGCTCGGCGGCCAGATCGGCGATGGTGCGGTTCTGCAGCGCCGCGTTCTCGTCCCGAGCCGGTGCCGCGATAAAGACCTGGTCCCACGTCCCCTTGAAGATAGTGCCGACGACCGGGTCCTTGTGGTCGCTGCGGAGCCGGTCGCGGAAGCCGGTATCCTTGAACACCTCGGTGAGCTGCGCGGGGCTGTACGCCTTGATGCCGCTGAACGAGGCGTGGCTGTGGAACGGGTAGGCGTTCGCCATGGTGAAGTCGAAGCACAGCGGCTGGCAGGGAATCTGGATGTAGAGCTCGTTGCCGCGCTCCCGCGCCGCCGCGCAATCCTCGAACCAGCCGATGGCGCGCTCCGGATCGCTCGAATTGTACATCGCCGCGCCCGTGGTCAGGAACATGCGGCGGCCGATCCTGGCGACGATCGGCTCCATCGCCTCGACCGTGCCGCGCCCGCCGGCGGACATCTGGACGATACCCTTGCCCGCCTCGCCGACCGCTTCTGCCAGATGGCCGAACTCGTCGATCGTGGCGATGGTCGACGGCATCGGGATCCCGCCATAACCGGAATGGTTGATCGAGAAGGACGACGCGAAGCCGACCGCGCCCGCGCTGAGCGCCCCCTCGACGAGGCTTCGCATCGCCGCCAACTCACCGTCCGTCGGCGTCTCGCGGACCCAGGCATCGTCCCGCATCACCGCCGTGCGTACCGCGGAATGCCCGATGAACACGGCCATGTTGGGATAGGGGCCGACGCGTTCCAGGGCCGCCAAATATTCGGGGAACGTCTCGAACTGCCAGTCGATGCCGGCGCGTAGCGCGTCCAGATCCATGCCTTCGACGACCGACAGGTTCTTCATGATCGTGTCGCGGACCTCCGGCGGGCTCGGCACGATTCCGAAGCCGCAATTGCCCATGACGCAAGTCGTGACGCCGAGCGACGGCGACGGCGAACAGGTCCGGTCCCAGGTGACCTGGGCGTCGAAATGGGTGTGCAGGTCGACGATGCCGGGCATCACCGCCAAGCCGTCGCCGTCGATTTCATGCCGCGCCGCCGGCGCATCCGCGCCGAGGCCGACGATTTTCCCGCCGGCGACCGCCAGATTGCCCTGCACCGGATCGGCGCCGGTCCCGTCATAAATTTCGGCGTTCCTGATCAGCAAATCGGCCATGGTGAAATCCTTTTCCACGCGCTGCGATCCTGCAACGCGGCAATTAAATCAGCCGCACATCGCCAGCGCAAATTCGCATGTCAGAATCCCTGCATCGTTGCGTGACCCACGCCAAGAAATCGCTATCCTGTCGCCGAATTTAGGTATCCCTCGCGAATAGGTAATCCCACATGACCAGCGTTTCGCCTGACTCGGGCGGCGAACAGCCGGACAGCCGCTACGCCTGGCAGCGGTTGGCGATCGCGCTCGGTCTCAGCACGATCGGCGGCATCGGCCTGTGGTCCGTGGTCGTCGTCCTTCCCGCGATAGAAGCCGAGTTCGACGTCGACCGCGGTGGCGCATCGATCCCCTATACCGCGACGATGATCGGCTTCGCACTCGGCGGCGTGTTTATGGGCCGGCTGACGGACCGGTTCGGCATTCGGACACCGGTGATCCTCGGCGCCCTGTCGATCGGAATCGGCTACATCGCCGCATCGACGGCAACCAGCCTGTGGCAGTTCGTCCTGGCGCAGGCGGTGCTGATCGGCATGTTCGGCAGCTCCGCGACCTTCGGGCCGCTGGTCGCGGATGTGACGCTGTGGTTCGTGAAACGACGCGGTATCGCCGTCGCCATCGTCGCCAGCGGGAACTATCTGGCCGGCACAATCTGGCCACCGGTACTGCAACACGCGATCGAAGCGTTCGGCTGGCGCATGGCGCATCTCGGGATCGGCCTGTTCTGCCTCGCAACCATGCTGCCGCTCGCGCTCGCACTCGGCCGCCGCACCACCGCCGACGAAACCGGGATACGGACGAGCGCCCGGCACATGGTCGCGAAAATGCACATGTCGCCGTCCAAGATTCAGGCCCTGCTCATCGTCGCCGGTCTGGGTTGCTGCATCGCCATGGCCATGCCGCAGGTGCACATCGTCGCCTATTGCGGCGACCTCGGCTTCGGCGTCGCCCGTGGCGCGGAGATGCTGTCGCTGATGCTGGCCTTCGGCATCGTCAGCCGGCTCGTCTCCGGCCTGATCGCCGACCGCATCGGCGGCGTCCGCACCCTGCTGCTCGGCTCCTCCCTGCAATGCCTCGCGCTGCTGTTCTACATCCCGTTCGACGGGCTCGCGTCGCTCTACGTCGTCTCGGCCTTCTTCGGGCTCGCACAAGGCGGCATCGTGCCGAGCTACGCGCTGATCGTGCGCGAATATTTCCCCGCGCGCGAAGCCGGCGCGCGGGTCAGTCTGGTCCTGATGACGACCATTGTCGGCATGGCGATCGGCGGCTGGATGTCGGGCGCGATTTACGATTTGACCGGTTCCTACCAGATGGCCTTTCTCAACGGCATCGTCTGGAACCTGCTCAACATGTCGATCGCCTTCTGGCTGCTCGCGGCGCGCGCGGGGCCGACGCGGGCTACGGCGTAGCGATTCGTTTTTAACTGCACCCGACCATCATTGTCGAAAGTAGGGTCGATTTAAGGCTGCTTCGTGCGGTCGCCCCAGGGCCCGCGGGCGAAGATGCGGTGCACCATCGGCTCGAACGCCGACACCGGCATGGTGTTGTAGGCCGGGTCGAAGGATTCCTGGTCCCATTTCTCGCAGAAATTGACGGCCTGCTGGAAGGCTGGGTGGCCGCGGTATTTCTCGCGCGCCTCGCGGTCCTTGGCGATATGGTGGAAGTAGTAATAGCCCTGGAAGATGCCGTGGTGCCGGACCACCCAGTAGGTCTCCCATCCGACAAAGGGGCGGATGATCTCGCCCGCGAACCGGTCGTGATTGTCGACCGCGAACGGAACGCCGATATCATGCAGCAGCGCCGCGACGACGACTTCCTCGTCCGCGCCGTCGCGGAAGGCGCGGCTGGCCGTCTGCAGCGAATGCTCGCGCGTGTCGACACGTTCGCCGGGAATGCCTTCCAGAACCGTGTCCATGTAGCTCAGCAGCCGGCCGGGTGTGAGGCGTTGATAGGCGACGGCATTCTCCGCCATCATCGCGTAATCGTCCTTGGTTCCGTCCTTCATGCGCAGATAGCTGACTTTCGAGGATTGCTCCGGCATGGCCGTTCTCCCGCTCTGTGCGGTCGCCTCGGCGACTATACCGCGTCGGAAGTCCGCGCCCGCAATTCCTCCACCGCCTCCGGATTGACTAGGGACGACAGGTCGCCGGCCGGTTCGCCCAGCACGACGGAGCGGACGACCCTGCGCATGATCTTCATGTTGCGCGTCTTGGGCAGGTCGGAGACGAACAATATGTCGCGCGGGCGGTAGGACCGGCCGAGCGCGTCGGTGACCGCGTTCGACAGGGCGCCGCGCAGGCCGTCGTCCGCGGTCTCGCCCGGCATCGGCACGCAGACGCAGCACAAGGCCGCGCCCTTGACCGGGTCGGGCACGCCGATCACCGCGGCCTCGGAAATGCGGCCGCTCGACATCAACGCGCCTTCGATTTCCGTCGGGCCGGTGCGCTTGCCGGAGATGTTGATCACATCGTCCGACCGGCCGGTCACGGTCCAGTAGCCGTCCTCGTCGATCATCGCCCAGTCGCCCTGCCGCCACATAGTGCCGTACAGGCTCCAGTAGCTCTCCATGTAGCGCGCGTCGTCCCGCCACAGGCTGCGCGTGTTGCCGATCGACGGCGTCGTCATGACCAGCTCGCCCAGCACGCCCGGCGCCGCCGGGTTGCCGTCGGCGTCGACGACCCGCGCGCCGGTGCCGGGAACGGGGCCCGAGAAACAGCCCGGCTTCATCGGCTCCAGAATGCCGCTGGAGATGATGCCGCCGAAACATTCGGTGCCGCCGCAATAGCTGAGGATTGGCACCCGTTCGCCGCCCACGCGTTCGAACAGCCAGCGCCAGGCGTCGTCCGTCCAGGGCTCGCCGGTCGAGGCGATGATGCGCAGTTTGCCGTAATCGAACCCGTCCACCTCGTCGCCATAGCGCATCATGCCGCGCACCGTGGTCGGCGCGATGCCGAGCCAGGTGACGCCGTTTTCCTGCATCAGGCGCCAGTGCCGCGTCGTATCCGGGTAGTCGGGCGTACCCTCGGCGATCAGCAGGGTGCCGCCGAAATAGCTGGTGGATAGCGCGGTCAGCGGCCCGACGACCCAGCCCATGTCGCTCACCCACATCATCGTGTCGGTCGATTTGAAATCGAAGCAGACACCGATATCGAGCGCGACCTTCGCCATGCAGCCGCAATGCGTCGCGATCACGCCCTTCGGCTTGCCGGTGGTGCCGGAGGTATAGACGAGAAACGCCATGTCCTCGGCGCCCATCTCCTCCGTCGGCGTATCCTCGGGCTGGTCGGCGATCGCGTCGTGCCACCAGCGGTCGCGCCCTTCCGTCATCGGGCAGGCGATACGGTCGCCGAGCCGCTCAATCACGAACACGTCCTGCACGGTGGGGCAATCGGGCAGCGCTTCGTCCAGGGTCTGCTTCATCGCCTCCTCGGTTCCGCGGCGCAGGGTGCCATCGGCCGTAACCACGGCCTTCGCGCCGGCATCGTTGAGACGGACCGCGATCGGCTGCGGACCGTAGCCGGAGATCAGCGGCAGGACGGCGGCGCCGATTTTGACGACCGCCAACAGGGCCACGAAGCTTTCCGGCAGCATCGGCAGATAGAGCCCGACGATGTCACCCCTGCCGCAGCCGCGCGCCTTCAGCGCCGCCGCGAACCGGCAGATCAGCGAATCCATTTCCGCATAGCTAAGCGACCGTTTCTCGCCGTCCTCGCCTTCCCAGACGATCCAGGTCTTGTCCCAGACCGGCGTGCCGCGATGCTTGTCGATGCAGTTCAGGACGACGTTTGTCGTGCCGTCGACGCACCAGACCGGCCATTGTATGCCCTTCGAGGTATCCAGGACCCGGCTGTAGGGCCGGTAGAACTTGAGGTCGAGAAACTGCAGCAGTTCGTCCCAATACCGTTCGGGATCGGCATCGGCACGGGCGCACAGGGCGTTGCGGTCGACCAATCCGACCTTGTCGAGAAACGCCTGCATCCGGCTTTCCCGGCGCAGCGTCTCCGATGGACGCCAGACGATGCCGCTGTCCCGGTCCCCCGTCATCCCAGTCATGATGCTTTTCCCCGATTCGCAGCCCCGCCGAATTTTCCGATCTTATCCCAAAATTTCGCACCGTCAGCCCTGAAATCGGGATATTGCCGACGAGCTGGTCTGCGGGAAGCACTGGGTATTTGCGCAATGTCGACGAGTCCGTATAAACAAGCGTCATGACGACGCTGAACCAGTTCGAATCGATATTCAAGGCGGCGGACAAAGCCGTCTTCGCCTATGAGCCGCTGAGCTTCGAACGAGTCTTGCTGGTTACCGACATGTTACCCGGCGACACGGAGACGCTGGTCAATCAAACGCGCCCCTTCCTGGCAACAATCGACGGCCCGAATACCCGGTGGGAAGTACTTGGTGGGAACGCATTCGATTCGGTGCAGGCGCTACTCGATCGAATCGAATCGGCGCGACCCGACCTCATCGTCACCTATCGGCATCTTCATTCCAACGCCTGGAACTGGCCACACAGCTTGGGCGAATACCTCGATGTCATGACGCAGGCGACTGCCAATCCCATCCTCGTCCTGCCGCACCCGGCCGCCGACCGTTCGCTGCCGCACAGCGTCCAGAACACGAACAACGTCATGGCGATCACCAATCACTTGACGGGCGACAGCCGGCTGGTCAATGCGGCGCTGGCGTTCACGGCGGCGAGGGGGACATGCTGCTTGACCCATGTCGAAAGCGTGGCGGTCTACGAGCGCTATATGGACGCGATTACAAAAATTCCGGCCATCGAAACCGAAATCGCCCGGGAGACAATTGCCACGCAGCTCCTGAAAGAGCCGCATGACTTCATTGCCCAATGCCGAGGCGTCATCGAAGATCAGGGTCTTCCCTTGCGGGTCGAGGAAATCGTGA
Source organism: Alphaproteobacteria bacterium (assembly GCA_047517345.1). Lineage (GTDB taxonomy): Bacteria > Pseudomonadota > Alphaproteobacteria > UBA8366. Next base: position 20,400 of record JAKZTB010000019.1, read on the forward strand.
TCATGGGGCGGCGGATCGCCGAGTATAAGACGCTCATCGAAGAACGGAAAGTCGACCTGCTCGTCCTGCACACTAAAGACGAAGACCAGCTCGCCATGCATGGCCAAGCCTACCCGCTGGCTGTCGAAGTGCGGGGCATCCCGCTCCTGATGTTGTAGCGAAATGCACCACGTTCCAACAAGTGTTACCGCCCTGTTCGTGGTGCTGCTGGTCGCCATGATCGCGGCGCTGGCGCTGGAGGAAAAGCTGCACGCCAAGAAATCCATCATCGTCGGCCTGTTCGCCGCGGTTACACTGTTCCTGGCGGCCGCATTCGGGCTGGTGCGCCCGGAAACCGTCGAGATACTGGGCCACCCCGTTTCCCTGCCGGTCTACATCCCCGGCATCGACTGGGCGGTCATCGCGATCATCCTGGGGTCGTCGCTGTTCGTCGACGTAACCAGCAAATGCGGCCTGTTCTCCTGGATAGCGATCAAGCTGACCAAAATGTCGCGCGGCGATCCGCTACGCCTGCTCGTCTTTTACGGGATCATGACCGTGGTGTTCTCCGCGGTACTGAACAACGTCACCGCGATGATCATCGTCGGCACCCTGAGCGGCGTCTCGCTCGGTAAGTTGCGCCTGACCAACAAGCTGCTCGGGTTCCTGCTGATCGAAGGGTTGTTGACCAATATCGGCGGGCTGCTGACCCTGATCTCCTCGGTGCCGAACATCATCGTCGGGAATACGGAAGGGATCAGCTTCGTCGAATTCTTCCTCAAGGCGAGCCCGTTCGTCGTCGTGGCGACGGGTATTACGATTTGGCTCGGCGCCCGCATGTTCGGCATCGAAAAGCTGACCGGCGAGGACGCCAAGACTGAGGCCGCGGCGCTGGTCGCCGGATTTGACGAGAACGACAATATCGAGTCGTCGGGCTTCTTCTGGTTCGGCACCGTGATGACCGGCCTGTTCATTGTTGCCATGGCCAGCGCCTCGGTCACGCCCTACATCAAGGATCTCGGCATGGGCTATGTCGCCCTCGCCTTCGCCGCGATCATGCTGACCCGCTACAAGGCGACCGCCGATCGCTTCTATCAGGCCGTCGACTGGGACCTGCTGGCCTTCTTCGGCTGCCTGTTCATCGTCATCAACATGATGGAGCACGCGCTGGTGCTGGAGCTGATCGGCACCGGCTTGGAACCGATCCTCGGGCTCGGCGAAACCGTCGGCACCGGAATTCTGCTGATCACGTCCGCCGTGGCCAGTTCGGTGACCGACAACATTCCGCTCGCCGCGATGTTGGCGAAAATCCTCGGCGGCCTCGACCTCGCCAAGGATTCGCCGTTTTGGTGGGCGGTCATTTTCGGCGCCAATCTCGGCGGCAACATCACCCCGATCGGGTCCGCCTCGACCCTGGTCGCGGTCACCACCATTCACAAGAACAAACTGCCGCTATCTTTCGCTGGATTCGTGAAGGTCGCCGTGCCGTTCGCCGCGTTGCAACTAGTTTTGGCGGTGGGGTATGTGCTGCTCTTTCTAAGGTAGATTCTTGAATTCAGGTTCGATCCGCGCCAAATTTTAATTACCGCCGGGGCGATTGGACCGGCAATACTTTCCGAATTCTGGTGGACATCGAGGCCACTGTTAAACGTAAAAACGACGAAAGGATGAACTCGTGGCTTTGTTCTATGACGTCACGACTCCGACTGAAATGGACATGTTGGTCGGAATTTACGACCTCACCGGCTACATGCGTTTCACCCGCGAATTAGACCCTGGAGCCATTTTCGATTTAATGGCGGGGTACTTTGAATTCACCGGCAATATGCTTGAAAGGGCTGGCGGCTGGCTGGTGAAGTCCATTGGCGACGCGGGTCTTGCCGCATTTTCGGCCGAACAGACAGATTCCGGCGTCGCCGCGTTCCTCGAACTGAAACGCCAGGGCGACGATTGGCTTCGTTCCCAGGGAATCAACAGCAGAGCCGTGAAAAAATTGCATCTGGGACCTGTCGCCTGCGGCGCCGTCCGTGCACCGGGCCTGTCGTCTGCGGCGCCGTCGATGCACCGGGAAAGAAGCGCCTGGATATCTACGGTCATACGGTTAACGTCGCGGCGACCTTGGAATCGAAATCCTTCGCAATTTCGACCCAGGCGTTTCGCCGTCTTAGCCCGAAAAGCCGGCAGGCGTTTAAGAAGCATACGCCACCGGTCACCTATATCCGGACCCAGGACCAGCATTAGCGGCGCAGGGCTAGTTTTTTGTCCGCCTGCCGAGCATCGTGAGCCGATGTCGGGGCTGGCCATTCCGTTCTCGATGTGGCAGTGTGCCGGTCATGGCGACGCTGCCGGCCCAGGATTTGTCCGTTGATTTGCGCGCGGTCAC
>JAKZTB010000020.1:0-19342 GCA_047517345.1 Alphaproteobacteria bacterium
GGACGAGCCAAGCTCGCCCGCATTTACCACAGGCCCATCAACAGCAACTTTCTTCTCAAAATTATCGGTCATGTTCCGGTCCTCCTTGGACACTTCGATTAAGCCAATTCTGTGTCCAAGGAAATCGGGTCCGACTCATGATATCGTGAAATATCGCCGGTTTCGACAGACTGTTGCCGGTCCAAATCGGCAAGAAATATTGACCGATTCGCGAAAAACCTAAATTTAGCGACTATTTGGTATCGGGCGTCAATTGACACCCTCACCCCGCATCCCGCTATTCTTACCGCTTTGCGCCATCAAAGAAATGTAGCGACTCCGCAACTTTGACTCTTGCGCGAAAGCTTCGGAATTATATGATTATTCCTAGGGGGGCCTCGTCCAAGAGGCTGAGATACCGATAGCTTGGCGGCATCGACCAAGGGGCGGCGCGGTGACCCTTTGAACCTGATCCGGATCATGCCGGCGTAGGGAAAGGAAACCAGCTTTTGCGGCGCAACGACTAACGCAAACGACGCAAAGCTCTTCCGACCCAATCGGTAACCGGACCGCTAACCAATTATGGCAGGAGGTCCACTATGCCCTTAGATAATAATGACGAAATCGTCATTTCGACCGGTCCCATCCCAGGATCGCGAAAGACCTACGTGAACGCTGGCAGCGACGGCACGCTGCGCGTCCCGTTCCGCGAAGTCGCCCTGGAGGCGAGCGCGAACGAACCGCCGGTCCGCCTGTACGATACATCGGGGCTCTATACCGATGGCGACGCCAGTATCGACGTCTACAAGGGTATCGCCCGATCGCGGGGCACCTGGATCCGCGCGCGCGGCGATGTGGAAGAATATGAAGGCCGCGAAATTCGGCCGGAAGACAATCACAGCGGCGATAAAACCGAGGACACCTGTCCGGTGTTTCCCATCAAGAACCGCCCCTTGCGGGCAAAGAACGGGGTCGCGATCACGCAAATGGCCTACGCCCGGCGCGGCGTCATCACCCCGGAAATGGAGTTCATCGCCGCCCGCGAAAACTTGGGACGCTCCGAGCAGCGCGATGGCGAGCCATTCGGTGCCAATATCCCCGAAGTGATGACGGCGGAATTCGTGCGCAAGGAAGTCGCGGAAGGCCGCGCGATCATCCCCTCGAACATCAATCACCCGGAAAGCGAGCCGATGGCGATCGGCCGTAACTTCCTGGTCAAGATCAACGCCAATATCGGCAACTCGGCGGTTTCCTCTTCGGTTTCCGAGGAAGTCGAGAAAATGGTCTGGGCGACGCGCTGGGGCGCCGACACGGTCATGGATCTTTCGACCGGTAATGATATCCACACCACCCGCGAGTGGATCATCCGCAACTCCGCGTCGCCGATCGGCACGGTGCCGATCTACCAGGCGTTGGAAAAAACCGGCGGCGTCGCCGAAGACCTGACTTGGGAGCTGTTCCGCGATACGCTGGTCGAACAGGCCGAACAGGGCGTGGACTATCTCACGATCCATGCCGGCGTGCTGCTACGCTATGTGCCGATGACAGCCAACCGGGTGACGGGCATCGTCAGCCGCGGCGGTTCGATCATGGCGAAATGGTGCCTGGCGCATCATAAGGAAAGCTTCCTCTACACGCATTTCGAAGACATGTGCGAGCTGATGAAGGAATACGACGTCGCCTTCTCGCTCGGCGACGGGCTGCGCCCGGGCTGTCAGGCCGACGCCAACGACGAAGCGCAGTTCGCGGAACTGGAAACATTGGGCGAACTGACCAAGATCGCGTGGAAGCACGATGTGCAGGTCATGATCGAAGGCCCAGGCCATGTGCCGATGCACAAGATCAAAGAGAACATGGACAAGCAGCTCGACATCTGCCACGAAGCGCCGTTCTACACGCTCGGCCCGCTCGTCACCGACGCGGCGCCGGGCTACGACCACATCACCAGCGCGATCGGTGCGGCGATGATCGGCTGGTACGGCACGGCGATGCTCTGCTACGTCACGCCGAAGGAACATCTCGGCCTGCCCAACCGCAAGGACGTCAAGGACGGCGTCATCACCTACAAGATCGCGGCGCACGCGGCCGACCTCGCCAAGGGGCACCCGTCGGCGCGATTGTGGGACGACGCGGTCAGCCGGGCGCGGTTCGACTTCCGCTGGCGCGACCAGTTCCATCTGGCGATGGATCCGGAGACGGCGGAGGACTTCCACGACCAGACCCTGCCGGCCGAAGGCGCCAAGGTGGCGCATTTCTGTTCGATGTGCGGGCCGAAATTCTGCTCGATGAAGATCACGCAGGAAATCCGCGATTTCGCGGAGAAAGGCATGCTCGACATGTCCGACAAGTTCCGCGAGACGGGTGCGGAGATATACCAGCCGGCGGCCGAAATCGAAGCCGCCAAGGTCGACGCCGCGGACTAAGGTCTAAGACCTGAATTGTTTGGGGCCGTATCTGGAGGCAATTGACGGATGCGGCCCTATTTTTTGAGGGGCACTAGCGATGAAACTCACGCTCTACAGCCGTTATCGCAATTCCGCAGGCCAGCGGGTCCGCACGGCGCTCAATATCAAGGGCGTCGAGTACGATTATGTCGGGGTTGGCTCGGCAGGGGCAATCACCTCGGACGAATACCTCGACGTCAATCCGCAGGGCCTGATCCCGACCCTTGTCATCGATGGGGAGCGGGTTACGCAATCCACCGCCTTGATCGAGTTCATCGAAGAAACCTTCGACGGACCGTCCCTGTTCCCAGAAGACCCGATCGCCCGCGCCCGCTCGCGCGCGTTCGGCCAGGTCATCGCCTGCGAGATGCACGCCATCAATGTCGGCCGGGTGCGGCGCCACCTGCTCGACGACCACGGCATGCCGGAGGACGGGGTAGACAAGTTCTACGACCACTGGGTGCAACACGGCTACGCGACCTTGGAGGCGCTGCTGCGCCGGCGGCCCGATGCCCTACCCTTCTGTTACGACGATAAACCGACCGTGGGCGACATCTATCTGGTACCGCAGATGTACAACTCGCGCCTGTTCGAGACCGACCTGACACCCTACCCGCTGCTGCGCGAGATCGACGAACGCTGCCGCGCCCTGCCGGAATTCGAGCGCGCGATGCCAGAAAACCAGTCGGATTTTCCGGGGGGCGACGCGGCGCTTTAAAGCTCATTCTTTTGTCATCCCGGAAACGCGAAGTGTTATCCGGGAACCAGGCCAACGCCGTGTTCTACGATCAGTCTGGATCCCGGCCCCTCGGGTCAAGCCCAAGGACTGGCCGGGGCGACACGGTGGGCGATGATTAAGCCGCCTTCTTACCCACCCGATCGTGGCCAATTTCGAAATCGTTGCGGCCGCATTTATCTGTCCCGCGCATCAGGAACAGCGGGCGGTGGGAGTGGTCGAAATTGATGTCCATCTCAGCATACTGTTTTGACGCCAAGGCGTGGTCGAAATGCGAAGTGGTGGGCATGAAGTTGAAGACGACGCCACGCCGCGACTTATCGGTCGTGTTGGCTTCAGAGCCATGCACCATGAAGATGTCGTGGATCGCCATCTGTCCCGGCTCCAGCACCAGGTCGAACACATCGGCCTCGTCGATCGCACCCGGATCGATGCAGTAATGCAGCAGCATGTCGCGGTTTTCCGCCTCGCGATGTTCGAAAATTTCGCGCCGCTTGTGGGAGCTACGGACATACCGAAGGCAACCGTTCTCGCGGCTGGTTTCGTCGAGCGCGATCCAGATGCGCGTGGTCGCCATCGGCCGGATCGGCCAATACTCGCCGTCCTGGTGCCAGGGCACCTTCTTGCCGTCGCGCGCCGGTTTGCCGAACAGGCTCATGTTCCATAGAGCGAAATCCGGCCCGGCGAGCTGCTCGATCATGTCGAGTAGGTTGGGGTCGCGCGCATAGTCGACGAATTTCCGGTTGTAGTCGAACATCGTCGGCACGAACTGGTGCATCTCCGGATCGTCACCAATCAGCGCTTCGACATCACGGTGTAACGCTGCGAGCGTGTCCCCCGGTAACCGGTAGTCCGGTACAACGAACCCGTCTTCGCGGTACTGCGCAATTTGCGCATCGGTCAGCATGGCTGCACCTCCTTCCAAATCCTACCACACTCACCGCTTTCTGCGTGGAAGAGCTACTTCGATTTCCAAATACCGGCGTGCTAGTGTCTCGCCGCAAAGGAAGTGACATGAACGACAGCACCAATCCCGACCCGAAAACGTCAGCCACCGTCGACCCGATCACCGTCTCCGTCATCCAGCACCGGCTCAGCGCCATCGTCGAAGAGATGGGCGAGGCCATGCTGCGGACGTCGTATTCGCAGATCCTGAATTCGAGCCGCGATTTCTCGACCGCGATCTGCGGCGCGACCGGAACCCTCGTCGCCCAGGCGGAGCACATTCCGGTACATGTCGGGGCGCTGTCCTGGGCGACGGAAGCGGTCGTCGAATTCTTCGGCGACGACGTGCATCCGGGCGACGTATTCCTGCTCAACGATCCCTATTTCGGCGGCAGCCATCTGCCCGACATCACCGCCTTCGTGCCGATTTTCAACGGCGGTGAGCTGGTCTTCTGGTCGGTCAACCGGGCGCACCACAGCGACATCGGCGGCGCGACATACGGCGCCTACAACGCCTCCGCGCGCGAGATCTGGCAGGAAGGGCTGCGCCTGCCGGCGATCCGGCTCTACGACCGCGGCGAACGGCGCGAGGATCTGCTGCGCATGCTGGCGGCGAATGTCCGGCACCCGCGCGATTTTCACGGCGACCTGGCAGCGCAGATCGGCTCCATCCATATCGGCGAGCGCAGGCTCGGCGCGCTAATGTCCGAATATGGCGGCGACGTCGTGTCGAGCGCGGTCAACGCCATCCTCGATGGGTCCGAACGGCAAGCCCGGGCCGTCGTCGCCGAATGGAAGGACGGCGTCTATCACGGAGAAGCGTTGCTCGACGATGACGGGCGGGGCAACGAGGACATCCGCATCCACGCCAAGGTCACCAAACGGGGCAGCGATCTCGAAATAGACCTGTCCGACTCGGCTGCGCAGGTCACCAGCTTCATCAATTCGTCCTATGCCAACACGCGTTCGGCCGTCGCCATGGCGATCGCCTTTCTGCTCGACCCCGACACACCGAAGAACGACGGCTCGTTCCGGCCGATCGAGGTTATTGCCAAACAGGGCACCGTGGTCTGGGCCAACGAGGGCGCGCCGGTCACGCTCTGCACCAGCCATTGCGGTCAGGAGATCATCGAAGCGATCATCAAGGCGCTCACACCCGCCTGCCCGGAACGCGCGATGGCGGGCTGGGGACGACGGTTCCGCATTGCCATCAAGGGAGAGGATCCGCGTACCGGCAAATCGTTTATCTGGCACATGTTTCAAGCCCGCCCGGGCGCCGGCGCATCGTCCGGCGGCGATGGCTGGCACACGGCCGGCGAGTGGCATTCGACCGGCGGGCTCAAGTTCGGCAGCATAGAAGTCGCCGAATCGCGCTTCCCGCTGTTTTTCAAACGGCATGAGTTCCGGCCGAATTCCGGCGGCGACGGACAGTTTCGCGGCGGCTCCGGCGCGGTAATGGAAATGGTTGTCGAAACCGGTACGGATTGCGTCGCGAATACCGCTGGCGAGGGCGCACGGCATGGTTCCTGCGGCCTCGTCGGCGGCGCGGACAGCGCACCGCATCGCTACACCCTGCGCTCCAAACGCAGGCCGGTGCGCGTTCTCAAGACCAAGGAGGAGGGTATACCGGTTCGCGCGGGCGACGTGTTCGTCGTCGAATCCGCCGGCGGTGGCGGCTGGGGCGATCCAAAAAATAGAAATGCCGAAGCCCGTGCGCAGGATGCGCGCAACGGCATCGTCACCGGGTCTCCTTAGGAGCCTGTCCGAGATATGTATCGCATCGGCATCGATGTAGGCGGCACCTTCACGGATGTCGTCGCGATTGACGACGCGGGCGCAGTCACCCTGGCCAAGGCGACGTCTACGCCGCAAGACCAGTCGATCGGCGTTATCGATGGCTTAAACCGTCTCGCGGAACGGCTGAACCTTTCGGTAAGCGACCTCCTTCGGAAAGTGGAGCGGATCGTGCACGGTACCACCGTCGCCACCAACGCCTTGCTCGAACGCAAGGGCGCGCGCGTCGGTTTGCTGACGACCGACGGCCACCGTGACGTGCTGGAAATGCGCGAAGGCCTGAAGCCGGAGCGCTACAACCTCCGTCTGGCGCCGCCGGAACCGCTGGTACCGCGCTATCTGCGGCTTGGCGTGCGCGAGCGGATCGATGCCGACGGCACGGTGCGGATCCCGCTGAACCGACGCTCCCTCAACAAAGCCATAGCCGAATTGAAAGCGGAATCCGTAGAATCTATTGCCGTCTGCTATCTGCATTCCTACCGCGATCCCCGTCATGAAATGGCGACACGGGAGGCCCTGAAAAAAGCGCTGCCCGACACCTATGTTTCGCTATCGTCCGACGTCCTGCCGCAGATCAAGGAATTCGAGCGGGTCTCGACGACGGTCGTCAACGCCTCGGTCGGACCAATCCTGGAGCGGTACCTGACCCGGCTCGCCGATCGGCTGGCCGAAGCGGGCTACAGCGGCACCCTGCTGATCATGTTGTCGCATGGCGGCGTCGCGCCGGTCGTCGAAGCCGTGCGTCTGGCCGCGGGAACGGTCCTTTCCGGACCTGCAGGCGGTGTCGGTGGCGGACGGCATTCGGCCCGGATGATGGGCGTGCAGGACCTCATTCCCTTCGACATGGGCGGCACCAGCAGCGACATTTCGATGATCGTCGGCGGCGAAGCGACCTTGTCCGCCAACCGGGCGGTGGCGAACGAGCGAGTCGCCTTGCCGAGCCTCGACATCGTTACCTTGGGCGCCGGCGGCGGGTCGATCGCGCGGGTCGATGCGGGCGGCGTTCTGCATGTCGGACCGCAAAGCGCCGGCGCGGATCCCGGCCCCGCCTGCTACGGCCAAGGCGGCACCGAACCCACGGTCACCGACGCCAATCTGGTGTCGGGCTACCTCGACGCCGGCAATTTCCTCGGCGGCCGGCAGCAGCTCGACGTCGAGGCTTCGAAAGCGGCGGTCGACCGGGTCGCGCAATCGCTCGGGATCGACGTTACATCGGCGGCGGCTGGAATCCATCAGGTTGTCAACACCAACATGGCAGAAGGGATTCGCCTGATCTCGGTACGGCGCGGCGTCGATCCCCGCCGCTTCGCGCTGTTGTCGTTCGGCGGCGCAGCGGGGCTTCACGTTACCGATCTCGCCCGGCAACTCGAGATCAAACGGGTCATTGCGCCGAGAGTCGCTTCCGTCTTGTCGGCCTGGGGCATGCTCGCTTCCGACCTGCGCTTCGAGGTCAGCCGGACGCATGTCGGGGACATGGGCGTCTTGGGCGTGGATACGTTGCGCGACCTGTACGCCGAAATGGAAGCGGAAGGACGCGCGCGCCTCGCCGAATGGTTCGACGGTCCCGTCCGGCTGCGCCGCCTCGCCGACATGCGCTATGGCGAGCAGGTTTTCGAGATCGATGTGCCGCTCGACACCGTCGATTGGGAAGCGCAGGACCTGATGCAACAGGTCGCGGAACGTTTCCACGCGCGCCACGAGGAATTGTTCACCTATTCCCTGAAAGACCAGGAGGTGGTGCTCGTCAACGCGCGCATCGCGGTCGTCGGCGTCCTGCCGGAAACGCCGGACGAAGCACCCGTCCCGACCGGGCCGGACGCGGCACCCACAACGCATCGGCGCATCTATCTCGACGGTTGGATCGAAGCACCGATCTACGATCTCGACATCCTGCCGGCGGGACAGATGATCGCCGGGCCGGCCGTGATAGAATCGGAAACGACGACGGCTCTGCTGCGGCGCGGCGACCGCGCCACCGTGACACCGCAACGCTGGCTGGACATCGCCGTCGATATTCGTTCGAATGAGAACGCCAATTGAAAGACTTAGGTGGATTCGCCATGACCGAAACCGCTGCGAAACGAACGAACGGTTCCTTTGAATGGCCCGAAGGAGGCGTCACTCGCGTCCCCTATCGCCTTTATACGGACCCGGACATCTACGCCCTGGAACAGGAAAAGATATTCCGAGGACCAATCTGGCATTTCCTGTGCCTCGATATCGACATCCCGAACGCGGGCGACTTCAAGACCACCTTCGTCGGCGAAATTCCCGTCATCGTCACGCGCGACGAAAACGGCGACGTCCATGCGATGGTCAACCGTTGCGCCCACAAGGGATCGCTGGTCTGCCTGCAGGAACGGGGCAACCGCAAGAATCTTACCTGCGTCTACCACTCCTGGACATACGATCTGAACGGCAAGCTGAACGGTGTCGCCTTCCGCAACGGCATTCGTGGCAAGGGCGGCATGCCGAAGGATTTCGACCCGAAGAAGCACCGCCTGGAACCGCTGCGGGTCGAAGTCTATTGCGGCCTCGTCTTCGGCACGTTCTCGGATGAAACCGTGCCCGTCCCAGAATTTCTCGGTCCGGATATGGATCATCACGTCCGGCGCAACTTGGGACGGCCGCTCAAACTGCTCGGCTTCCACAGCCAGGTCATGAAGCATAATTGGAAGCTGTACGCCGAAAACGTCCGCGACTCCTATCATGCGACCTTGCTGCACACTTTCTACACGACGTTCAAGGTCAACCGGCTGGACATGGATGGCGGCATCGCGCTGTCCGACAAGGGTTGGCACGGCATCAGCTACGCCAAACGCGCACAACTTGAGGAAAGCGAAGAATACGCGGAGGTCCACGCCGCGCAGTACGATTCGAATCTGGCGGGCCCGGAAATGCTCGATGCCTGGCCGGAATTCGAGGACGGGATCACGCACAGCATCCAGGCGCTGTTCCCGACCCTGGCCGTTCAGCTGACCCTGAACTCGCTCGCCGTCCGGCATTTCGTGCCGCGCGGCATAGACAGAACGGAGCTGTTTTGGATGTATCTCGGCTATGAGGACGACGACGAGGAGCAGACCCGCATGCGCATCAACCAGGCCAACCTGACCGGGGCCGGCGGGCTGGTGTCGCTGGAGGATGGCTGCATCAACGAGTTCGTCGAACGCGGCACGCGCGGCAGCTCGGACGATGCGGTGGAGTTCCTGGAGATGGGTGGCCGCGACGTCGGACCCAGCGAAGGGTCCCGTGCGACCGAAACCTCGATCCGCGGTTTTTGGCAGGGTTACCGCGAGATTATGGGTTTTGACTGATGGCGGTCGCCGCGCCCGGCATCGTCGAGAGGGACGACACGCTCATCCGGGTCCGGATCGAGGACATGTTCGCGGATTACGTCCACAGTATCGACGACGACCGGATCGAGGCTTGGCCGGAATATTTCACCGACACCGGCTTCTACCAGATCATCTCGCAGGAGAGCTTCGAAGCCGGGCACGCGATCGGCATCATCCATTGCGACGGCAAGGGCATGATGCAAGACCGGGTCAAGGCGATGCGCGAGGCGAACATTTTCGAGCCGCATCGCTACACCCATGTCATGGAACGGCCCCGACTGCACAGAAATTCCACCGACACGTTTAGCGCCCGCACGAACTTCATCGTGAACCGCACGATGCAGAACGGCGACATGGAAACCTTCGCCTGCGGCAAATACCTCGACTCGATTGATGTGTCCGGCGATACCCCGCGTTTCCGGCGGCGTATCGTTGTCCTGGATTCGCGACGGATTGATATATTGTTGGTTTACCCATTGTAGCGTGCTGCTTCGATTACTGGCATTCGCCACGGAAATTTAGAGCAACCTGCGCTATCGAAATTCGTTACCATACTGATTCGCCGCACTATATTTAAAGAATACAGAAATAAAGGAAGAAAGAAGAAATTGGCCCTCAACATAAAAAACCCCGAAGCAGATCGACTCGCGCGCGAATTGGCGCGGCGGCGAAATATGTCGATCACCGACGCCGTGATAGGCGCATTGGAAGCGGAGCTAAATCGCGAACGGCGGCGCGCCAGCTCAAATGGCTTTGCAGAGCGCGTTAAGTCGATCAGCAAGCGCTACGCCGCCCTCCCGACGCGGGACAGCCGTAGCGACGAAGAAATACTCGGTTACGACGAATCCGGGCTGCCAGGCTGATGGTCGTCGACACTTCAGCGGTAATAGCCATTTTGAATGGCGAAGCGGACGCCGATAACTTTATCGGAAAGATGGAAAGCGATACGTTGCGCCTGATCTCCGCCGTGTCCGTGCTGGAAGCAGGAATTATCGCCCACAGCCGGAAAGGCGACGAAGGTGCCGCGGCGCTCGACGGTTTTCTTCGCGAGGCCGAGCTTGAGATCCAACCTTTCGATGCGGAGCAAGCGTTCCTAGCGCGGCGGGCATATAGCGAATTTGGCAAAGGTCGGCATGCAGCGGCCCTCAATTTCGGCGATTGCGCGGTCTACGCACTTGCCGTTGTATCTGGCGAACCGCTTCTGTTCAAAGGTTCCGAATTCTCGAAAACAGACATTAGGGCCGCTTAGTTGCCTGTCTGAATCGCGCCATCCACGACCGTCGGTCCCACGCCCGCAAGCGTGGTTCGGATCATCAGGCGGCGTTCGCCGACTTCGTCGTATTCGTGGCCGCGGTGCAGGACCGCAAGGTTGTCCCACATGACGATATCGCCGACCGTCCAGCGATGCCGGTAGGTGTTTTCCGGCCGCGTCGCGGACGCGATAAGTTCGTCCAGCAGCGCTTTCGATTCCGCTTGCCCCCAACCGTCGATGCGCGACGCATGACTGCCGATCGTCAGGGATTTGCGGCCGTTCGCCGGGTTAGTGCGCAGCAGGGCCTGCGCGACCGGCGGCATGGCTTCGCGCTGTTCCTTGCTCAGTGCCTCCGGCGTCAGCATGGCCCGCGAATGGGCGATGTCATGGATCACGACCAGCCTTTCGAGCCGCGCCTGTGTCTCGGCCGGCAGCGAGGCGTAAGCGGCGCGCGTCGATGCGAACTCGGTATCGCCGCCATTCTCGGGTATTTGCCGCGCCGACAGCAGGGATGCCTTTGCCGGAACCGCTTTGAACGAACTGTCGGTGTGCCAGAAGATATTCGCGCGCGTGAACAGGGCGAGTTGGCCGTTGGGGTCCTTCAAACGCCCGTCGGGAAGAATGTTGGTGATCCGGGCAACCTTGGAGCCAGCCCCGACGGCGCCGGGAAGCGTGCTTTCCAGCGCGCCAAAGCGCTCTGAAAAGGCGATCTGCGCCTCATCGTCGACCGGCTGATCCGGAAAATGCAGCACCGAATATTCCTCGAACGCCGCCTCGATCGCGGCGAATGTCGCGTCGTCGACGCCATCGCGGATCGAAATGCCCGATACGCGCGCGCCGAAGACGGGCGTCAGCGGTTCGATCGACAAGTCCTGTGATCCGCTCATTTCGAAGTTCTCGCTCGTGCATTTATCCAGGCGTTCCGCTTATACCAAGCGGCGCCCGTACCGTCACGGCGGCGATGACATAGAGACCGGCCGCGATCAACACCACAATGGTAAAGCCGAGATTGATGGCGAGCAGCGTGGCGAGGATCGCGCTCAATACGGACGCGCACCCATTGATGCCCCACGCCCAGGGCACCAGGTCCGGCATATGCGTGCGAACGCGCGCCAGCACCAGCGGGAACGGCATCCCCATCCAGAACGCGAGCGGCGCAATCAGCAACAGCGAAATCGCGATCTTCAACGGGTCGCCGAGCGGCATCAGCGCACGGAACAGCGGCGGCAAGGCGACGATGTAGCCCACCGCAAGCGCGGCGATACAGGCGATCGCCAACTCCAGCACCGAAATTCGCGCACCGGCGAGCCGTGCGGTCAGCCGGGGCACTGCGCCGGCCCCCAATCCGGCGAATACCAGGAAGCCGGTCAGGACAACCGCAACCGCGTAGACCGGGTGGCTCAGGAACAGCAGAAAACGCTGGATAAAGGCGATCTCGACGAACAGGAACGCAATGCCGATGGCGAAGAAATAGCCGGCCAAGCGCGGCCCGCCGACCACGCGCGCCGGCCGCCGCCCGATCCAAAGCGGCAGAAGAACGAGGATCAGGCTCAGTCCGGCCGCCTGGACCAGGGTCGCAAACAGGATCAGATACCCCCAGTCGAGCATCGCCGCGCCCCCCAATGCCCGTAAGGCAAGCAGTTCCGGCAAGGCGCGCCAGCGAAAGAAATCGAAAAAGTAGGGGCGGTCGTCGCGCGCCGGGCGGAGGTCGAACTTGTAGGCGTCGAGAAACGCCTCGCGAACCGGACCGGCGAGCGCCCGCGCGCCTTCGAACAAATACGGTTGTTGCAGAATATTATGGCGATTGGCCTCCGCTGCCTGAAGGTCCGGCAAAAAAGCGAGGTCGAAGGAACGGGCCTCGGCGAAATCCCGGATACGGGCGATGTCGTCCGCGGTGAGCGGCCCGTTCTTGACCAGCAAGGTCGTTGTATTCCAACTCCGGATTAAGGCGAGACGGCGCGACGGCTGTTCGATTCCGGCATTGGCCAGCGCCTCCAGCGCCGTGCCGAACAGCTTCAGGCCGTCGCGCGGCGGCAGTTTGAGCCAGCGCGAAATCGCGAGATAACCGCCGGGCTCAAGGCGTTCGAGAAAATCGTCGAACGCCTCCACGGTATAGAGATAGCTCTCGCGCATACTTCGCGTGCCGCCTGCGGCAAGGGAGTCGAGCAACGGCAGCTGGATCAGGTCGTAGCGTGCGGTATGCCGGGAAACGAAACCGCGCGCCTCGACGATCCTCACCCTGACATCCGGGCGGTCGTAGAGCCCGCCGGCGAAATCGGCAAAATCCTCGCGGACCATGCGAATCACGTTGGGATCGAGCTCGACGGCATCGACCTGTTCCGCCTCGTGATAGAGGGCGGCCAGCACATCCGCACCGCCGCCGGCGCCCAGCACGAGGACGCGCGGGCGGTCGAGCAAATGATAAGGCAGCGCCATGGTCGTGAAATCGAGATAGGCAAGCGGTGCGCGCCGGCCGTCGAAGGCGGTGACGGCGCTCAACCCGCCACCGTCGGTAAAAATGGCGGCTTGAGCAAGCGGCGGCATCGTCGCGTTGAGACTCAATCCCGGCACATGGCGAAACGGGATCACAGGGCTGCGCACCGCGGTCACCAGACCAAGCGGACTCGACCGCTCGGCCACGACACGGGCGCCCGGCGCCGTGAGCGCCTGGCGCAGCCCCTTGAACTGGGAAATCTTCAGATCGATCCCCGCACTGGGAATTGCGAGCACGGCGAAAACCGCACAAACGGCGTAGACACCGGCGGATCGCCATCGTCGCGCGGCGGGACCGGACAGGCTCACCAACGCGGCCGCGGCGAATCCGAAAGCCGCGATGACGGGCAGCACCTGCGTCGGCTTCAGCCAGAACAACGCCGCAACCACCGTCAATGCACCGGCCCCCGCGCCCATCAGGTCGTATCGGTAGATACGCCCCACCGGGTCCCGCAAACAGGCGAATGCGAGCCCTATGCAGGTTGCGCCGCAGAAAAACGGCACCGTGTACAGGCTGTAGAGCGCCAAAAGATACAACAGCTGGCGCGGATCCCAGATTACCTCGAGCGCGTTGAACGGCACGTGCTGGGCAATCGCGAACGCCGCCACCGCGGTGATCGCGAACAGCGCTGCGCCCGCGGCGAAAACGGCCGCGAAATGCGGCTTCAACCGGTCGAGCGTCAGGGCCAGAAAGGTGCCGCTGGCGCCGTAACCGAGCAGCGCGATGCTGATCACCATATAGGTGACGTGTTGCCACTGCGTGATGGCGAGCAGCCGCATCAGCAGCACCTCATAGGCCAGGATTCCGGCCGAAACCAGCGCGATCGCCGACAGGATCATTCGTCGCGTTTTCGGGTCAGCGGCACGAAACGGACCGGCAGAAGCTGGCGCGTGCGCACGCGTCCATCCTGTCCCTTCTCCACCAGCACCAATTGCTGCACGGCGAACGGATTGCCGACCGGGATCACCATGCGCCCGCCGCGCTTCAGCTGTTCGACCAGGGGCGGCGGGATATGGCTCGCCGCGGCAGTCACAACGATGGCGTCGAACGGCGCCGCCTCCGCCCAGCCGAAATAGCCGTCTCCCGCGCGCGTCGTGGCATTGGCGTAACCGAGCCGTTGCAGCGTCGCTTTTGCGCGATCCGCCAGCGCCGGAACGATCTCGATGCTGTAGACCCGCCGCGCCAGCGGCGTCAGGACCGCCGCCTGGTAGCCCGATCCGGTGCCGATCTCGAGCACGACATCGTCCTTTTCGACCCGCAAAAGATCGGTCATCAGCGCGACGATGAAGGGCTGCGAGATGGTCTGGCCAAATCCGATCGGCAACGGCCGGTCGGCATAGGCGCGGTTGCGCTGTGGCGACGGTACGAATTGGTGACGCGGTATCCGCGCCATGGCGTCGATCACCGAGGCATCGACGTAGTCGCGGCCCAGCGCCTCCGGCGCGTATCGCGCATGCGCCTGGATGATCGTCAGCATGTCGCGCCGGTCGGACGCCCTGTCGTCGCCTGCAGCCCGCGCAACCCCGCAAGCCGCAATCACGGCGAAACCCAACCCGGCGAGCCATGCTGCGATGTTATGGGGATTCGGACGTTTCCTGCCTGCCATAATGCGAGCCACCCCAGCGCCCAATCCGACTCCGTCATGGTAGCGCCTTCCGGTGCGCAGGCAAATGGCGGCGGCGTGACCCCGGCAGGGGTTGCTGCTAGGCTTTGGTCAACAAAAACCACCGGGCAATCATCATGGGACGCTATCGCCGCATCAATGTCGGCTCCGGCCGGCCGCTCGAGCATCTGGCGCACTATTCGCGGGCCTTGCGGGTCGGCGACATGGTCATGCAGTCCGGCACGACCGGGATCGACACCGAAGGCAACGTCATCGGCGAAGGCGACATCGCCAAGCAGGTCGACACCATCGTCGATATCGCGCGGCAAAGCATGGGCAAGGCCGGCGGGCGGCTGGAAGACGTGGTGCGCACCCGGACCTACATCACCGATATGAGCGTCGCCGACGACGCGGCGCGCGCGCTCGGCAAGTACTTCCGCGACGTGCGGCCGGCCTCGACCCTGGTCGGCGTGAACCGGCTGGCCCGCCCCGCACAGCTGATCGAGATCGAATTCGATGCCGTCGACGGGGCCGAGAAGAACGCGCAGCGCATTTCCTCCGGCCGGCCCACCGAGGAGGCCTACGGATACAGCCGCGCCGTGCGGGTCGACGACCGCATCTTCGTCGCCGGCACGACGGCGTTACAGGATAGTGGCGACGTCGCCAGCCCGGGCGACGTCTATGGGCAGAGCCAGGTCACGATGGCGACGATCCAGCAGGCCATCGAAGAAGCCGGTGGGTCGCTCGGCGACATGGTCTATTCCAAGGTCTTCCTCACCGACATGACGCAATCGGACGGGCAACGGAAGGCGCGGCAGGAAGCGCTCGGCGATTTGCGGCCGCCTTGCACCTTGTTGGGAATTCCGGCCCTGATGGTGCCGGGAATGCTGGTCGAGATCGAAGTGGAAGCGATCATCGGCTCCGCCGGCGACCGCCAGACGATCTATACCGAGAACCAGGCGGAGAAACCGCGCGGCTATTCGCGCGCCGTGCGCGTCGGCGACGTGGTCCATGTCAGCGGCTGCACCTCGATCGATGCCGACCGCAACGTCCGCGCCGTGGGCGACTGGGCGGCGCAATACGATCTGGCGCATGAAGGCATCCGCGACGCCCTCGAACAGGCCGGCGCGACCCTGGACGACGTGGTGCGGCGGCGTACCTTCACGATCGACCGCGCCGAGCAGAACCGCCCCTACGGCGAAGGCCCGGCCTGGTTCGAGGACAGCCGGCCTGTCTCGCTCGGCTGCCGGATTTCCGGTCTGGCCGACCCGGAAATGCTGGTCGAAGTCGACGCCATGGCGATCATCGGCGCGCACGAAGATATCGAATGGCTGAGTCTCGCGGAATAAGGTCCCGCAAGTTATAAACGACGCCAACCAACCGGACACACGAGGGAGAAACGCCATGAGCATGGTCCATGTCATCGCCGTCATCACCGCCAAGCCCGGCCTGCGCGATCAGGTCCTCGGCCTGTTCCGCGCCAACGTGCCGGCCGTCAAGGAAGAGGATGGCTGCATCGAGTACGGCGCCACGGTCGACGCGGAAGGCGTCGGCGGGTTCCAGACCCGGTTCGGCGAGGACAGCTTCGTCGTCATCGAAAAATGGGCGAGCCTCGACCACCTGAAGGCGCATGCGGTCTCCGACCACATGAAAGCGTACGGCGCCAAGACCAAGGACATGCTCGCCGACCGCGTCATCCATGTGATGTCGTCGGCCTAAACGGCGAAAGGTCGATCGGATGGAAACGTTCCAGGCCAGCGACGGCCTCGAGATCGCCTATTGCATCGACGATTTCACCGATCCCTGGCGGGACGCGAAGACGCTGATCCTGCTGCATTCGGCGATGGGCAATGCGCGGCGTTTCTACGCCTGGGTCCCGCTACTGGCCCGGCACTATCGCGTGGTCCGCATGGATCTGCGCGGCCACGGACAGTCCGGCATCCCGCCCGCCGATCTGCCGCTGACGATGGACCGTCTGGTGCAGGACGTGGTCGATATGATGGACCGTCTGGATATCGAAAGCGCGCATTTCGCCGGCAACTCCGCGGGGGGGTACCTCACCCAGCACCTGGCGATGTCGTATCCGGCGCGGATCGACAGCGCGTGCTTGTTCGGATCGACGACGGGGTTGAAAAACACCCAGGCGGCGAGCTGGCTGCCGCAGGTCGCTGAGAAAGGCTTGCGGACGTTTCTCGCCGAGACCATCGCCGACCGCTTCGACCTCGACAATACCGATCCCGGCATCGTCGCGTTTTTCCTCGACCAGTGCGCCGGCAACGACACCGCGTTCATCGGCCGCTTCATCGGCTTGATGACGACCCTGGATTGGAGCGACCGGCCGGGCGAAATCCGCTGCCCGACCCTGATCGTGATGCCCGGCGCGGAGACGGTCGGCGGCACGGAGAATTACGACGTCATGCGCGAGACGATCCCGGATGTGGAGTTCCTGGCCTACGAGGGCATGCCGCACAACATCTGCGACGCCGTACCCGACCGATGCGCGGCCGACGTACTGGCGTTTCTGGACCGCCGTTTCGGCGATCAAGCCTGAGAGCCAGGCTCTTAAAGGTTTAAAACCTCACACCAGGTGTTTTCGGAAGAACTCCGCGAGCGGTTCGAACGAGGTGCTGCCGGCGCGGGTCGCCTGGTCGATATCGGCGATCTCGATTTCGCCGCCCGCCTTGCGGTAGTTGGCGGCGAACCGTTCCGGCTCGTTTAGGTCGAGCGGCGATTCCGGGTCGCGGTAGTCGTGAATCGGATCGGGGCGCCCTTGCACCCAGATTGCCGGCGGCGTTTCGACCGCTTCGCCGCGTTCCAGGGCGAGCATCGGGTTGCCCTCGATCATCGCGTCTTCCGTGCCCCAATAGGTATCGTGGCGTTCCGGGATATCGCCGATCCAACCCGGCGGATTGTCGCTTTCGCGGCCGCGCAGCGCGTAGCGGTAGCGCGAGATCGGGTTGATCACCGGCCACGTCATGCCGACGCAGCAGACCCGCGCATTGACGTCGGACCCTTCGATCGCGAGCGACGCATAACGAGGATCGTCCGGCCGCATCGCCGCCAGCATGGCCAGATGCCCGCCGCTCGACTGTCCGGTAATCGCGACGCGATCCGGATCAAGCCGAAGCCTCTCGGCATTCGCCTTGAGCCAGCGTATCGCGTGGTTGATGTCGATCAGCGATGCTGGGTAGCCGTCCGCTGCGTGGCGGAAATCGAGCGCCGCCGCGGCGATCCCGCGCTCGGCAAGATATTCGCCGCGCGCCGTGCAATCGTCGATGCTGCCCTTGTTCCAGGCGCCGCCGTGCAGATCGAGCACAACGGGAAATGGCCCCGCGCTATCCGGGCGGAACAGCCGCAAGATCATCGACCTCTCGCCGTGACGGCAATATTCGATGTCTTCCACACTGATATTCTGGGTTTCGGTCAGCATCGCGTTCTCCCTTGCTGTTCTCGGATCATGTTACGCGCGGATCGCGGTTAGAACCAAACCGCGTTTCATGCCCGGCGCCTAAAACAGGCCGTCCGCGACGAAAGGGTTCGTCTGCCGTTCGTTGCCGAAGGTCGATGTCGGGCCATGTCCGGGGACGAAGACGACGTCCTCGCCCAGTGGCCAAAGCTGTTCCCGGATCGACCGCAGCAGCGTTTCGTGGTCGCCGCGCGGCAAATCGGTTCGCCCAATCGACCCCTGGAACAGCACATCGCCGACGATGGCCAAGCGCGACGGCTCGTGAAAGAACACCACATGTCCCGGCGTGTGCCCCGGACAGTGCCGCACGTCGAAGGTCAACCCGCCGGCTTCCACCGTATCGCCGCCTTTCAGCCAGCGATCCGGCGTCACGGCGGCGGCTTTCCCCGACGCGTGATCCAGATGGCCGTGCGTCAGGAAGATTTTTTTGATGCGGATTCCCACTTCATCCCGCGTGCTCAGGATATGGTCGATATCGCCGCCCGGATCGATCGACGCCCCGACCATGGTGTCCCCGTTCCACACCAAAGTACTGTTCTGCTGAAACGGTGTGACCGGAATGATGGCGCATTTCAAACTCATCGTTGTTTTTGCTCCCCGGATTCCCGAATGCGTATACGATGTTGGAAATACGTTGATGTTTGCGCCCAGCCTAGATTGAATAACCTAAGGTCTGAAATCAACAGCGCGGCATATTACGCAATCCGAATGGCTTACGAACTGCGAAATGTGAATGTCCTGCTCGTTGAAGATAATTTCACGATGCGCACGCTGTTGCGCGACGTGTTAACCGCCTTCAACATCAATAATATCGTCTCCGTTTCGGACGGCGGCAGGGCATGGAACGAGCTTCGAAAATTTACCCCTGACCTGGCGATCGTCGACTGGAATATGCGTCCGGTCAGCGGTCTGCAATTCGTAAAGCGTGTCCGCACGGGCCGCGACAGTCCCAATCAATTCCTCCCCGTCATCATGCTGACCGCCTATTCCGAGCGCCGCCGCGTGATGATGGGGCGAGACGCAGGGGTTACGGAATTCCTGGTCAAACCGGTGACGCCGAAGCGGCTGTACGACCGGATTGCCGCGATCATCGAACACAATCGCGGTTACATCCGTTGCGGATCCTATTTCGGGCCGGACCGCCGAAGAATCGACCTTGCCTATCCGGTTAACGCCCATGACCGCTACATTTAGGGTGCCGCCACTCTCCCGAGTAAAGCTCGGCATAGGTTGGAGCAGAGGTGTCGCCCGCGATGCCGAGCAATGAGCGGAAGGCGTTGAACGGGTAGAACCG
>JAKZTB010000021.1:0-13736 GCA_047517345.1 Alphaproteobacteria bacterium
ATCTCCGCCCAGCCTACCCCCCTGACGATCCTTCTGCTGTCCCATCGTCATCAGCGAATCCCCCGGTCAAATCAGAACGTCAAAGAATCAGACCAGGCCGCTTGTGTCCAGTGCCAACTTCGTCAACGGGCTGTTAAGAATAATCGGTCTCATATTTTCTTTGGTAGCAACTATGCCATTTTTATCAGTTATCGTAAGACGACTGCACGATACAGATAGGAGTGGATGTTGGATATTTATCTGCTTAGTTCCAATAGTCCGACCGATTTGGATTTTAGTACTTATGTGTCTAAAGGGAACAGATGGAAACAATCGCTTTGGAGAAGATCCACTAAGAGTTTGAACGCTACCAAAAGGAGTTAATCGGTGGTCACTGATTGCGCCAAATTAATGCTATCAAATAGGACTATGCTGGATTTTGGCTTGTCACAATATTTGCCTCAAAAAGTCTATATATCGACTAAGATCCTGAGAGTATGGGGAATAATGATTAGGCGCACGTCTGCGATGACCACGCGCATTTTCTGTCCTCCCTCGAAGGCCGCCTGCTGGCAGATTTTGGCGTACCCTACTTCAATCGCCGCTCCCATAGCGCGAAAAGCTTGTCCCAGGCCGCTTCCGCCGCGACGGGGTGGTAGACCGCCCGCTCGGCGAACTGGAAGCCGTGTTCGGTGCCGGGGAAGATTTGCACCTCGTGCGCGGTGCCGGCGGCCTCGAGCGCGGCGCTGAGGTCGGGGATCACGTGATCGGGCACGTGCGGGTCGGTCTCGGCGAAGGCGTAGAACAGCTCGCCCTGCACCTGATCGAGGAAGAGATGCGGCGAGTCCGGTTGGTCGGTCACGATCTTGACACCGTACATCGAGGCCGCGGCGGCGAAGCGGGTCGGGAATTTGGCCGCGACCGTGGTGATGTACTGGCCGCTCATGCAATGCCCGACGCAGCCGACCGGGCCCGGCGCGCATTTGTCCTGCGCGTCGAGGAAGCCGAGGATGCCGGCGGTATCGTCGACGACGTCCGCATTGGTCAGGTGGGCCATCGAGGCCATGACCACCGCGCCCATCGCGTCGGTGCGCCGCGGCAGGTCGAAGCGGATCGTGCCAAGCCGGTAGTACATGTCCGGCAGGATGCAGAAATAGCCCCGCTTGGCGATGCGCCGCGCCATGTTGCACAGCTCCTCGCGGAAGCCCGGCGCGTCCATGTAGAAGACGATGCCCGGAAAATTGCCCGGCTCGTCGGGACAGGCGGCGAAGCCCGGCATGCGGCCGTATTTGGTGGTGACGGTGATGTCCTGTTCGATCAATGCCATTGTCTTCTCCCTTAGCTCAGGCCTTCGAGGAACGGTCCGACCGCCTCGATAAATCCATGCGTGTTCTGCGAATGCACGTTGTGGCCGCATTCCGGCACCGTCACGAGCCGGCCTTGCGGCAGCGCGTCCCGGAAACGTTCCGCCGCGTCCGGCTCGAGGATGTTGGAGGTCTCGCCGCGCACGATCAGCACCGGGAAGTCGAACCCGCCGGCCTCCTCCAAGGAGACGTTGTCGTTCTGCGCCGTCTGCGGCGCGGCGCCGGCGCGGCGCGGGTTCGAATCGCATTTGCTGACGAACTTGCCGTCGATCCGCTGGATCATGTTGTATTTGACGGTGCGTTCGATGTGCTCGCGGCTGCGGTAGGGATCGTATTTGCGCACGTTCCGGACGAAATGCTCGAGATCGTCGAATTCCTGGTTCTTGCGCACGAAGGAGGAAATAACCTCGCGGCCCTTCTCCGACACCTCCGGCCCGACATCGACGATAACCAGCCCGCGCATGAAGTCCGGCGCATTCTTGGCCAGCAGAAGCGCGTTCCGTCCGCCCATCGAATGCGCCATGACGACCGGCTTCTCCAGCCCCATGGTGCGGATAAAGGCTTCGGCATCGAGCGCCATGGTGTTGTTGGAATAGTCCCAATCGCGCGCCCATTCGCTGTCGCCGTGGCCGCGCTGGTCGAGCGCCAGCACACGATACTTCTGCGCCAGATGCAGGCTGACCAGGTCCCAGGAATGGGCCGACTGGTGCCCGCCATGCAGCAGCACGATTGTCGGCGCCTCCGGTGCGCCCCATTCCAGGAAATGGAAGCGCTGGTGCCGCAGGACGATGTTGCACGACCGGTAGGGAATGTCCGGAGCATGGGGAATCGACAGGTCTGCCGCACTCGACAGCAGGCTCGCGAATTCGTCGGACGACGTCATGTCGAGCGGCTCAGATGTCTCCGAAAACAGGTTCAAATTCATGCGGTACGTCCCAGTTCCCTAGTTTGTCCGGCCGCAGGATAGCCGATGACATCCGCGCGAGCGAGACCGTGCGGGCCAAGAAAATCCACCCGAAATTTGGGTTTTCCCGGTTTACACCCTATATTGCTGGCTATGGACGGCCGCGAGGGAAATCTCGCGGCGTTTGGTTTTCCCCCGACAAAGCAGTGCTTATGACCGACCGAATTCGCCTTGCCCATTGTTCCGATATCCACCTGGATGGCGACGCCGCCGGCCTGAACGGCGCCAGCGGCGACTACTACAAGGACGGCTTCGCGCGTGCGCTCGCCGCGATGGGCCGCCATTCGCCGGACCTGCTGCTGATCGCGGGCGACCTGTTCGATTCCAACACCGCAACGGACGAGACGATCGCCTGGTCGATGGATATCCTCGCCGAGCAGCCGGTGCCGGTCGTCATGATCCCGGGCAACCACGACTGTCTGGAGCCGGGGTCGATCTATCACCGCTACGACTTCAACCGGATCCCCAATTTGCAGATGATCGAGGCCGAACACGGCGCGATCGCGCGGGTCGATGGGCTGGACGTCGCCGTCTGGGGCAAGGGCATGGTCGAGCATTCCCCGGATTACAGCCCCCTGGGCGGCTGTCCCGAGCGGCCCGCCGGCAGCAAATGGTATCTCGGCATGGGGCACGGTATTTTCGTGCCGCATGGCGGCGAAACCGACCGCTCCTCGCCGATCCCGATGCAGCATATCGAGGACAGCGCCTGCGACTACCTCGCACTCGGCCACCATCACGCGGCGATGGAGCTGGTTACCGACAAGGCCATGGCGGCTTTTTCCGGCTCGCCGACGGACATGATCGGCCGCGGCGCGACCTACGTCATCGTCGATCTGGAAGACGGCGCCGCGCCGGCCGTCAAAATCCACGAGATCGCCTGACGAAGGCCGCGGGTTCGCCCGCAAACCACCACCGCGTCATTCTCGGACTTGATCCAAGAATCCAGCTTCATGGCGGACAGTGGTTTCGGCCTGGACCCTCGGATCAAGCCCAAGGGTGACGGGTGGGTTAGAGACTCAGTACAGATCGCCCCGCTAGCTGAGAAACGTCTTGTAGACGGGATTGTCCGTCTCGGGCCAGTGGTTGTAGCCCAGCGTGCCGAGGAACTCCTGAAATTGCGGCATGTCCGAATTCGGGACCTGCATGCCGCACAGCACCCGGCCGAACGCCGACCCGTGATTGCGGTAGTGGAACAGGCTGATGTTCCAGCGCTCGCCGATCTGGTTGAGGAAATTCAGCAGCGCGCCCGGCCGTTCGGGAAACTGGAAACGGTAGATCACTTCGTCGGTCAGGTTCTGCGGGCGGCCGCCGATCATATAGCGGATATGCAGTTTCGCGGTGTCGTTGTCGGAGATGTCCATGACCGGATAGCCGCGTCCTGGAACCGTTTCAACAGCGCCGCCTTTTCTTCCTGACCGCCGTTCAGTTTGATGCCGACGAAGATCTGCGCGTCGGTGACGTCGGAATAACGGTAGTTGAACTCCGTGACCGATCGCTTGCCCAAAATGTTGCAGAACGTCCGGAAGCTGCCGGGCCGCTCCGGGATGGTCACCGCGAACAGGGTTTCCCGCTTCTCACCGATCTCGGCCCGTTCGGCGATATGCCGCAGCCGGTCGAAATTGACGTTGGCGCCGCTGTTGATCGCGACCAGCGTCTTGCCGGTCAGATCGTGCAGGGCGACGTATTTCTTCAGGCCGGCGATGGACAGCGCGCCGGCCGGCTCCGCGATCACCCGCGTGTCGTCGAAGACGTCCTTCACCGCCGCGCAGATCTCGTCGACCGACACGAGCACCATGTCGTCCACCAACTCCTGCGCGAGGCGGAACGTCTCCGCGCCGACCTGCGCCACGGCAACGCCGTCGGCGAAGATGCCGACCTGGTCGAGCGTAACCAGACGCTTGCTTTCCAGCGACCGGGTCATCGAGGCCGCGTCTTCCGGCTCGACGCCGATAATTTTCACTTCGGGACGGACGGCTTTGACGTAGGCGGCGATCCCCGCGATCAACCCGCCGCCGCCGACCGGCACGAAGATCGCGTCGATGGCCTCAGTGCATTGCCGCAGGATTTCCATGCCCACCGTCCCCTGCCCGGCGATGACGTCGGGATCGTCGAACGGATGGACATAGGTCAGCCCTTCGGCCTCGACGATCTCCAGCGAACGCTCATAGGCTTCCTGGTAGTCGTCGCCATGCAGGATGATGCGCGGCGACCAGTTGCCGACGGCCTTCACCTTGATGTCGGGGGTCGTTTCCGGCATGACGATGGTCACCGGAATGCCGAGTTTCTTGGCCGCCAGGGCGACGCCCTGGGCATGGTTGCCGGCCGACACGGCGATGACGCCGCGTTCCTTCTCTTTTTCGGTCAGGTGCAACATCTTGTTGTAGGCGCCGCGCAGCTTGAACGAGAAGACCGGCTGCAGATCCTCGCGCTTGATCAGCACGTTGTTGTCGAGCCGCGCGGACAGCGACTTTGCCGTCTCGAGCGGCGACTCCGACGCAACGTCGTAGACGCGCGCGTTCAATATCCTGTTCAAATAGTCCTTCGGCACAGCCCGTTACCCCCTTCGACCGGCAGGGGGCAGGACATAACAAGGTTCGATCGATTGGGCCAGCCCGTAAAACCGGATCGCCATGATGCCGCAGCGCCGCCGAGGGCGCTGGTCACACCTCCGGGCGTATCGTAGACAGGGCTCCTCCCTTTTCCGCACAACGCCAGCAGATGTCCGCCGAACCGCAATCCACAAGCAGCCCCCTTCACGCCTACGCGGTCCTCGCGACCGCCGCCTTGTGCTGGGCGGCGAATTCGATCTTCGGACGGCTGGCCGTCGGCGAGATTTCGCCGCTGCTGCTGGTGTCGTTCCGCTGGCTCGGCGTGCTGCTTCTGCTGCTCGTCTTCGCGCGCCGATACGTGGTTCGGGACTGGCCGGTCCTGCGCACGCGGCTTCCCTACATAGCCGTCATGGGCGCCAGCGGGTTCGCCCTGTTCAATTCGCTCTTCTACATCGCGGCGCATTCGACGACGGCGATCAATCTCAGCATCTTGCAAGGTGCGCTGCCGGTCTTCGTCATTTTGGGCATGTTCGCCGTCTTTCGTGTCCTGGTGACCCGGATTCAGATGCTCGGCGTCATGGTCACCATCGCCGGCGTCGTCATCGTAGGATCGGCGGGCAGCCTGGCCCATCTCGCGGCGCTTGAATTCAATGCCGGCGACCTGCTGATGCTCGCCGCCTGCGCCCTCTATGCGGGCTATACGGTCGGGTTGCGGCGACGCCCCGAAGTGTCGTCGCTGGGTTTCTTCACCGCCATGGTCGCCGTCTCTTTCGTCGTTTCGATTCCTCTGGCGGTGACCGAGGCGATGTTGGGTCAGCTGCAATGGCCGACCGCAACGGGGTGGATGATCGTTTGCATGGTCACCCTTTTCCCCTCCTTCCTGGCACAGATCTGTTTCCTGAAGGGGGTGACGCTGGTCGGGCCGAACCGCGCCGGTATCTTCACCAACCTGGTGCCGATATTCGCGTCGGTCATGGCAATTCTGTTCCTGCGGGAAAATTTCGAACTGTTCCATGGCGCCGCCCTGCTTCTCGTGCTCGGCGGTATCTGGATTTCGGAGCGCGGCAAAGAATCCTGAAAAAAGTTGCGTCCTTTTCCAGCGCCAATCGTCATATAAGTAAACAACCCTCAGACGAAGGATTACGGATATGCGAGTACAATTGGCCCTCAACGTCGAAGACCTCGACCAGGCGATCGCCCACTACAGCAAGATGTTCGGCGCATCGCCGCACAAGATCCGCCCTGGCTACGCGAATTTTGCGATCGACGAGCCGCCCTTGAAGCTGGTCCTGTTCGAACGGCCCGGCGCGGCGGAACGGCTGAACCATCTCGGCGTGGAGACGTTCGACCACGCCGACGTCGATGCTGCCGAGGCGCGCTTCAAAAACGCCGATATCCTCGATAGCCCGCGCCAGCGCATGGTCTGCTGCCACGCCGACCAGGACAAGGTGTACGCCAAGGAAGCCGACGGCCTGCGCTGGGAATGGTATGTCGTCAACGACGAGACGCCTGAAATCAAGCAAGACACGACGGTTTGCTGCGATGAGCCCGAACGCGTCACGGGCTGAGGCTTTGCCGGAGGCCGCCTGGCCGGCATTCGAGCAACAGCTGCGCGGTTATGTCGGCCGCCGGATCGAGGACGGCGCGGCGGACGACCTGGTCGGCGACATCCTGCTGCGTCTCGTCCGCTCGCGCGACAAGCTGGCCGAGGCCCGCAACCCGACGGCCTGGGTCTACCGGGTCGCGGCGAACGCCATCACCGACCACCGCCGCAAACACGCGCGGGAGACAAACGCCCACGACGCAGCGGCGCGCGAACCAGCCGGCACAGAACCTGAACCGGAT
Source organism: Alphaproteobacteria bacterium (assembly GCA_047517345.1). GTDB lineage: Bacteria > Pseudomonadota > Alphaproteobacteria > UBA8366. The sequence goes on from JAKZTB010000021.1 coordinate 6,702, forward strand.
ACGGAGACGGCGGCGCTCGCGCGCTGCCTGCTACCGCTGATCGAGAGCCTGCCCGCGCCTTACGCCGAGGCCCTGCGCCTGACCGACATCGAAGGCCTGAGCCAGACCGCCGCAGCGGACAGGCTCGGCCTGTCGGTATCGGGCATGAAGAGCCGCGTCCAGCGCGCGCGGCATAAACTGAAAACCGCGCTGTTGCGCTGCTGCGACATCGAATTCAACCGCCGCGGCGACGTGCTGAACTACCGGCGCAAGACCGCGCCAGGGATTTCGTCCGGCGCCTCCGCCAGTCGCTGCGCCCCCGCCGCCTGCAGTTCCTCCTGTGTGCCGTAGCCGTACAGCACGCCGATTGGAAACATCCCATTTTTGACGGCGCCGATCATGTCGTGTTCGCGGTCGCCGATCATGGCGCACTCGTCCGCCGCCGCGCCGGTTTCCGCCAGCGCATAGGCCAGCAGGTCGGATTTATCGACCCGCGTGCCGTCCAGCTCGGAGCCGAAAATTCGTTCGAAATGGCCGTCGATTTCGAAATGATCGACGATCCGGCTGGCATAGACATGCGGCTTGCTGGTCGCAACGAACAGCCGGTTTCCGGCCTCGTGCAGCGCCTGGAGGGTTTCCGGAATGCCGGCGTAGAGATCGTTCTCGTAGAGCCCGGTATCGGTGAAGCGTTCGCGGTAGAGGGCCACGCCCTCTTGCGCCCGTGCCTCGTCACCGAGCAGCCGCGCGAAGCTGTCCTGCAAGGGCGGGCCGATGCACCACAGCAAGTCGTCGGTTTCTGGCACCGGCGCGTCGAGCCTTTCCAGCGCGTATTGGATGCAGCGGGTAATGCCCTCCTTCGGGTCGGTCAGGGTGCCGTCGAGATCGAAGAAAATTGTGTTCATTGTCCGGTCAACCGCCCCTCGCGCCGGTCCTTCTTGATCCGTTCGAGGTCGCGCGCGGCCGGATCGCCGTACCCGCCGCCGCCGGGTGTCGCGATACGCAGCACGGTGCCGCGCGGCAGCGGTTCCTCGCGGACGGCCGACGGCAGTTCGCGCGCCGCGGTGTCCGGGTCGCGCATGAAGAGGCCGATGGCGCCGTCCTCGCCGCCCGCGATACCCGGCGCGGCCACGTCCTGCCGTTCGCCGCTGAGGCTGACCGTGATGTCGTCGCCGAGGATGCGGTAGTCGCGCACGATCCCGTCGCCGCCGCGATAGGCGCCCGCCCCGCCCGAGCCGCTGCGCAAGGCGTAGGTTTCGACCCGCACCGGATAGGCGTGCTCCAACGCCTCGACCGGCAGGTTGGCGCTGCCCGAGGTCAGGGTGCGCACCGCGTCGAGACCGTCGCGATGGCCCTGCGCGCCGATCGCGCCCGCGACCGTCTCGTAATCGACGAAATAGCGACCCGTCCGCGGATCGGTGCCGGCCAGCACGAGCAAATGATGCGGCCCGGACCCGGCGAAGCCGCGGCCCGGAATGGCCTGCGACAGGGCGGCCAGCACCACGTCCGACAGCACGCTGCAGGAGATCGAGCGCGTGCCGACCGCTGCCGGCGCGACCGGTTGGACGATGGTGCCAGGCGGCGCGTCGATGCCGATAACGCGAAAAGCGCCGCCATTCGCCGGCGCGTCGGGGTCGAGCAAGGCCTTCACGACACAGAATACCGTCGCGACCAAGGCCTGATGGGGGATGTTGCGGGCGGTGCGGAGCTGCGGATCGGTGCCCTCGAAGTCGAAGTTCAGCCGCCCGCCCGCGACAGTCAGGGTGCAGGCGAGCCGCGCCAGGGCGCCCGGATCGTCGCCGCCGAGAAAATCCTCCGCCGTATAGGTTCCGTCCGGCAGGTCGGCGACGGCCGCATGGAACCGCCGTTCGGTGAAGGCCAGGTACGACTCCATCGCATCTTCGAACAGGCCGGCGCCATAGCGTTCGACCAGTCCGCTAATCGCGCGGACACCGACATGGTTCGCCGCGAGCTGCGCGTTGAGGTCGCCTTCCCGCTCCTCCGGCGTGCGCGAGTTGAGCAGCACGATTTCGAAGATGTCCCGCGACAGCTCCCCTTCGCGCACGAAGCGTACCGGCGGCAGACGCAGCCCTTCCTGAAAAATGCTCTCGCACACCGCCGCCTCGCTGCCCGGCACCATGCCGCCAACATCGGCATGATGGGCGATGTTGGCGACGTATGCGACGATGCGGCCCTCGTGAAAGACCGGCGCCACCAGATTGAGGTCCGGCAGGTGCGAGCCGCCGCCATTGTACGGATCGTTGGCGAGGAACATGTCACCCGGCCTGATTTCGTCCTCCGGGAAGCGCTTCTTGAGGCTCGCGATCGTGCCGATCATGGAACCGAGATGGATCGGCACATGCTCCGCCTGCGCGACCACCGCGCCCTTGGCGTCGAACACGGCAGTGGAGAAGTCGTTGCGCTCCTTGATGTTCGGCGAGAAGGCGGTGCGCATCAGGGTGACGCCCATCTCCTCCGCCGCGGCAAGCACGTGGCGGCCGATCACTTCCGTCGTCACCGGATCGAGCCGCTTTCTCATGACCCCTCCCTCAGACGGATCAAGATATTGCCTTTGGCGTCGATTTCAAGCCGAGAATTCGGCGGTAAAACAGTAGTAGAATCAATTTGTTCGACGATTGCCGGACCCTCGATTGTATGGCCCGGCCCGAGCTTCGCGCGATGATATATGGACGTTTCGACAAAGCCCGTATTTGCAAACCAAACGTCGCGATGTGCAACGACGGCCGCATCGGCGCTGCCGGCCGCGGGCGCTTGTTTCGGCGGGTCGAAGGGCTGCGGCGGCACGGCGAGGCCGAGGCGCATGGTCACGATCTCGACCGGCCGGTCCGGCATGTCGTAGCCGTTGAGGGCCTTATGGCAGTGATGGAACTCGCCGACCAGCGCCGCCAACACCGCTTCGTCCAGCGCGCCGTCCACGACGGGCAGTGTCAGTTCGAAGGCCTGACCGGCGTAGCGCATATCGACGGCCCATTCTGCGACCAGCGACACCCGTTTTAGATTCTCTTCCGCGCACCATTGTTCGCTGCGGTCAGCGAGGATTTGCGTACCCTCCCGCAATGCGGACAGGTTTTCTTCCGTTGCGATCAGCAGCCGCGTGACGCTGAAATCGCCGCGCCTATCGGCGTCGAGCAAGCCGACGGCGGAGAGCAGGCCCGGCCGCGGCGGCACAATGATCGCGCGTATACCGATCTCCCGCGCGATGTCGGCCGCATGCAACGGTCCCGCTCCTCCGAAGGCTACCAGCGCGTAGTCCCGCGGGTCCTCGCCACGCTCGATGGTGACGACCCGCACCGCGCCCATCATGTTGACGTTGACGATCTCCAAGATCCCGGCCGCCGTAGCGACCGGATCGAGCCCCGCGCGTTCGCCGAGCGTCTGCAACGCCGCTTCCGACTTTTCCGGATAGACGTCCATCGCGCCGCCGATCAGCGCGTCGCCCGACAGACGGCCTAGCAGCACGTTGGCGTCCGTGACCGTCGCTTCCGTCCCGCCGCGCCCGTACAGCGCCGGACCGGGGTCCGCGCCGGCGCTTTGCGGCCCGACCTTCAGCAGCCCGCCCGGATCGACCCAGGCGATGCTGCCGCCGCCGGCGCCGATGGTATGGATATCCAAGGTCGGCACCCGTACCGGGAATCCCGCCATTTCGACCAACCCTCGCTTGGTCGGCATGCCGCCGCGGATCAGGCTGACGTCGGTCGACGTGCCGCCCATGTCGAAGGCGATCAGGTTCGGCTGCCCGGCTTGCGCCGCGAGGTTCGCCGCCGCGACGACGCCGCCGGCAGGCCCGGAGAGGAAGGTGTTGATCGGCGTCTTGCGCACGGTCGCGACCGAAACCACGCCGCCGTTCGATTGCATGACCAGCGGGGCGTGCCGCAAGCCCATCCGACGGAGCCCGGCGGAGAAGCGTTCCAGGTAGCGGTCGATGACCGGCAGCAGGCTCGCATTGATGCTCGCGCTGGCGAAGCGCTCGAACTCGCGGAATTCGCGCAGCACGTCCGTCGAGGTGCAAACGAAGACCTCCGGCCAGAGCGCTTCGACGATCGCGCGAGCCTTTTCCTCATGCGCCGGATTGGCGTAGGCGTGCATGAAGCAGACCGTGATCGCCTCGATACCGGCCCCGCGCAGCGCTTCGACCGCTGCCCGGACCGCCGCCTCGTCGAGCGGCGCGACTTCCGCGCCGGTCTCGTCCAGACGTCCCGCTATCTCGAAGATGCAGTCGCGCGTCACCGGCGGCACGGGCTTGGAGACGTCGAGATTATAGAAACTCGGCCGGCGCTGGCGGCCGATCTCCAGCACGTCGCGGAAGCCGGCCGTCGTCAGCATGCCGGTCTTGGCGTGACGGCGCTGCAAGATCGCGTTGGTCGCCAGGGTCGTGCCGTGCACCAACAGGTCGATATCGCCTGCGTCCCGTTTCGCCGCGGCCAGCAGCGCCTCGATACCCTGGAGGATACCCTGCGCCGGATCGTCGGGCGTGGTCGGCAGTTTGTGGATCGCGAGCGACCTGGCCGCCCGGTCGAGCAGCACCAGGTCGGTGAAGGTGCCGCCGGTATCGACGCCGATCGAAAGGGTGTTCACGCCGATTTTCGCGCCTCGGCCGCGCCGCCGGATGTCGGGTCGCTCAGCGAACGCATCAATTCGCCGTAGCCGTCGAGCCCCGGATCGATACCCAAGGTTTTGAACGCCTTCCAGAACGATGCCTGATTGGCGCTGAACACCGGCTTGCCCAGGTCGCGCTCCAAAACGTCGACCACTTCCAGCGCGCGGACCTGCGTGCAGGCGACGAAGACGGCGTCGGACTCTTCGGACACGGTTTCCTTGACCTTCCGGTAAACATCGCCCGGCTGAATCTTGGCGTGGTCGAACATGTCCAGCATGTCGAATGTGCCCAGATTGCCGACTTCTATGCCCTCGCTTTCCAGGTAGCGGCGCAGCCGTTCGTTGGTGGTCTCCACATAGGGCGTCACCACATCGACCTTGCGGACGTTGTACCGCTGCAGGCCTTCGACCATCGCGCCGGTCGTCGAAATGGCCGGCACGCCGGCGATCTCCGACAGGTCTTTCTGGAATCCGGCATTCCAAGCCGCGCCCTGATAGAAGCTGGCGCTGGTGCAGCCGAACAGCACCATATGCGGCTCGGCCATGATCACCCGCGCGCAGGCCGCCTTGCCCTCGAATTCCATCTCGCGCAGCGTGTCCGCCGTCCCCTCCCGCTCGCACGCGATGCGCGCCGTCGACACGGTGACGCCGTCCGGCACCAGCGACCAGAGTTCCCGCTCCATCGTATTGTTCACCGCGGGCACCAAAAGCCCGATCCGGGCACGCCATCCATGCATGGGATTTCCTTCCGTCTGCCGTCGTTCTCTCGCTCGCAAGCATATAGGGCGCGGGTTGCCGCCGTAAATGCGGCCGCCGCCTATCTGGCCGCAGTGACGACGATCTCCACCAACACGCCCGGCTCCAGCTCGACGCCGCCGATGCAGGCCCGGGTCGGGCGGTTCAGGTCGCCGAGCCATGCCTTCCACACTTCGTTAATCGCGGGCTTCAGCTTTATGTCGGTGAGATAGATGGTGGCGCTCAGCAGTTGCGATTTGTCGGCGCCGCATTTGCCCAGCCGGTCGTCGATTTTGGCCAGGACCTCTTCGGTCTGGCCGGCGACGTCGAGCTCGCGGTTCGTCGGGGTCAGGCCGCAGAGATAGACCGTATCGCCGTGCATGACGGCCTGGCTCAGAATCTCACCGGATTCGATGTGTTCGATGGGCATGGGATGGTTCCTCCAAATGGGTGCGCATGTGCATAAATATGTTAGCGCCGGTTCTGCGTTCGTAGAATAAACTTCGGACCCGCGCCGATTTGGGAATTATCGTAGTCTTGAATTCGCGCCCGCTCGCAAATTTTCCGGGAAAGGAGAACCGCCATGCCCGTTTACGAAAACGGTCCCGTTCAGATCCATTACGAAGAAGCCGGCTCCGGCTTCCCGCTGCTAGTCATTCCCGGCGGCGGGCTGAATGCGACGATCTCCTACCTTGCCGGCGGCGCACCGTTCAACCCGATCGAGGAATTCAAGGGCGCGTACCGCTGCATCACGATGGATTTGCGCAACGCGGATGGCGGTCAGTCCGCCGGCCCGCTCGAAATCGAGCGGCCCTGGGACGCCTACACCGACGACCAACTCGGCCTGATGGATCATTTGGGGATCGATAAGTTCCTGGTGATGGGATTCTGCATCGGCGGGCCCTTCATCTGGAACCTGCTGCGGCGGGCGCCCGACCGGATCGCCGCCGCCGTGCTGGCCCAGCCCAGCGGGGTCCGCCCGAAACTGCCCGACATTTTCTACGACACCAATATCGAGGCATGGGGCCCGCCGCTGTGCGCGCGCCGGCCCGACATCACGATGGAGATGGTCGACGCTTTCCTGAACAGGATGTACCGCACCGACGCCGACTTCGTCTTCACCGTGACCCGCGATTTCGTGCGCGCCTGCCAGACGCCGATCCTGGTCCTGCCGGACGACATCCCGGCGCACCCCTACGCCGTGGCCATGGAGTCCGCGCTGCTGGCGCCGAACTCCGAAGTGAGCCTCTTTCCGTGGAAGGAGCCCGAGGAGCGGATCCCCCTCGTGGTGCGCCAAGTGCGCTCCTTCTTGCGGGCCCACTGCCCGGCAACGACCGCCGGCTGAGCCTGCGCGGGAGGAGCGGGGTCACCCGCTTCCCCACGGTGACCATTCGGCTTCGATCTCTTCGGGGTTCCGACTCGCGAATTTTGCAATTAACGCACCAAAGTATCGGTATACTCATTCTGTATAGCGCAATTAGAGCAAATCAGGATTGATGGGAATTGCCGTAGGCGATAGTCATTTGTTCTGCTGCCTTGCTTTATCTATTGAGGATGACCGGATTCAACGAACCTTGCCTATCCGGTTTACACCCACACCCACTAGGGCTAGAATGGGCGCAAACCGGATATAGGGGAGCGCGCCATGGATGTTCTCGACCGCGCCGATCTCCCATTCCCGCATTCGCTACCCGAGTTCCAGCGACT